>JAFIGC010000188.1 GCA_020831635.1 Verrucomicrobiota bacterium | reverse complement strand
AGCTCCTGCGGGCGGGCGGCGACACCCGCATAATCCGCCATTCGGTATAGCTCCCAAGCCCCGGCGCTCCTCCCCACTGGCAGGGGGCGCCCCTCCATGGTTTTCGATACGCCGTCCCCATGGTTTTTGTCGACTTTCCCATAAAATGGGGAATGTCCTGTTCGCCCGGGCTTGCGCTTTGCGTGATTTCAGTTTAGAAACAGGGTATGCGAAAGTTTTTACGTTCTTTCATCCCGCTCATCACCTTGACAGTGCCGTTGTTGCTCTGGGCGAATACGGACCTCGAGTTCTTGCGGTCCGGTGAGGTGGCCTTGCGGGACGGGCTGTATGATGTCGCGGAAAATCATTTCCTGCGGGTCACCCGTCTGGAGGAGTCTCCGGTGGCGTCGCACGTGGCCGCTTGGTTGGGGGTTTCCCGCGCCCGGCTGGCGGCGGGGAATTTGGAGGGGGCGGATGACGCGCTTTCCCGGGTGCCGAGCACGTTGCCGGATGATTTGGATCGATGGAAAACCTTGGTGCGGGTGGATTTGGACTTGGCCCGGGGCCGTTTTGAGGATGGGGTGGAGCGCTTGGAGGCCCTCCCACGCGTGGAGGATCCCCGGCACGTACAACATATGCGTCTGCTGGCCCGGGCCCGGCATTTGCGAGGAGAATCCGAAGCGGCCATCGCCGGGTTGCGTTCGGAAATCGAGGCCCACCCGGAAGCCACGGGGCTGCGGCTTGAACTGGCGGAAATTTTGCTGGCCACGAACCAAAAGGAGGAGGCGGTCGGGATTTGGTCGGACATTGCCGCCAACGGGGGGGATAGCCCCCAAAGCCGTATCGCCGTGGTTCGCATGGTACAACACGAATTGAGCGCCGGGGATTTGGGCGCGGCCAAGGCCCGGCTCGATGCCTTGTTGGCCTCGGGCGAGTTGGATGAAACCTTGGAACCTTTGGTGTTTCCGTTGATGGCGGATGCTTTGCGGGAGGAGCGGCAATATTTGCAGGCCGCCGAAATTTTGAAGAGCTGGGAAGCGCGCCTCGAAGACGATCCCGGAGTTTGGGAGGTGCGTACGCAGCGGGCCAAATTGTTGGTGCTGGGGGGCGAACTCAAGGAAGGGGACCGTATTCTGCGTCATTTGATTGCCTCCCGGGGGGATGCCCCCCGGATTGCCAACGCGCAATTGCTTTTGGCGGAGGCGTTGGCGAAAACCGCGGAAGAGAGCGGGGAATGGACGGCCACGGGCGAGGCGTATGAGCGGTACCTTTCCGTGTTCACCGATCAAGAAGGCCTTTTGCGGGCCAACCTGGGGCTGGCCAATGTCCGCGAGCGGGAAAACCGCTGGGGGGACGCCGAAAATCTCTATGAACGCGCCTGGCAATTGGCCCAACCCGAAGATTCCATTCGTCCGCATATTCTCATGAAATGGGCGGACGTGCTGAAAAAGCGCGAACACTTTTCCGCCGCCCGGAAGAAATATTTGCAATTCACGGAGGAATTTTCCTCGCATCCGCTTTCGGTGCAGGCGGAATTTCAGGCCGCCTTGTGCCTGGCCGAGGTGAAAGGGGTGGACCCGGCGCTCGAGGAATTGAACCGACTGATCTCCCGCCATCCCGAGCATCCGATCGCGGAGCGCGCCTGGATGCAAAGGGCGTTGCTTTTGAGCAAATTTTTGCGCATCGAAAGAGCCCTCGGCGCATATGACGCCTACTTGGACCGCTTCCCCGACGGGCAATTCGTCGCCGACGCCATGATCGACAAAGGTTTGGCCGCGTACCGCATCGGGTTGTTCGATTCGGCGCTGCGGCAATTTGATTTGATGTTGGAGCGTTTCCCCGACCATCCGCGCGTGGAACAGGCGTTTTTGATGCGAGGGTGGGCTTTGTACCTGATTGGCCGGGAAGAAGAGGCGCTTCGGGTGGGACGCACCTTTCTGGAACGGTTTCCCGACTCCCCCTTTGTGCTGGACGCCCGGTTTTGGCTGGCGGAGCACGCCTTCAATCGAAGGGCATACGAGGAAGCGGAAGGAGAGTTCCTCAAACTCGTCAAAATGGCGGAGACGCCCCGGGTCGTTTCCAAGGCCGCTTATTTTGCCGGACGCGCGGCGGTGGCCCGCAAGAATTACGCGCTGGCCCTGGAGCAATTTGCCTTGTCGATCGATGCGGACCCCGAAGCGCCGCATGTGCGGGAGGCTTTGTTTTATCAGGGCGACACCCTCACGGAACTCAACCGTTTCGATGCCGCGATTTTGGTCTTTGACCAATTGATCAACCTGTTTCCGGCCACCACCTTGGCCTTGGCGGCGCGGGGAAGGGTGGGGGATTGTCATTTCACCTTGGGCCAGCAGGATCCGGCCCGGTTTCAGGATGCCTTGGCCGCGTATCGCTTTGTGGAGGAGTCCTCCGGCGCCCCGCCCGATTTGCGTTTGCAGGCCGGGTACAAGGTCGGCAGCGCCCTGGCCGCGCTCAACCGGCACGACGAGGCCCTCGCCCAGTACATGCTGGTCGTGAACGGTTATTTGAGAAACCGGGGGCGATACAGTCCCGAGACCGAGAGTATTTTCCGGCGGGCGGCGGATGCGGCCGCCCAAGCTTACGAGCAACGCAAAGACTGGCGGAAAGCCATCCAAGTCTATCGTTACATCGTCGATTCCGGGATCTCCGGCGCCGCCGAGGTGGCCGAGGAGCGCATTCAGGATTTGCGCCGCGAACATTTGATTTTTTTCTAACCTTTTCTGGAGACCCGTATGTTTGAACTTTTTACCACCGGCGGCCCCATCATGTTGCTGATGGGCCTGATCAGCTTCTTGGCCCTGTCCTTGTTTGTCATGAAGATGTTGCAATTGCACCGCGCCCAAATCCAGGCCACGGATTTTTTGAACGGCCTGTACAACGTGTTGCGCCGCGGAAATGCCGCCGAGGCGGTGGCCATTTGCGAGGACACCCCGGGACCCGTGGCCCATTTGGTTCGTGCCGCCATCCTGAAGGTCGAGGAACCCCCCGAGGAAATCGCCAAGACCATCCAACAGGCGGGGTTGATGGAAATCCCCCGCATGGAACATCAATTGAACTTGTTGGCGACCCTGGGGAAAATCGCGCCCATGTTGGGCCTGTTGGGGACGGTGCTGTCGCTGATGAACATTTTCCAGGTCTTGGAGGCGTCCGCGCCCGCCGACAATGTGGATGAATTTGCCCGGGGGATGTGGATGGCCCTGTCGACCACCGCCGCCGGATTGACCGTGGCCATGCCCATCTACGCGGGGTACAACCTGTTGGTCAGTCGCATCGAATCCCTGGTGCTGGACATGGAGTTTGCCGGGGCGGACATCCTCGCGTTTCTGGTGACCAACCGCAATCTCTACGTGGAGGATTGAGTCCATGAAACACTCGGATATCGCCCACTATCGTCAGCTCACCGCCCTGAAGCGAAATTTCACCGCCCGCAGCCGCCGCTTTCCGCCGATCGTGGAGCCGGCGGCCATGGTGGACGTGGTGTTGCTGATTTTAATTTTTTTCATTTTCAGTTCCACCTTCGTCACCCGTCCGGGGGTTTGGCTGAGCTTGCCGACCCTGGAAGAAAGCGGGGAGGGCATTCCCCTGAACGCCATGGTGGTGACCATCACCCAGCAGAATATGATTTTTTTCAATGACCGGTTGACGACGCTGGAGGATTTGCGTCCCGCGTTTGAGCGCATGCGCTTCGAGCATCCGAACACGCCGCTGGTGATCGAAGCGGATGATCAGGTATCGCTGGGCACCAACATGCAGGTGTATCAGTTCGCCCGGCAGGCGGGGATCCGCGATGTGGCCATTGCCACCCGGCGGTCCATCGCCACCGAAGGAGATCGGCCATGGGGCAGGTGAAATCCTCGCAGTTGAAATCCAATCTGGCCCATGGCGTGATCAGCGTATTGACGGCATTGTTTTTACACGCCCTTTGGTTGATGATGCCCTTGTCCAAGCCCCAGCGTCCCGCCACGTCCCCAACCCGCACGGTTTTGAATTTCCAACCGGAAAGCACGGGATTTCTCTGGTCGCCCACCTTGTTTTCCCTGCCCACGTCCATGGGATTTTCGGGGGCCCGGGACCGACAGAGCCAAACCGTGGCCATGCCCCCTCTGGAGAGTCCGCTGGATTTGGCCATGTCCCTTGACCTTGCCCCGGCGAACTTGCTTCCGTCCCCGACCCTGCCGATGCAAAGCATGCAGCCCCGTTTCGCGCCACTGACGCCCGCCGCCGAGGAATTTCCGCCCGAATCCCGTTCCGGCCCGTATCGCTGGAGGTTGTCGTTCACTTCGGATGAGGCCCCCGAACTACAGGTGTTCCGTCCTCCCCGGATTCCGCTTTCCCCCGTGACTTTGAACATTACCGGGGTCATGCATTTTGATGAGTACGGCCAAGTGAGCCATTTGCTGGTGGACCCGCCCGGACCTCCGCCCCCCCTGCGCCAGGAACTGCTCCAATCCCTCCGGCTTGCCCGAATTCAGCGGGGATTGGGGCCGGTACGCGCGCGCTTTCAGTTGAACCTCCAGCCCGAAGAGGTCCGCTGATGCAAATGGGGTCCCATGCCGTGTCCTGGCTCTTTTTGGCGCCGCTGACGCTGCAGTTTTTGGTTTTGCTGTTTTTGGGCTGGCTGTACCGAAAACGGGGCTACCGCTACCAAAGAACCGCAAAAGCCAACATCTTCCGTTGCACCGGCTGTAATCACGTGTATATCGATACCCGCTTGGTCCCGCTGTCCAAATGCCCGAAATGCAATTTGCTCAACGAAGTGATCCGACGTTAACCTTTCTTTCCCAAACCTTGCCATGCAAAATTATCAACTCAAAACCGCAACCTGGTCCCCCGACGCCGCCCCGCCGGAAGTGACCGCTTTTCTCTCTCGCCCCGCCATTGATCCCGCCGCCGAAGCCGTGGCCCGCGACATCCTCGCGGAAATCCGTGCCGAGGGGGATGCCGCCGTATTGCGCTACGCTGTGAAATTCGACACCCCGGGGTTGACCGCCGACAGACTTCGGGTCACGGACGCGGAACTGGACGAGGCCCTGCAAGCCGTGGACGAGGATTTCAAAAAACAGGCCGCCGAAGCCGATGCGCGTATCTTTGCCTTCGCCAAAGCCGGAAAACGCCAGGACTGGGACATGGCCACTCCGCAAGGCGGACGTCTGGGGGAAAAATACATGCCATTGGACCGCGTCGGGATCTATATTCCCGGCGGAACCGCCCCCCTAGCCTCCACCGCATTGATGACCGCGACCCTGGCCCGCGCCGCCGGGGTGCGGGAAATCGTGGCCTGCACCCCCGCCAATCGCGAAGGGCGCGTCAACCCCTACGTCCTCTTTGCCTTGCACCTGGCCGGGGTGGGGGAGATTTACAAAATTGGCGGTGTGCAGGCGATCGGCGCCTTGGCCTACGGAACGGATACGATGCCCAAGGTGCAAAAAATCGTTGGCCCCGGCAACGCCTATGTGGCCGCCGCCAAAAAACTCGTCTATGGCGAGGTATCCCTCGACAGCGTGGCCGGTCCCAGTGAAATCGCCATTCTTGCCGACGACAGCTCCGACCCCGCCCACGTGGCCGCCGATCTGCTTTCCCAGGCCGAGCACGGGACCGGATTGGAAAAAGCGCTTTTGGTGACCTGTGCGCCTGATCTGATTCCCGCCGTGGAAGCCGAACTGATCCGACAGGCGGCCCAACTCAGCCGTCTGGACAAAACCCTGCCGGTGCTGGAAAACGGGGTCATGGCCGTGCGGGTCAAGGACTTGGACGACGGGGTGGAACTGATCAACCGCTTTGCCGCCGAACACTTGGAACTCCTCGTACGCGATCCCCGTGCCGTCTGTGCGCGAATCCGGGCCGCGGGCGCGATTTTCCTCGGGAAGTGGACTCCCGAAAGCGCCGGGGATTTTGCCGCCGGACCCAGTCACGTGCTGCCCACCGGCGGGGCCGCGGCCATGTTTTCGGGATTGACCGTGGACGATTTCATGCGCCGCTCCAGCCTGCTGGAACTGACCCGTGAAGATTTGCTGGACGTCCTGCCCGTCATTGAAGCCTTCGGGCGCGTGGAGGGGCTGGACGGTCACACCCGGTCCGCACAAATACGGTTTTCCTCATGAAAAACCTGATCCGTCCCTCCGTCGCCGCCATGCACGCCTATGTTCCCGGGGAGCAACCGGACGGGGCCGACGTGCTCAAGCTCAACACCAACGAGAACCCGTATCCGCCCTCTCCCAAGGTTTTCGAAGCCCTGGGGCGCGTGGATGCGGACATTTTGCGCAAATATCCACACCCCTCGGCGGGAAAACTGCGCTCCGCTTTGGCCGAATTGCATGGGGTGCGTCCCGAGCAGGTTTTCGTCGGCAACGGCAGCGATGAAGTACTGGCCCTCTGTACCCGCGCCTTTTGCGAGCCCGGGGGCAGGGTGGGGCAAATGGCGCCGTCGTATTCCCTGTATCCGGTGCTGTGCGAAATCGCGGGGCTTGCCTGCGTCGAATTTCCTTTGGAGGCGGATTTCAGTTGGCGGGTACCCGACCGGCTGGACGTGTCCCTGTTCTTTCTCACCCGCCCCAACGCCCCCACGGGCTTGTGCGTGCCGCTGGACGATGTCCGCGCGGCCGCGAACCGCTGTGACGGGGTGTTGCTGGTGGACGAGGCGTACGCGGATTTTGCCGAGGACGATGCCGTGGGTTTATTGAACGAATGCCCCAACCTCATGGTCAGCCGGAGTTTTTCCAAAAGCCACGGTTTGGCCGGGATCCGCATGGGGTATGTGCTCGGTTCCCCCGAATTGGTGGGTGCCCTCGACAAGATCAAGGACAGTTATAACACCAACGTGCTGTCACAGCGCATGGCCCTGGCCGCCATCGAAGATGTTTCCTGGATGCGGTCCAACGTCACCGCCGTGCGGGGCACCCGCCACGCCACCGCGAAAAAACTAACGGAACGCGGCTACGAGGTGCTGCCCTCGCAAACCAACTTTCTCTTTGCCAAAGTGCCCGAAGGCGTTGATGCGGCGGAACTGCACGCGAAATTGCGGGCCCGAAACGTGTACCTGCGTCACTTCCCCGGCCCGCGAACGGGCCCCTATTTGCGAATCACCGTGGGCACCGACGCGCAAATGGAGCGGTTTTTCCGCGTGTTGGACCAAGCTTGACAAATCCCATGGGAACGATATGGGGAAGCACCGAATTTTTTCCCATTTACCTTCAGGAGTTTATCCATTTTGAACGCCAACGCAGACAACCACGAATTCCATCCCACCACCTCAGCCCTTTTGTTTGAATTCGACCATTTGGTCGCCAAAGTGCGGGAAGCCACGTATGAGGCCTTGCAACGTATATTCGACGACCAGAAATTAACCCCCTTGCACCTGTCCCGGTATGGGTTGACGCAGTCCCCCTCGAAACTGATCGAATCCTTGCAGAGCGAATTCGGGGTGAAAAAAGGGACCCCGAAAAAATTGGGGGATGAAATCATCAACTCGGTTCAATCGTATGTCGAATCCGCCGAAGTTTGGGTCAGCGACGAATTGCGCAATGTGATCGTGCAGGCCCGCGAGCGTGAAATGCCGGTGTACGCCCTGACGTCACTTCCGCCCGCCGTCCGCGATGCGCTGGGTGACCGGCTGGATCTGTCCGGCCTGGGTATTGAGTACATCGCCTTCGGCACCAACTTGGAGCCTTATCCCCGTGCCGACGCCTGGCTGAAAGCGTCCAAAGACAACGATATCATTGGACCCTCCTCCATGGCCATCACCACCAGCATGGCTTCGGTGAAATCGGCTTTGACCGCCGGCGTGCATTGCGTGGTCGTTCCCGACCGCTTCACCGAATTCCAAGATTTCGGCGGCGCCCAGGCCGTGGTGGATTCTCCCTCCGAAATCAACCTCAACGAACTGTTGTTGAAACCGTTCGAAATCATTTGAAGCCTTTTTCCCTGCCCGCAAGGAGTTGATCATGACGCAAATTCCAATCGTCTCTGATTTTATGACCACCAAAGTGGTGACCCTGTCCCCGGAAATGGACATCTACGACGCCATTCTGAAAATGATGAAGCACGACGTGTCCGGTGCCCCCGTGGTGGAAGAAGGACAATTGTTGGGCATGCTGTCCGAAAAAGACTGCATGGGCATTTTCGCGGCCGCCGCCTACAGCCAGCTTCCCCGCGGCACCGTGGCGGAATATATGGTGATGCATCCCGAGACCGTGGGGCCGAACGCGGATCTGTTCATGATCGCGGGCATTTTCATGCACCGTCCCTACCGTCGGCTGCCCGTGGTCGAAGGCGACCAGTTGGTCGGCATTGTCAGCCGCCCCGACGTCTTGCGGGCCAGCTTGGAATGCTGGGAGCATCCCGAAGGGCGCAAATGGACGGACTCCAAGTATTTGACGCCCGAGTTGAAGGCGATGTTAAAGAGCAAATAACCTGAATCCGTGAGATCTTTGCTGTGAATCCGCACAATTTCATGGACTGCAAGGAATTGTCGGGAATGCTCGACAGACCGCATGGGTATGCCTCGATTCCCGACAATCCCTTTCGCTCCATGATCTTGTACGCCTTCTTTGCAAATATCTCACGGATTCAGGAATGAGTTCCGATCCGGAGCTTGAAGCGTTTCTCCAACATTTGGAAGGCGAAAAAAACGCCTCCGTCCACACCACCACCCACTACGCGGCCGATATTTTGCAGTTCGCGGCCCATCGGTGGCCGGATGCCGCTGCCCCCTTTCCCTGGGCATCGGTGACCCGCCTGCAAGCCCGCGGTTTTCTCGCGGAAGTGCAGAAGCAGGGTGCCCGTCCCGCCACCACCGGACGCAAACTCTCCAGTCTGCGGAGTTTTTTCAAATTTCTCCACCGCGAGGGGCGGGTGGAGGCCAACCCCTTTTCCGGCCTTCCCGCCCCGCGCCAGGACCGAAATCTGCCCGAGGTGTTGAGCCGCGCCGAGGTGTGCCGTTTGTTGGAAGCCCCCCAGACTTTGTTGGCCCAAGCGGAGCCGGGGGATGTTTTTAAGATTTACGCCGCCGCCCGCGATACCGCCATTCTCGAGGTCTTGTACAGTAGCGGCATTCGGCTGAGTGAGCTGACGGGGTTGCGGGAGAACCGGGTGGATTTACTGGGCGGGGTGGTCCGGGTCATGGGCAAGGGAAAAAAAGAACGCATGTGTCCCTTGGGCGGTCCGGCGGTCAACGCCCTACACGAGGCGCTGGAAGCCAAAGAACGTTTTTTGGATTTTCTGGGGGTGTCCAAACGTCCGCCCGCGCTTTTTCTCAACAAACACGGCACCGCCTTGAGCAACCGGTCCATCCAGCGCATGATGAAAACCATGTTGAGCGCGGCGAATTTGAATCCCGACTTTTCTCCCCATGATTTGCGGCATTCCTTTGCCACCCATTTGCTGGACGCGGGCGCCGATTTGCGCAGCGTGCAGGAACTGCTGGGACACAGCAGCCTTTCCACCACCCAGATCTACACCCATCTCGATTTCCAGCGGATGAAAGAAGTCTATAACCAAGCCCATCCCCGGGCCAAACGGGGGTAGGATTACGGTAAACTGATTTGAAACGTGGTCCGCCTTGAATTTCCAAGGCCTCAGGTGCATAAGGCGCGCATGACCACCACTAAACTTACCCCCGACCTGTCCC
>JAFIGC010000187.1 GCA_020831635.1 Verrucomicrobiota bacterium | reverse complement strand
CATATCCCATATCCAGCGAGCCCGCGAGCGCATATCCCATATCCAGCGAGCCCGCAAGCGCATATCCCATATCCAGCGAGTCTGCGAGCGCATTCCCCGTTTCGATTCTTGACCCGTGGAAAATCGCCTGTAAAAGGAAGCGCATGAGTTCCGCTCCCCCGAAAACCCTGTTGTTTGTCTGTACCGGCAACACCTGCCGTTCGCCCATGGCCGAACGGTTGGCGGCTTCGCTGTGCGCGGGCATGCCCGATTGGCACTTTGCTTCCGCGGGGGTTTTCGCCTCCCCGGGCGAACCCGCGAGCCCGCTGGCCGTTGACGCTTTGCGCGAGCGTGGCATTCCCTTGGAAGACCACAAGGCGCGGGCCCTGAGCCCGAACATGGTTCGGGAAGCGGACCATGTGGTGGCCATGACCGCCGGTCACCGGGAACTGATCCGCAACATGGCGCCGGACATTTCCAAGGAAAAACTGCATCTGTTGCACGGGTTTGATCCCCAAAAACCCGACGCGGATGTGATGGACCCTTTTGGCGGCACCCTCGACACCTACCGCATGGCCCGCGATGACATCGAAAGCGCCCTCTCCAATTTGATCCTGGCCCTGATTCGGCCACCCCCCCACCAAAAAACTGCCCCAAACACTGAAGGAAACACCCATTCATGAAAGTCATTTTAGGCTCCGATCACGGAGGATTTGATCTCAAAACCCTGGCCACCGACATGCTCAAGGAACAAGGCGCGGAAACCCTCGACGCGGGCACCACCGCGCATGAGTCGGTGGACTACCCCGATTTCGTGCCCGCGGTTTGTTCCGCCGTATCCGAAGGGGAGGTGGATTACGGGGTGCTCATCTGCACCACCGGCATCGGCATGTCCATCGCCGCCAACCGTTTCCCCAAGGTCCGCGCCGCCCTCTGCACCTCGGCCCATTTGGCCACCCTGGCCCGCACCCACAACAACGCCAACGTGCTGGTGCTCCCCGGCGAAATGGAACCGCCGACCCTGGCCGCCATTTTGGAAGCCTGGACCGCCCACCATTTCGAACCCGGCACCCGCCACGAGCGCCGCGTCAAAAAAATCGACGACCTCACCGAAGCCGCCTACGACACCTTGGCCCTGGAAGACACCGACCCGGAAATCTACGCGGTCATTCGACGGGAAGCCAAACGCCAACGCCAAAACATCGAGCTGATCGCCTCGGAAAACTACACCAGCCGGGCCGTGCAGGAATGCGGCGGGTCCGTGCTCACCAACAAATACGCCGAAGGCTACCCCGGCAAACGCTGGTATCATGGCTGTGAATTCGTCGACCAGGCCGAGCAACTGGCCATCGACCGCGCCAAAAAACTCTTTGGCGCCGAACACGCCAACGTCCAGCCCCATTCCGGTTCCACAGCCAACCAGGCCGTCTATTTCGCGGCTCTCGAACCCGGCGACACCATTCTGGCCATGGACCTGGCCCATGGCGGCCACCTCACCCACGGGATGAAACTCAATTTCTCCGGACGTTTCTTCAATGCCGTTCATTACGGCGTCGATGCCGAAAGCGAACAGTTGAATTACGACGAAATCGAAAAACTGGCCAAGGAACATCAGCCCAAAATGCTGGTCTGCGGCGCCAGCGCCTACAGCCGTATCATCGACTTCAAACGACTGCGCGAAATCGCCGACGGTGTCGGGGCCCTGCTGTTTGCGGACATTGCCCACATCGCCGGGCTGGTGGCGGCGGGATGCCACCCCTCCCCCTTCCCGCATTGCGATTACGTCACCACCACCACCCACAAAACCCTGCGGGGACCCCGCGGCGGTCTGATCATGTGCAAATCCCAATACGCGGCCGACATTGACCGTCAGGTCTTCCCCGGCGTGCAGGGCGGTCCGCTTATGCACACCATCGCCGCCAAGGCCGTGTGCTTCCACGAAGCCCTCCAGCCGTCGTTCAAAACCTATTGCCAGCAGGTCATCCAAAACGCCCAAGCCCTCGCGTCCGGCGTGGAGGCCCAGGGCCTGCGCGTGGTATCCGGCGGCACCGACAACCATGTGATGCTCGTGGACCTCAGTCCCATCGGCGTCACCGGCAAGGATGCCGCCGCCGCCCTCGACGAGGCCGGCATTACCGTCAATAAAAACGCCATTCCCTTTGACAAGAAAAGCCCCTTCGTCACCTCCGGCATTCGTCTCGGCACCCCCGCCATGACCACCCGGGGCATGAAAGAAAAGGACATGGAGCAAATCGCGACCTGGATCGGAACCATCCTCAAGGATCCCTCCGACGAAGAGACGATCAAAAAAATCCGCACCGAGGTCATTGCCCTCACCGCGCATTATCCCGTCCCCTAAGAGGTTGCACATACCCAAAGCGAATGCCCCCGCGAGGTTGAATTTCCTCGATATGGGGTATAGTACAATTTGTACACGACACACAAACAAGGAGGCCACCACATGAAGAAACTACTTTTCAGCAATTCCACCCATACCCTTCAAGCTTCAATCAGTATACTCGTCATGCGGCTGGTTTTCGGCCTCTTCATGGCCGTCGGGCATGGATGGGGGAAATTGGTCAACTTCGGGGACCGCGCGGATGGATTTATGGATTTCATGGGGCTGGGCAGCACCGTCAGCTTGGGCCTCGCGGTTTTCGCGGAAGTGTTCTGCGCGACGTTGGTGGCTTTGGGTCTTTTCACCCGCGCGGCATTGATTCCGCTGATGGTCACCATGTGCGTGGCAGCGTTCATCGCCCACGGCGCCGATCCGCTTTTCGCCAGCGGGCGCAGCAAAGAGCCTGCCCTCATGTTTCTCGCGGCCTATGTGGCCATTTTCGTCGCCGGTCCCGGAAAATTCTCACTCGACAGTCTCATTCGCAAATAAAGGAGGCCTTATGAAGGAATCCGATTTCAACTCCCGCGAAGAATTCGTCCAAGCCCGCATCCAGTTCCTCAAGGGGAAACTGGTTGAACTCGGGGAACTGTTTCAGCATACCGACCCGGACACCGACCCCGAAGAGGAATTGGCGTTTTTGGAGCACATTTACGTGCTCGAATCCCAACCCACCATTACCCACGCCCACCAACTGATCGAAAACGGAGTCTGCCTCCCCTCTCCCAACGATCTCAGCGAGGCCCAACTCCACGACAAGCTCTGGGAAGTGATCAACAAACTCGCCGAATTGCGGGTCTTTTTGGAAAACACCAACCATTTGAACGACCGCTCCCTCTACGAACAGCTTTGGACGGAAACCCTCAACGAATTCACTTGGGACATGTCCCATTCCCTGAACGGCGCCCTGCACATCGACATGTGCGGCAGTGGCAGCGAAGAGGATACCGACACTTGGTTGCGTTTTTATGCCTCGGATTTCGACCGCGCCCAATGGGCCGCCGATTTTCCCGACGAAAAAATCCCGCCCCGGCAAATGCCTCTCGTGGACCGCGACGACAAACTCCCCCAGCCCAATCACGATTTTGAGGGGGAATGCGACGGGGATGAAGATGATTTTGATGACTTAAATGATTTAGACGATTTCGATTTCCCCTTCGGCGGCTTTTCCGCCGAAGATGACGACATGCCCTTTTAACATGAAACCTTTATGCGCCAATCCACCTCCGCCGACACGCTCACCGCCCAACCTTCCGCCAATCCCTCCTCCGCAACGCCTTCCGTCAAGTCCGCGGGCACGCCCGCAAGCCACCCCGCTTTCACGCTGATCGGACAGGCCCACCTCCCCCTGCAAAACGCGGAAGGATATTTGTACCGCCACGTCAGTGGCGCCCAATTTCTCTCCCTGACTTGCGCGGACGACAACAAAGTCTTTGGCATCAACTTTCGCACCCCGCCCGGCAACCACACCGGTCTGCCCCACATTTTGGAGCATTCCGTGCTCTGTGGCAGCGAACGGTTTCCGGTCAAAGAACCCTTCAAAGAACTGCTACGCACCTCCCTGCAGACTTTTCTGAACGCCTTCACCTACCCGGACCGCACCTGCTATCCGGTGGCCAGCCGCAATCTCCGCGACTTTTACAACCTCGTGGACGTGTATCTGGACGCGGTGTTCTTTCCGCGGCTCACCCCCGCCGTGCTGGGGCAGGAAGGCTGGCGCGTGCAATGGCGTCCCGACGGCGAAATCGAATATCAAGGCGTGGTCTTCAACGAAATGAAAGGGGTCTACGCCAGCGCCGACAGCCGTTGGGAGGAATTGGTGCAGCGCGGACTCTACGATCAGACCCCCTATCGTTTTGATTACGGCGGGGATCCCCTGCACATTCCGGAATTGGATTTCGAGCAATTCAAAACCTTTCACCACCACCATTATCACCCCGCAAACGCATTCGTCTATGCCTACGGGGACGACGACCCGACGGAACGCCTGCAACGGCTGGACGAGGTCCTCTCCCGCGTGCAAGCCGGTCCCGTTCCCGAACCCATGCCCCTGCAAGCGCCGTGGACGGAAACCAAACGGCACACGGGCGTGTACCCCGCCGGCGAACACGGCGACGAAGGTACTTTCGTCAGTCTCAACTGGCTCCTGCCCGGTCGCTGCGTGGATCTGCAGGACATGCTTCTGGCCAGCATGACCGGTCACCTCCTTTTCCGAAACCCCGCCAGCCCCCTGCGCATGGCTTTGCTGGACAGCGGCATCGGGGAAGACATCATTGGCGGCGGCGTCGGCCTGCACCTCAACCAGCCTCACGCCTCCTTCGGTCTGCGGGGCGTGGAACCCGGGAACGAGGCGCGGGTTCCGGCCCTGATCCTAGACTCCCTCCGCGACATCGCCGAGACCGGCTTCCGGCCCGATTTGATCGAAGGCGCCTTCAACACCACCGAATTCTATTACCGCGAACAAAATACCGGCGGCACCCCCAAGGGACTGGTGACCATGCTGCAGGCTCTCAATCCTTGGATCAACGGGGGCGATCCCCTGGAAACCCTGCAAGTGCAAAAACGCATGAACGCCCTGCGCCGGGAATGGCAGGAAAATCCGGGCATTTTCCAAGACTGGATCCGCGCGAACCTGCTGGAGAATCCCGCCCGCACCGAAGTCGTCGTCAGCCCGGACCCGGATCTGGCCCGTCGGGAATCCGCCGACGAAGCCACCCAATTGGCCAACATCCTCGGGGATTTCGCCCACGACCCCCAAAAAGAAGCCCTGGCCCGCGAACTCGCCGCCGAAGTCGAAGCCTTCCAATCCACCCCCGACTCGTTGGAAGCCCTTCGCTCCCTCCCCCATCTCAGTCTCGCGGATGTGCGCGAATATCCCGCCGATCCCCCCGTCGAAATCAACGAACACCATGGATTGCCCCTGCTGACCACCCCCGTGGACAGTTCCGGCATTCTCTACGCCAACATCGTCTTCGATATTCTCGACATTCCCCAGTCCGACCTCCCCCTGTTGTCCCTCTACGGACGCTGCCTGACCGAACTGGGGACCACGCGCCTGGATCACATCGCCTTCAACGAACAGATCGCCTGCCATACCGGTGGACTGGGCGTACAAATCGAAACCTCCGACACTTACGCCAAACACGGGAGCGGTCCCGGCATGCTCGGAGCCCTCGTCCTTCGGATCAAATGCCTCAAGGACAAAATCCCGGAAATGACGAAACTCATTGGCGAAGTTCTCGACAACCCCCGCCTCGGTCCGCCGGACCGGGTCATGCAAATGTTGCTGGAGGAAAAAGCCAACGAAGAGGCCGGACTCATCCACAACGGCAGTCGCGTGGTCAGCCTGCGCCTCAACGCGGCCTTCAGCGCCGCCGAACGCGCCTCCGAGGAAATGGGGGGACTTGGCTATCTGGACGCCCTGCGTCATTGGGAAAACCAAAACGCCCGGGATTTAAGCGAGCGCATGAAAAAGTTGCACCTTCGAATCATGCGTCGCAAATCCATGCAAATCCATTTGGGCGGAGATCCTGATGTGATCGAATATGCCAAAAACCACCTGCAGGGACTGTCGGATGCCGTTCAAGAAGGCGTATGCATGGATGCCGCCCGTCGCGATTGGACCCCCCTGTCCCATTTGCAGCGTGAAGGCCTGGTCGCCCCCTCCCCGGTGAATTTCGTGGGTCTGGCCACCCGCATGGAGTTTGACGGCGGCCTTCCCCACGGTTCCGCCACCGTGGTGAACCGACTGCTTCGCAACGAATACCTCTGGGAACAGGTCCGGGTACGCGGCGGCGCCTACGGCGCGTCCTGTTCCTTGGACCGCATCACCGGCACCTTCAACTTCACCAGTTACCGGGATCCCCACGTGCTGCAAACCCTGGAGATCTACCGCAACGCCGGCAAATGGTTGCAAGCGCACAAGCAAAGCGAAGCCGACCTCGAGCAGACCAAGATCGGAGCCTTGGGGGCGATGAGCCGCTCCCGCCACGCCGAAACCGCCGCCTACCACAGCCTTTACCGTCATCTCATCCACTACACCCCCGAAATGCGACAAACCCAATGGGACGAAGTCCGCGCCACCGAACCCCGCCACGTGCATGACTTCGGCGCACGATTAGAGGCGGCCCTCGCCCGAGAAACCCGGGCCAGCATCCTCGGATCCCGCGTGCAACTCAAAGACCAGGCCCTGAATTTGACGCTAAGGGATATTACCGGATAAAGGAAAGCGAACGCCGAACATCGAACGTCCAACTTCGAACGAATACCGCCGGGGCAAAGGGGACGGGAGCGCCGGTCTCCGCACCGGCAGGGGCGGAGGGGGCGTTCGAGTGCGGAGAGGGGGAATCCGCTCCAGAAAAGACATGCGTCAACAGCTCACCACGCGCGGACGCGAAGCGTCTTTGGAGTGCGGTAGCGTCGGGAGGAACGACCAGAGCTGCCGCTTTGGGGGCTTATGGGGGGCGACGTTCAACGTTCGCTTTCCATAACAAACTTCGAACGTTGAAGGGCTCGTAGATCGGCAGTCCCTTGCCGATAACCTGTTTGAAATCGAACGTTCAACTTCGAACGATGAACGTTGAACGTGCGAAAAAGAGAAGGGGGAAAGGAGAAAGCCCTGATCGTGAATTCGGCTTGACATCCGTCCTCCATTTCACCACGATTTTTACAATGACCCACCACATTTCAATCCCAACCCCACCACAGGTGCACATCCCGATAAACGGATTTCGGATACACCCGTTGCATAAGATCCAGCGTACACAAGGAATATTATACAACAGCAAACATCTAATAAGCCCAGATATAAGCATTTTACCTGCAGTTGTCCCTGTATTCAGGCATAAGGCAGAAAAAACAACGTGTTGTTTAATATAATGTTGCCACAGAACAGAAAATGATTGAAGAGAAACCCATATTCAGTCCGGCATACAAGGGTGCACTTGTCCTGGTTGTAACCCAGCAAGTCCTTCTCTGGCTGCTTACTGGAACCGGAGGATTTCTTGGATCGATCTTATGCTATGCTTTGATAGCATTTTGGGTTGGCTTTTTCATGATTGTGGCCCGACGACCTGACAACCCGACCAAAGCAGATATTTTTCTAATCAAGTGGGGAACTTTTTTACTAGTTCTGGTGTCATTTTTTATGTCAACCGGCATATTGAAAATCTTAGAAGGAATGTGAAAGGTTTCCCTTCAACCAAGATTTGTACGTTAACTTCTTTTAGCGCGACAAACTTTGAAGTGAGACATGGCAGTGAAAGTGTCAGAAAAACCGACCCACTGATGGACGCTGATGAACACTGATCATGAGTGGGGAGAGCTGTGAACATCGCTGTCATTCCTGGGCACGAAGATAAGGTTTGCAGTCAGAAACCAATCCTGATATGTCATGTTTCCATGACAACGAAAGACAAAGTGATTCAAGCTGTTCAGAACCTCCCGGATGACGCATCCTTCGAGGACGCGATGGAACGTCTCTTGTTTCTGGTGAAAATCGAGAGGGGACTCCAGCAAGCTGATGCCGGGCAAACCTTCTCCCAAGCCCAAGTCAAGGAGCGGATGTCAAAATGGCTGAAATAAGATGGACCGCGCAAGCGGCCGACGATCTTGAAGCCATTGCTGACTTTATTTCGGATGATTCGCCTCATTACGCCAGACTTTTCGTGATCGATGTGCTTGACGCAGCTCAGAGACTCGAACACTTTCCCCGGTCGGGCAGAATTGTTCCAGAGTCGAATGATCCGATTATCCGTGAGATCATCCTCGGAAATTATCGGATTGTCTACCGCGTGAAACTGGAACTCGTTGAAATCCTGACCGTATACCATGGGGCTCGTTTATTGGATCCCTCGACTCTGAAATAAAATCGCCAACCATTGGCTGGTGAGAACGCTTCGCGTCCCACAGCCTAACCGTTCGCCAAAGGTATAAAGGTATGATCACGGTCGATCTCCAGACATTTAATAAAAGCCGAGAAGGTGGAAATGTGACGGGTCGGATCTTCCTGGAACTACAGGATGGGGCATTCCCTGAAAACGGATGGTCAGATTTTCCGGTGATTATTCTCGGGTGGTGGACGGATGCATTACTCCAATTGATGATGCCCGAGACACGCGAAGTGCAGTGGCTGTTCATGGATGGGCCGCACAGTGTGGTGCTCACCAAAACAGCAGATGAAATTTCGGAAGCAGCATTCGAGCTTTCACAGGTGCATGGTTCTCTGCGTGACGCAGCGCAGCTTGTCGTTACATACTGCGATCAGCGCAGACTGTTCAGCAAGGACTTAGATATATTACGCGACAGTGTTGTCAGAATCAAGGCGAACCAGCCGGTCTTGCGAACGGAAGCCAGACGTGTCATCTCACGTTGAAATACGACCCTCATTAGCAGGTGGCACCCGTCGCTGAGCTTTAAAGGTTCACTACGAAAATCCAAGGATACATGCTTGACTGATGTTAACACAAAGGTTAACCCTTGCCCATGATCAGAGATGTCATATTCTTCAAAACTGATGCCGGCCGCAGTCCGGTTGAGGAATTTTTGGATACGCTCTCTCCCAAGCAGGCTCTCAAGGTGGCTTGGGTGATCAATCTGCTGGAGGATATGGACGTCGTGCCGACGCAGTTCTTCCAGAAGATGAAAAGCACGGAGGACCTTTGGGAAATACGCGTTAAAGTTGGAAATGATATTTTCCGGTTCCTTGGGTTCTTCGATGGTCCAAAACTGGTGGTGCTTTCCCATGCATTCCAGAAGAAGACCCAAAAGACTCCCCGACAGGCAATTCAGCTCGCCGAGGAACGCAAACGAACGTACTTCAGGAGAAAAAAGAAATGAGTGACCTGCAGAAATACATTGAAAAGCGAAAAGCGCGTGATCCGGAGTTCGCCAAGGACTACGATTCCGGCTATGAACAGTTCAAGATTGGCGTAATGCTTAAGCAAGCAAGACTGGATGCTGGAATTACCCAGGAAGAATTGGCCGCAAGGCTGTGTACCAAGAAGACCGCAATTTCCCGGATTGAAAATCACGCGGAGGACATCAAACTCTCCACGCTTGAACGATTTGCAGAAGCTCTCGGTAAACGCCTTACCTTAACAATTGCATCAGCGAACCATGCCATGGAGTCAACAGCCTGACGGCTGTGACTCATGGCTGACGTTATGAGCTAAATCATGGGAATGTTCGATCACTATCAACCGGATCCCCTAATACTTTGCCCGGAATGCAAAGAGGAACTGAACGGTTGGCAAGGTAAGGATGGGCCATGTGCATTACTCTTCTGGAAACAAGGAG
>JAFIGC010000017.1 GCA_020831635.1 Verrucomicrobiota bacterium | reverse complement strand
AATGAATCCGTCCGCGCCGTCGACTCTTTCGGCGCGCATCTCGTCTCCGCCGTTCCAGAGCAGGGTGCCTTTTTCGCCAATGATGCGCCAAGCGCATTCCCAAGTGGTGGGCAGGCCTTCGGCGCACCAACTGCCGCGATAGGTGACGGTTCGTCCGCCATCCATTTCAAAAAACGCGGCCGCGGAAGCGCCGTGACGATACCAGGACCCGGGTGGATTCCATTCCGTGGCCAGCGCGGAAACCGGTTTGGCGTCGAGCAGGAATCGGGCCTGATCAAACGAATGGATGGCCATGTCCAACAGCAGCACATGCTCCATTTCATCCCGAAAACCCCCGAAATGCGCCCCGATAAAAAAATCGCTGTGGACGGTATGCGGTTTGCCGATCACCCCCTGTGCCAAGGCCTGGCGAACGCGGCGGATGCCCTGCAGCCAGCGGCGGTTTTGCATCACCCCGTACACCCGTCCGGCCTTCTCGGCGGCGGCCACCATTTCCCGGGCTTGGGGCATGGTTTCGGCGAGCGGTTTTTCACCCAACACATGACAGCCCCATGCTAACGCGGTCAAAACCACCTGATGATGCGCGGGCGGGACCGTACAGTCAAAGACCACATCCGCCGGACGCCCCTCGGCCTGCATTTCCTGCAAAAGTTGGTCCAAATCATTGCCCACGCGCACATCCCGTAAGGCGAAAGCCTCCGCCTTGGCGCGGGCGTGGTCGGCCTCCAAATCCACAAGTCCCACCACCTTGGCGGTGTTCAGGGTTGCCAGTGCTTTTAACCAAGCGTCGGAAATGCCGCCGCAGCCTACGAGTACGATTTGGAATGGGGTCATGGGTGGGTTGTGGGTTGCGGGTTGCTGGTTGCGGGTTGCTGGTTGCTGGTTGCTTGTTGTGGGTGGTTGGGTTGGATTATGGGGACGCATAGCATAGTGCTTTGGGTTCGTCTTCACGGATTGTCCGATTGGTTTTCACTGAAAATCCGGTATATGCTTAAAACCCTTGAATTACATTGCATTTCTTTGCATGAAAAATATGCATTCCTCCAATGAAAGCCCCCATACCCGAGGATGGCATCAGTGTATTTTCCGCGCGATTGCCGCATATGAAGCACTGCATGTTGCACACCCATCCCTTTCACGAATTTTATTTCAGCCTCAGTTCCGGCGGCACGCAATATGCAGCCGACAACTCCTACGCCCTGCGTCCCGGCCAATTGTTCAGTTTGCCCGCCGGCGTGCCGCACCTTTGCACCGCCTGGAAATCCGCGCATCCGGTGGACTCCGTGGTCATCTATCTCCACGAAGGCGTCTTTTCCGAGCGCGCCTACGGGGAGGCGGACTGTTGTCAGATGCTCAAAGCCCTGGTGCGTCAGGGACGCGAGGGACGTCATGAGATCGAGTTGAACCCCGAGACCCTGCAACGGCTCACCTCCCTGCTGCACGATTTGTGCGCGGAGAAAGAAGAGATACCCGGCTATACGGCGGCTCTGAAAGCGGGTCTGCAACATTTTTTCGTGACGCTTATGCGGGATCCGAACCAAAAACAACACGTCGCCTTGCCCCCGGTCGCGCCCCGGGAGCGTTTTGCAAAGCTCTTTCATTATCTGCAAACCCACCACACCGAACCCCAGACCGTGTCCGAAGCCGCTGAACGGGTGGGGCTGGGACGCAGTCACTTTCACGCCCTGTTCCGCGAAGCCTCCGGCAACACCTTCGTCCGTTATCTCACCCGCCTGCGCGTGGACACGGCCCGCCGCCTGCTCGAAGAAACCGACCTCCCCCTCACCGAAGTCGCCCTCGCCTCCGGCTTCGAACAACTCGCGCACTTTTACCGCTGTTTCCGGGAACACACCGGCCAACCCCCCGGACAATACCGCCGCCGGGGCGAGTGAGACGACATCCGGGAATCCATTGCCCGGGGATGGGCCTCGGAATCCATTTTCGAGAAATCCGCCAAGCTTTTGCCAAACACGCTTGTTCTCAGGGTTGAATAACCTTGGTGTCGTGTATGCGGACAGGAGTGTCCGCGCTCCGTTTTGCGCTTCCGAACGGAAGCATGAACAGGAGCAGTGCCAGTCCGACCAGCGCCATCAGTACCAGCGAGGCGGGTTCCGGGATGTTGATGGTATTGTTTTCCAGGGTCACGGCGCCGTGTAGGGCGATGACCCGTCCGTCCACGCGGGCACCGTCATGGAGGGTATGGCTCTGGTCGGCGAGGAGGGTGCCGCCGAATTGAGTGCCGACGCCCAATGTGGACGAGGTGCCGATTTGCCAGAAGACATTGCCCAAGGGGTTGGCGCCGTTGATGAAAAGGATGGAGGCGTTCGCGGCGGTGGTCAGCGTGCTTCCGATTTGGAAAACGTAGTCCCCGACGCCGTCGAGGGTGAGGATTCCCGTGAGTTGGGCGGAGGTGTCGAATTTGTAGACTCCCGGAGTGAGCACAAATCCACCGAGATCCTGACCGGACAGATCCTGCGTGAACGAGAGATCCTTCAACTCGTTATAAGCGTATAACGCATCGGCCTGGGCCTGTTGTGCGGCGGAATCGCCCTCGTGGGAGGAGCCGGTAAAGGTTCCCGGCCCGTCATCCGCGTTTGTTCCGAAGAAACCCGTGATGGCGGTTCCGGAATATACGCCAAGGTCCCCCTCGAGGGTTGTATACCCGGTACTGGTCACGGTGGAGCCGCCAAGCACGGCGAAAGTTTCCGCCGAGCCCAGAATCAAGGCGGCCATGGATTGTGAAGCAATGCCAAAGCAGGACACGAATACAAAGAGGAGTTTTTGAATTTTCATCATCCTCCCTATTAGCACATTCGGCGTGAGCGCGGCTATGGGGTATAACCCTACGGGGGGGCGGGGCAGGGTTGCGGCTTAGCCGCGCGGGGTTTTCGCCTGCGGCGCGCAGGGGTTTCAGTGATTTCGCCTGCGGCGCGGGTTTTCGGCTGGGGCAAAGGGGGCGACGCGAAGCGTCTTTGGAGTGCGTGTAGCGAGTACAACGAAGCTACCGCTTTGGGGCGGAGGGGGAAATTCCGCACTCCGCAATCCGCACTACTCATTCGTCACTCGTCACTCGTCACTACGCTCAATGCCGGATTTTTCTTTCAGATGATTCTGTGTTTGTGGGGTCGAATAATAAGATTCTATCATGATCAAGATCATATAAAACGAAAACAGAAAGATAAGGAGGGTATTTCCTTTCGAAGAAGCGCGTTTTGTTTTGCGCCGTTTTTTTCCAAAGCGATCAACCAGTTCAATCCCCCAGCGGCAGAAAATATAAGGAACGATTAACGCTGCAGAAACGGCGGATGAAACGCCCAAAACAAGAAACCTGTAGTCCGACATGTCAGGATTGAGGTAAATTCTTGGGAAACATTGATCTTTGATTACTCACTGCATTGAGTAATTTTACTCAACTCGATGAGTAAACGGCTGGCTTGAAGGGAATCGAGAAGTGGATTTTCTGTTCCGGAGGGGAAAACACATGGAGGCAATACGAATCCATCAAATTTTTAACGCTTTTTAGGTTGCAGGGCGGATTTGGGTGCATAAAAGATCATGCTCAACATGAGCGAACACATCCAACCCCTGTTAGACCGTATCCATTCCGAAGGCTTGAAAAAGGCGGAGGCGGAGCGCGAGGCGCTGCTGGCGAAAGCCCGCGAGGAAGCCCAATCGATTCGCGCGACCGCGGAACGCGAGGCGGAGCGTCTGCGCGATCAGGCGGAAAAGGACGCGGACGCCACCCGGGTTCGGACGCAAACCGCGCTGGAACAGGCGGCCCGCGACACCCTGCTTTCGTTTCGCTCCGCCCTGAACCGTCAGTTGGAAATCACTGCCAAAGCAGCGGCGGGCGCGGCCCTGTCTTCGGAGGAACTCTTGACGGATCTGCTCAAGTCGCTTGCCAGCGCCGGCAAGGGTCATTTGGCTCTGGAGGCGGATGAAAAAACGGCGGAGCGCCTGAAAACCCTGCTGCCTGCGTTGCTGAAGGAGGCCGGAAACGGCGAGGGGTTTGAGGTGGTCGTCAACCCCAAAATCAAGGCAGGATTCAAACTTCAATTTTCCGAGGGCGCCGCCGTGGCGGACGTCACCGACGAAGCCATCGCCAGTTGGCTGTCCGCGTACTTGCGTCCGGAAGTGGCCAAATTGTTGCAGCCCGCGAAGGAGGCCTGAGCCGATGCGGGTCTTTTTGCTCGCCAGTTTCCCCTCGCTGAGCCTTCAAGAGCCGGCACCGCTGACCTTGGAGCAGTTTCTGACCCGTTGCGACGCGCATTTGCCGGAATCGGAAATGAACGAGTTGGAAGAAGTTTGCGCCATGCCGCCGGGCGGCAAAAGTGATTTTGCCAAAGAATGGGCCCAGGCCTGGTGGGAAGTGCGGAACTTCAACGACCGCGCCCGGGTCAAGCGACTGCCCGCGGGCGCCGTGGAGGAAACCCCGGAGGATTTGCCCTACCGGTTTGACCAACTGCGGGCCCAGTCCACCGCCGCCTGGGACAGCGCCAACCCCTTGGAGCGCGAACGGATTTTGCTGCTGGCCAAATGGAATTGGCTGGAGGACCGCCGCCGGGCCGCGCCGTATTCGCAGTCCGATTTGCTCGCCTACGCCATCCAGCTTCGGCTGCTGGAGATTCGCGATGCCTGGGACGAGGAAAAAGGCGCCATCCAATTTGAGGAACAAACCAAAACTTTCATGAGCCCCCTGCTCGACCAACTTTTCCCGAAAGAGATCCCCGCATGACCGAATCCTCTCCAGTCTCCACAGTTTCCACCGGCGTGATCGATGGTGTGAACGGCAACCTGATCCGGGTCATTTTCAACCAGCCCGTGATGCTCAACGAAGTCGGCTACGCCCGCCTCGCCGGCAAAATGCTCAAGGCCGAAATCGTCCGCATCCGCGGCAAACAGTGCTGGTTGCAGGTCTTTGAAGACACCGCCGGACTCAAGGTGGGCGGCGAAGTCGAATTTTCGCGCGAACTGCTCTCCGTGGAATTGGGGCCGGGTCTGCTGACTTCGGTGTACGACGGTCTGCAAAATCCCCTGCCGCAGCTCGCCGAAAAATGCGGTTATTTTCTGGAACGGGGCGAGTATATCGACGGTCTCGACCGTGAAAAGAAATGGGACTTCACCCCGTCGGTGAAAGTGGGCGACACCGTTCATGCCGGGGATTCCGTGGGCACGGTGCCGGAAGGCCTGTTCACCCATCGCATTATGGTCCCCTTCGGTTGGCGCGGCGCGTTCACGGTCAAAGAAATTTCCGAAGCCCTCACTTGCACCGTGGACACGGTGATCGCCAAGGTGGCGAACGCGGACGGGGATCTCCGCGAGATCAAACTGTATCAGACTTGGCCGGTGAAAAAAGCCATTCAGGCCTACCAGGAGCGTTTGCGTCCCACAGAAAACATGACCACCCAGGTGCGGATTCTGGACACCTTTTTCCCGGTGGCCCGCGGCGGCACCTACTGCATTCCCGGACCGTTCGGGGCGGGCAAAACCGTGTTGCAGCAGATCACCAGCCGCCGCGCCGACGTGGACGTGGTGATCATCGCCGCCTGCGGCGAGCGGGCCGGGGAAGTGGTGGAAACCCTGCGCGAATTCCCGGAACTCGACGACCCCCGCACCGGACGTTCCCTGATGGAGCGCACCCTGATCATCTGCAACACCAGCTCCATGCCCGTGGCCTCCCGCGAGGCCTCGGTGTACACCGCCGTGACCATGGCCGAATATTACCGCCAGATGGGCCTGCACGTGCTCCTGCTCGCCGACTCCACCTCCCGCTGGGCCCAGGCCCTGCGCGAATTGTCCGGACGCCTGGAGGAAATCCCCGGCGAAGAAGCGTTTCCCGCCTACCTCGAATCCGTGATCGCTTCCTTTTACGAACGCGGCGGCGTGGTGCGGCTCAACGACGGGTCCATCGGCTCGGTGACCATCGGCGGTTCCGTGTCCCCCGCCGGCGGCAACTTCGAGGAACCCGTCACCCAGAGTACCCTCAAGGTGGTGGGCGCGTTCCACGGTCTCAGCCGCGAACGCTCCGACCAGCGCCGTTATCCGGCCATCGACCCCCTGGAAAGCTGGAGCAAATACCCCAGTTTGGTCGATATCCAGCAGGTGGACGAATCGCGCAAAATTCTTCGGGACGGACGGGACGTGGAGCAAATGATGAAAGTGGTGGGCGAGGAAGGCACGGCCTTGGACGATTTCGTGCTCTACCTCAAAGCCGACTTTCTCGACGAGGTGTATTTGCAACAGGATGCTTTCCACGATGTGGACGGCTCCAGTTCCGCCGACCGCCAAAAACGCGTTTTCGGCGTCATTCACCGCATTCTCACCACCCGGCTTCATTTCCAGAGCCGGGACGCCGCCCGCCGCGCCTTCATTCACTGGCAGCAGATCGCCAAGGACTGGAACCGCATCCCCTTGGAGGCGGAAGAATTTGAAACCCAGGAAAAGAAACTTTTGGACGCGGTGGACGCGCATCGCGCCGAAGGGGAGGGCAACTGATCATGCAAACCCGTTACCACGGCATTGAAAACATCATCGGCAACGTGCTCATGCTCCGCGCCACCGACGTGGGTTATGGCGACCTCGCCGAAGTCACCCACGGCGAAGAAACCTCCCTCGCCCAAGTCATTCAGCTTGACGGCGACAAAGTCTTCCTCCAGGTCTTCAGCGGCGGACGCGGGGTGCCCACCGATGCCAGCGTGCGCTTTCTCGGACACGGTCTCTCGGTTCCTTTCTCCGACGACCTGCTGGGCCGCATTTTCGACGGCTCCGGCCGTGCCCGCGACGGACGCCCGGAACCCGACGCCGACCCCGTGCGCGTGGCCGGTCCCTCCGTCAATCCCTCCCAGCGCATCATCCCCCGGGACATGGTCCGCACCGGGATTCCCATGATCGACGTGTTCAACACCCTGGTGCAGTCCCAAAAACTGCCGATTTTCTCGGTTGCGGGCGAACCCTACAACCCGTTGCTGGCCCGCATCGCCCTGCAGGCCGAAGTGGATGTCATCATTCTCGGCGGCATGGGGTTGAAATACGACGACTACCTGACCTTCCGCGAAACCTTGGAAGAAGCCGGCTCCCTTTCCCGCACCGTGATGTACGTGCACACCGCCTCCGACCCCACCGTGGAATGTCTTTTCGTGCCCGACCTTTGCCTGGCCGTGGCCGAGCAGTTCGCCCTGCAGAACAAACAGGTGCTCGTCCTGCTCACCGACATGACCAACTACGCCGACGCCATGAAGGAAATCGCCATCACCATGGAGAAAATTCCCTCCAACCGCGGCTATCCCGGCGACCTCTACAGTCAGCTCGCGGCCCGATACGAAAAAGCGGTCGACTTCGCGTCCGCCGGGTCCATCACCATCCTCGCGGCCACCACCATGCCCGGCGACGACGTGACTCATCCCGTGCCCGACAACACCGGCTACATCACCGAAGGGCAGTTTTACCTTCGGAACGGACGCATCGAACCCTTCGGCAGTCTCAGCCGCCTCAAGCAGTTTGTGAACGACAAAACCCGCGCCGACCACCGCAAGATCATGGACCGCATGATTCAGCTCTACGCGAGTTATCGTTCCACCGAAGAAAAGCGGTCCATGGGCTTCCGCATGACCGAATGGGACCACAAACTGGTCAAATTCGGCGGCCTCTTTGAATCCACCCTCATGGATTTGAGCAAAACCTTGCATCTGGAAGACGCCCTCGACGCCTGTTGGCAGATTCTCGCCGACTGTTTCGAGCAGGACGAAACCGGGATGCCCAGCGAACTGATCAAAGATTTCTGGCCGAAAGCCGAAACCTCAGACCGATCCGACTGATCAGACGGATCCGTCTGATCCGACAGCATCAAAAACACACCATGCCCCTCAAACGCACCAAATCCGAACTGAAAGTCCAGCGCGAGCACTTGCGCCGGTATCAGCGGTTTTTGCCGACCCTGCAACTGAAAAAACAGCAGTTGCAGGCCGAGGTGCGTCGCGTGGAGCACGAGCGGGCGGATTTGGCCGCCGAACACGACAAAGCCCGCCGCGAGTTGCAGTCCTGGGTGGCGCTTTTCGCCGAAGCTCCGCCCATGAGCGATTGGCTTCGGGTCAAACGGCTCGATGTCGGACAGCAACACATCGCCGGCGTGGACGTGCCCGTGATCAACAGCTTTGAGTTGGAGGAAACCGTCCCCAACCGCCTGGAAGAAGCCGTGTGGATTGACGACGGTCTCGCGGCCCTGCGCAAGGAAATCGAATTCAAGCTCAATCTCCTCGTCCTGGAACGGCAGGAGGATATGCTCAACGATGAGTTGCGCACTACCAGTCAGCGTGTCAATTTGTTTGAGAAAGTCAAAATTCCCGAATGCAAAGAAAACATCCGCGTGATCCGCATCGCCCTCGGCGACGAACAGGTCGCGGGCGTGGCCCGATCCAAGCTCGCCAAACGCAAAGGTGAAGAAGCGGAAGCGGCGGAGGAAGTGGCATGATCACCCCCATGAGCCATGTCACCCTGCTGTGCCGCGGAGAAGACGCGGACGCGCTGCTCGATCATTTGCGAGCCGCCGGGGTCGTGCATTTAGACATCACCCGCAAGAGCAACCGGAACCTGGAACGCCTCGAACAGTCCCTCGAACAAACCCAAAAAGTGATTCAAAAATTGGAGGCCCTGCCGGCAGTGGACGGCGATCCATCCGACATGGACCCCGAGGAGATTGTCGAAGTTCTGCTTTGCCGCGAACAGGAACTCAAGGACATCCAGGCGGTGGACGCCAAACTGGCCCGCGAGGAAAAAACTTGGGAGCCGTTTGGTGATTTGCAAGGGGACACACTCCGCGCCCTCGGGGATCAGGGCGTGCATGTCCGCTTTTACCGCGCCCCCGGCGGCACCCCGGAATTCGGCAAAGACATCACCTGGATTCCGGCCCGGGAGGGCTTTGGTCTGGGCATCGCTTTGAACGCCCCCCCGCAAATCGAGGCCGTACCGCTCACCATGCCGGTGCGCTCTCCCGGACTGATTCGCCAGCGCCGGGCCAGACTCGCCGACCTCACCCGCCGTCATCAGGAAGCCATTGCCCGCCACACCGTTTCCCTGGACGCGCTCAAAGCTCACCGCGACGCCCAGGCCGACGCCCTCGACTACACCCGCGCCCACCTCGGCATGAGCCGGGAAGGCGAAATTTCCTGGATCACCGGATACGTGCCCGACGACACCCTCGATGCCGTGAAACAAGTTGCCGACACCGCCGGCGCCGCCCTTCTGAGCCGCGAACCCGGCGAAACCGACGCCCCGCCCACTTTGCTGAAACACAGGCCCATGGTTTCCTGGATTCAACCGGTCTTCAACTTCCTCGGGGTGGTCCCCGGCTATCGTGAGGTGGATGTAGGCTGGAGCTTTCTGGTTTTTCTCACCGTGTTCTCGGCAATGATCATTGGCGACGCAGGTTATGGATTCCTGCTATTGGCGGGAGTCGCGATCACGAACATCCGCAAACCGCACACCCGGGGTCCATTTTCCAAGTTGTTGATGCTCATGGGCGTGGCAACGGTGCTGTGGGGCGCTTTGAGTGGAAACTACTTTGGGGTGGTGGTTCCTTTCCGCATCCACGCGCTGTCCGACGCGAACACGCTCATGAACATTTGCTTTACCCTTGGTGCCGTGCACCTCTCCATCGCCCATGGGTGGACGCTCTGGAATCAGCGGAAGACACTACAGGCCTTGGCCCAACTGGGGTGGATCGGCACCACTTGGACCATGTATTTTGTCACCGCCAGCATGGTGCTTGGCCACCCCTCCCCGGCATGGATGCCGGTAATGGCGGTCGTGAGCGTACTTTTGATTATAGTGTTCATGACGCCTTTCTCCAAATTCAAGGAGGAGATCATGCAATACGCCATGCTGCCCATGAGCCTGGTCAACAATTTCGTGGACGTGATCAGTTACGTCCGCCTTTACGCCGTGGGGATGGCGACCCTGGCCATGGCTTCAAGTTTTAACGACCTCACCCTCGGGGGCTCCGCCGGGCGCAATTTTGTGATTACCGGACTGATGATCATCATCCTGCTGTTTGGTCACGCCCTCAACTGCGTGCTCGCGGCTCTGGGGATCATGGTGCACGGCGTGCGCCTGAACACCCTCGAATTTTCCTCGCACATGGGGTTGACCTGGAGTGGCATCCCCTACATGCCGTTTCAAAAGCTTCGGAAACATATGGACGCACATGAACAGCCATGGATGGACGTAGATCCGGACGAATCCCCTGACACTCTTCCTCTTTCAAACCCATCCCCATAGGAGTACTTCAAATGGAAACAGAAACCATGATTGCCTTGGGCAAACTGGGCGCCGCCGGCGCTTTGTGTATTGCCGCCGTTGGATCCGCCATCGGATCCGGAACCGCGGGCCTTGCGGCCGTGGGCGCGTGGAAACGCGCCTACATGCAGGACCGTCCCGCCAACTTCATGTTGGTGAGCTTTGTGGGGGCGCCGCTCTCACAGATCATTTACAGCTTTATTCTCATGCTGGTCATGCAGGGCCGCGCCGAAGCGATGCCGCATTCCTGGCCATTTTTTTTGGTGGGTGGAATCTTTGCCGGCATCGGAATGGCCGCCTCCGCCATTCTGCAGGGCAAGTCCGGCGCCGCAGGCGCCGATTCGCTCGGAGAAACCGGAAAGGGCTTCAACCTCTACCTGATGACCATCGGCATGGTCGAAACCGTGGCACTTTTTGTGCTGGTGTTCATGCTGTTGTTGTTGCCGACCCCCGCCTAAAACCGCACGGACAATGTCCCCCGTCCATACCCACATGGAAAGCACGGTCGAGGTGCCCGCCCTCGAACGTCCGGCTTTGGACGCCTTTGACGACAGCCTGGGGGATGTGACTGACGCCGAACGCCGGCGGCGGCGCATCGCCTATTTGCAGGACGTGGCCCTGCAAATGCAAATGAGCGGGCAGATGCTGCAAAACATGGGCTGCATGATCCTCCTGCGGCCCTTGTTGCGCGGCTTCAGCCAAAAAGCCGGGGTGGCCGTGGCCGAAAAATTCGATGCCGCCCTGAACCACTGGCACCTCACCCGGGAAGACCTCGCCCTGGACACCCGGGACGAAACCGAGCCAGGAAAAATCGGGAAATCCCCGTAGATCGGCAGTCCCTTGCCGATAACCCTGCCGTTCGCGACAGGGACTGTCGCGCTACAGTAGATCGGCAGTCTGTTTTGAACAGGAGGTCGCAGAGAGCGCAGAGGGGAAAAATGGACTCCTTATATTCACTTGCAAATCCTTGAGTACTCCCTTGTTTGAGGGTGACATCCGCATTCGTCGCGTAGCGACGTCCGACGCATAGCCGTGGATTTCAATCCACGGACCAACGGGAAAGAGATCGTGGTGCGCCGCGTAGCGTCGCCTGACGGACCCGGGGGTTTCAACCCCATTTTCTTTAAGGATTGTTGATTGCGCATTGCGAATCAGTGTTCCAAAATACCTGTTGCAATGTTGCCTCTTTTATCTTTGACTAACGGAATCAGTGTTCCAAAATACCTGTTGCAATGTTGCCGCTTTTATCTTTGACTAACGAAAAGGCACGGGCTCTGCAAAGCGGTAGCTTCGTTGCACTCGCTACGCGCACTCCAAAGCGGCTTCGCCGCGCTCTTTACTCCGTGTTGAATGTTGGCCATATAATTATTGACAGTCCTTTTGACTTGGCTATTTTAGACATATGAAAACGTCCAGTGTATCTACTCTGAAAAACCATCTCTCCGCCCACTTAAAGCAGGTTGTGGCGGGAGAGTCTTTTTTGATCACGGATCGAAATCGGGCGGTGGCCGTGTTGACGCCGCTGGGGGATGGAAATCTGGACGCGCGTCTGGAAGGCCTCGCGGCAGAGGGGATGGTGCGCCCCGGGTCGGGAAAGCTGGATCTGCAAGGGTTTTTGTCCTTGCCGAAGGGGAGTTGTAAAGCCTCTTTGTCCGGTGCGATCCAAGAAGATCGGGAGGGGCGGTGAGGTTTTGGGACAGCTCGGCCCTGGTGGCGCTTTTGGTGGAAGAGAAGACCTCCATGCACATGGAAATTTTGCTTGCCGAAGACACGTCGGTCTTGGTCTGGTACGGAACCCCGGCGGAAATCGAGTCGGCCCTGATGCGTCGCTCGCGGGAGGGCAACTTGTCGGAAGCGGATGAACGATTGGCCCGAAGGAAACTTCAATTGTTGGAGGACGCTTGGAACGAGGTGCAAGCGACCGACCAAGTTCGCAATCGGGCATTGCGATTACTGAGGGTGCATCCGCTTCGGGCGGCGGATGCCTTCCAACTGGCCGCCGCGTTGGTGACATGTGGGGAAAACACGCGTGGGTTCGGGTTTCTTACCGGGGATCTGCGCCTGCGTGAAGCTGCGAGAAAAGAGGGGTTTGATGTTTTTGAAGCGGGATGACATGCTACCTTACGGCAAACGGTTCGTGCGGCCGACGCTTCCAAACGCTTTTACCCGGCCGTGAACCTTGCGGGTGCGGACATCGATCACCACCCATTCGTCCGCCCGTTCGCCCAAATTGAGGTAAACGAGAGAGGAGCGGTTGCGGTCCACGGGCATCACCCGGTGTACCGGCGTTTCCATGGATAGCGGGACGGGTAGCAGCGGCGCCTCACCCTCCCGGATTTCAAAAAGCATCCACACCGTCACCGGGGTTCGGTTGTTGGACAGGCCCTCCGGGGTTCTGGCTTTGATCTTCCCCGGACTTCCCGACACCAGCATGTCCGCGAAGGGGACGGACTCCAGCGTGCTCAGTCCTCCAAACACGGGCGCCATTTGCATGACCTCGCGGGCCCGGGGATCGACCACCGCCAGCCCGCCAGCCTGCGAGGCGTTCGCAACCACGATCAGGTCGCGTCCCTGCAATTGGAGGTCCCCGACGCGGTCCGGGAACGCGCTTCCAAAGGAACCGTCCGGCGCCGTTGAGCGTACGGTCCAGTTTTGCAGACGCCCTTCGCGGGCCGCGTCCAGATCGGCCATGCCCACGGCACCATACAGATCCAGGGTTACAAAAAGCGTGTTGGTGTTCGGAGAAACCCGCAGGACCTCGGGATTGGGTCCGCTTTCCCGACCGTCCACCTCGATGGGATAGTGAAGATCCGGATGATCGCGAGGCAATTGCAAGTCCGCAAAAATACGGTGGGTGGTCAGATCAATGCCCACCAGACGCGACCCGCGGTGTCTTTGTTGGCGGCTGTCTTTTTGAAAGGAAACCCAAAGGTGATTGGCTTCACTGTCGTGCACGAAATCTTCGGGCCGACGTCCCGAAGGGTCCAGAAGCTTGCGGAAATCCCATTCTTTTTCGATTTCGCCCGCTTCGGGATTCACGCGAAACAGACGTCCCGCGGTCGATCCCACATAGAGGCGGTTCTCGACGAACAGGAGGTGGTCCGCTTCTCCCTTGAGATCCAAAAACCGGGCCGACCCCTCACGCAAATCCAACAGCACAATATTGCCCGCGTCCTCCACGTCTTCAAGATTGGCCGCCAAAAAATGACGGTTCTGCGAAAGCGCGACTTTCTTGATCTTCACCGCCTCTTCATGCACAAAAAGCGTCTTGTGCTCCAGGACCTCCCCCGTGGCCGGATCCGCCCGCAACCGGGCCACGCCCCCGTTTTCAGAAGTGGCAAAGCTGTAATAAAGCGGTTCCCCGGCCAAGAGCCAAAAACCGGGTACCAGAAAGAGAAAGATGGATTTGAGCATTTGTGATCAGGATAAGGTTTTGAAGGTGTTCATCGTGATCAATACATCCTACTCAGGGAATGATGTCAAAGTGAATCCATCCTTCGTTGGGGATCCATTGCGTTCAGTCGTCGCGACATCCCTGGGACAAGCACGGGGGCGGCGTGAGAAGGGAAGTGACGATCTGGCGCAAAGTCGTCGCTCCCCTCCGGCAAGCGGAGGGGCGGCGTGTGGTGGCACTTCATATAGCAACAGGTAATTTATTCTTGGTAATTTATTCTTCGGCGGGTGAAGGGCTTCAGTTGCTTGGGTGGCGTGGGGAATAGAAGGCCTGCGGCGGTATAAACGGGTTCGCGACAAGGGACTGTCGCGCTACAGCGGCTGTAGATCGGCAGTCCCTTGCCGATAACGGAAGGGTTCGCGACAGGGACTGTCGCGCTACGCGATCAGCCGCGACAACACTTCCCGCCATCGGTCGGGGGGGAGGAGGCATTGGATGCCGTAGGATCCGTCCGGGCCCGGTACGGGGAGGGTGAGAATGGGGAGGCGGCAGAGGCTGCCGAGGGCGGTGTGGGTGAGGAGACCGGCGCGTTGGGTTTGGGTCATGGGCGACGGTGGCGCCGGGAAGGGGCTGACGGGCAGTAGCAAAATGTCGGCGTCGCGGAAGAGGTCTTGGATTTGGTTTTGCAGGTTTTTCTCCACGGCCTCGGCCTGTTCTATTTCTTCGTCCGTCCAAGTGCGGGCCCGGAGAATGAGGGCGCGGACTTTGGGATCGTATTCTTCGGCGTATTGGTCGATCCAGTTTTTGTGTACTTCCATGGCTTCCCGGCTTTGCAGGACGCTGAAGGCTTTTAGCCGTGCTTCGGTTTGGTCGGAGTCGTTAAAATCCGTGCAGGTTTTTGCTTGGGGGAATTGTCGGTTTACGAAGGGGGTGAGGACGGGATGGTCGGGGACGGCGTTGAGGATGCGGAGTTCGGTGCCCTGCGGGGGGACTTGGGGCAGGTCGAGCAGGTGCCGGGTGTAGCGGGTCATTTCGGGCAGGGTGCGGGTGAACCAGCCGACGGTGTCGAAGGTGGGTGACAAGGGGAAGCAGCCGTCGGTGGACCAGTCGTTGGGGGGGATGCGGAGGCCGACGATGCCGCAAAAGGCGGCGGGCACGCGGATGGAACCCCCGGTGTCGGTGCCAAACGCGAGGGGGACCAGTCCTTTGGCCACCACCCAGGCGCTGCCGCTGCTGGATCCGCCGGAACAATGTCCGGGCAGAAAGGGATGCGGACAATCCCCATAATGCGGGTTGGCGCCGTCGAGTCCGTAGGCGAATTCGTTCATCTGGGTTTTGCCGAGGATGCTCACGCCGAGGGCGCGCAATTTTTTCGCGAGGGCGCTGTCGGGGTGGGGTCCGGGGCGGACGCGCTCCAAAAAACGGGAGGAGGCGCGGGTGGGCAGGCCGGCGATGTCGAAAGTGTCTTTCACGAAACAGGGGGTGCCCGCGAGGGGAAGCTGCTTATGATGAAAGCAGGCTTCTTCCGCGTGGATCTCTTCCGGGGAGCGAAGGGAAGCGATCACGGACTGTCGTTGCGCATCGGGCAAACCGCGGATGCGCTCCAGGATGAGGCCAGCCGAAAAGCCATTTGGGGTTTCAACCACTGCTGGACACTGATGAACACTGATATTCATCTCACGACGCGCTTTCGCTCGAGTTTTGGTTTTTGCAAATCAGGAAATCTTTTCAAGGAAACTGTGCCTCGATTCATTCAGAACCTCCGAGAAAGAAAATCACTGCGAAAAAAATACTGAAGGCGGTCATGATGAATTCCGCGCTAAAGCGTCTAACCCAAAAAGGATTACAAAACTCCCTCGGATCAGTTGGGTTATAGAGAACCGCCACACGTTTCCCGGCTGAGGTTGGGCCGTACTGTAGCGTGTTTACAACTTCTTTGATCACCTTCACGCCACACTGGGACGTGAATTCGATTGTAGGGTACCTTTCACCTCCCAGCGGCTCCATGGATAAATCCAACTTTGTAAAACGATGGGATATGACAGAGTCGATGGTGTCGCGTCTGGTGTACAAGACGGATCCTGATGCTTGAAGCCATGTTTTTTGGGATCGTACCTTCCATATGAAACGGGTAACGGCCACCAGAATGATTGAAAGTGGAAGAAGATATTTCAGCATGGTCTTTTTCAATGAAAGGGTGAAAGGAACGCCAATCACCGTATGGGCGGGGCGAAGAGGGAGAACTTCCCACGCCGCATTCCGCACTCATCATGGGTGATCGGCTCTCAAAAAGGCACAAAGGCACGGAGGGGATGTGAGAAAATCGACAAAGCACCCGAGAAAGCTTGGGAGAAAGATTTCGGAAAACCATTGTCTCAAGTATCGGTCGTGGATAGGGTTTCCTCCTGCACGGTGTTGACGAGGGAGCCGATGCCGGCGATGGTGGTGACCATGCGGTCTCCGGGCTGCAAATACCGGGGCGGGGTGCGGGCGGCGCCGACGCCGGGCGGGGTCCCGGTCAGAATCACGGTTCCCGGCAGGAGGGTGGCGCTGCCGCTGAGGAAGGTGATGAGTTCCGCGACGCTGAAAATCATGTCCGAGGTGTTGGAGGATTGCATAACTTCGCCGTTGAGTTCAAAGGACACCTCCAGGTTGTCGGGATTGACCAGTTCGTCGGGGGTGACCAAAACCGGACCCAGGGGACAAAAGGTGTCGAAACTTTTTCCCCGTACCCATTGTCCGCCGCTATGGATTTTCTGCCAGTCGCGGGCACTGACATCATTGGCGATGGTGAAGCCGGCCACGTAATTCAATGCGTCCTCCTTGCTGATGTTTTTGCAGGCTTTGCCGATGACAATGGCCAGCTCGACCTCGTAGTCGACGGAATCGCTGGGCAAAAAGCGGGGGAGCAGGACCACGTCCTCGTGTCCAATCACGGATGCCGGGTTTTTCATGGTTACCACCGGATGATCGGGAATGTCGGCTCTCATTTCGATGGCATGTTCGCGGTAATTGACGCCGATGGCGTAGACGACCCTGGGATTCAGCGGTGGCAAAAAGCGGGCGGGGGTGACGATTTCATCGGTGGCCGTCCATCCTTCGGTCAGGGAGCCTTCGCAGCGGACCCATTCTTCGCCGCGTTGCTGAACGTAGGTGATTTGGTTGGATGCAAGGGTGACACGGGCAATGCGCATGGGGCAGGTCTCGGGTTAGATGTTGGAAACGTGAAATAAATGGATTAGTACGGATGGACCGGGTGTCAACTTTCGATCCGCTTGAATTTTTTCAAAGCCTTTTACTGCCGAGGGGTTTTGGACACGCCAATTTCATAAACCTACGGCCTCGGCGTGGATTTTCAGATCCAGGGCCTTCATGACCTTGAGAATGGTATCAAATCCCGGGGTTCTTTCACCGGAAAGGGCTTTGTAAAGGCTTTCACGCGAGAGCCCTGCTTCGCGGGCGACTTGGGTCATGCCTTTGGCCCGGGCGATGTCACCCAAGGCTTTGGCGATGAAGGCGGCATCTCCATCCGACTCTTCGATGCTGGCTTCCAAATAGGCGGCCATTTCCACGGGGGTCCGCAGGTGTTCCGAAATGTCGAAACGGGTGATTTTCGCTTTGGGCATGGTCATTTTTCCAGATTTTCCATCAGGTTGATGGCGTTTTGAATGTCTTTGGATTGGGTTCTCTTGCTGCCTCCGGCCAACAGGATGATCAAATGATTCCCCTGTTGAACGAAGTAGACACGGTAACCGGGTCCATACGGAATCCGCATTTCCGAAACGCCTTTTCCCACCGGCTTCACATCTCCCGGATTGCCGATCGCAAGCCGGGAAATCCGAACCAGTACCTTGGCCCTGGCTTTTGGATCTTTCAATCGATCCAACCAGCGGGCAAAGGTGTCGGTTTTGCGGATTTCCATCACCAAACTGTATCCGAAAGGATACGGAAGTCAAGAGAAATTAAAGGGTGTTGAAGCGAGTGCAAAAATGCCTTGAGCGGATCGGGCATGATCAGCACCACAAGGAATCGTTGCCTTCATTTCCTCTATCCGGCTACACTTGTATTCTTTGAGCCCACTCATGCTCTCACCCGTGTGAACCATCCAAAAGAGAACCAATACCAGCCCGTATAGAAACACCTGAATCCGTGGGATATTTGCAAAGAAGGCGTACAAGATCATGGAGCGAAAGGGATTGTCGGGAATCGAGGCATACCCATGCAGTCTGTCGAGCATTTCCGGCAATTCCTTGCAGCCCATGTGATTGTGCGGATTCACAGCAAAGTTCTCACGGATTCAGGACTATATCTGATGAACCTCATTATACGGAAGGAGCATTTGCAGATAAAGTAGTGAAAACCATATAGCCAAAGATCCGGCTGCGAGCAGAATCGCAACGATGGCCAAAATCTTCCCAACTCGTGCCCCCACTTTGTACGAGAAAATTGTTCCACCCAATAAGGCAGAAGTCGTCCACGCGATGAAGACAATGTTAGTACTCGTTGTCATCGGCACAGCTGAGCGTCCATGTAATGACATCAGAATCTCGAAACAGTAAAGCGCAGACACTGTGGCCATTCCCAAGGGAAGAATTGAAAACCATTTAGTCAGTTTTGTCATTAATCCTATATGCTAACATCTAGGCAACCGGACCGACGGAGGAGGTTCGTTTGGCCTCATGGTTCTGATTAAGATAATGTTTCAATCGAATCGTTTGATAAAGTCCTAGACCTCCATAGACAATCATTACAGCACCCAAAGCTGTCATGTAAGGGACATTGAAATACTGGCTTCCTCGATGGGCCTCAATAAATGAAATTAAGCCGGTTTTAATTTCGTTTTCATCTTTGAAATTCATCGAGTCCTCAAGAATCTCGATTTTCCATTTGCTCGGTTCCCGAGCCAAAGTGATTGCTTCCACAGAACCTTTAGGCGGGACCACGATAACCAAATTCCACATGGCGACAATCACAAGGCCTATTAATATGGAGAGGATATAGAGTGTTTTCATTGGAATTTAGAACAATTTATTGAGCAATTTTCATATACCATGAAAGTCCTAAGGTAGAATGTCAAGAATTTTTGCAAATTTCATGGTTGAGAACTTTGTCGCAAATCGTGTATCCTTACTTTCGTAAAGATATTCACCATTCGCATATCTCCATGAACGCACCGCCTCCAGACGTACTTTCCTAATTTTCAGAAAAGTTTGGTTTTCCGACGCTCGGAAGAAATTTTTCAAGGGCTTCCGAGCGTCGGAAAAACGTTTACACCTTCACCACTTCAATCCACGACGCATCGAAATTCATGGTGGCAAGTACTTTTTCGTGATCCAATTCGGGCGGTTGCTTCAGGCGAATCAAAACTTGACTGAGCACCGCGCGGGCCACATTTACGGGCAGGCTGTTTCCGGCTTGTTTTCGCGTTTGACTGTCTGAGCAAACGATGCGGAAACAGTCGGGAAATCCTTGCAGACGGAGCATTTCCCTGGGGGTGAGTCGTCTCTCGCCATTGACGAGCAGGTAGTTGTAGGAGGCACCGGCCCGCAGTGCACAGGAATAGGGGTAAACGCTGATGTTTCCCGCTTTGTTCTCATGCCAGATGGTGGGTTCGGCTCTGGGACGGGCCTTCAAAAGGCGTTTGGACCGGATGTGTTCGGAGGCGTAGTGTTTGGCGTCTACGTCTTTTTCCAAAATGGACCCCAAGGGTTTCATGGCCTGACCTCCGATCGGCCATTCCAGTTTGTCGTGATCGCGGAAGCCCACGATCCAAACCCGTTCCCGTTTTTGGGGCAAGCCGAAGTTCAGGGCATTCAGCACTTTGTATTCCACATGATAACCCATGTCCACTAGGGTTTTGTGAATGACCCGGATGGTTTGTCCTTTGTTGTGCCCAACGAGAAGTTTGACGTTTTCGAGGACAAATGCCTTGGGGCGTTTTTCCTTGAGAATGCGGGCGATGTCGAAGAACAGCGTCCCCCGGGTATCCTCGAATCCTTTCATTTGTCCGATAATGCTGAAGGGCTGGCAGGGGAATCCGGCCAAAAGCAAGTCGTGGTCTGGGACGTCATTTTCGTGAACTACGGTGATGTCACCGTGCGGCATTTCCAGGAAATTCGCGTGGTAGGAATCGCGGCAATGTGGATCGATGTCGCTGGAAAACACGCATTCCACGGGCTGTCCCCTCTCTTGGGCCGCCTGCTCCAGGGCGAATCTGAAGCCACCGATTCCACAAAACAGGTCGATGAATTGGAGGGGTTCGGTTTGTGATTGGGATGAAATCATGTGGTGGGGCGTTACCATGTGAAAGGGTTTGCAAGGAGGTGAGTTTGAAAAGTAGCGCCGAAACCACGTTCGGGCAAGGTGATTTTTCCCTCCATGATCCTGCACGCCTCCTTTGCAATTATTTTCGGGATTCAGGTTTTATTCGCATTCGATACGCGATGATAAGCGGTTCTCCAAGAAATGACTCAATCAGACACTCCTGAAGTCGGGTTCCCGAATACCGTAGCCTTCTCCGTCGAGGCCTTTGCCGGGCCAGTCCACCAGATCCACGTCCAAGGTTTCGAGGCTGTGCAAAAGGAGTTTGTTGAGGAAGGCTTCGTAATAAAAAATGGCGAAGGGGACGGGAAGCGGGGAGGAAATTTGCCGAAACGCGCCGCCGCGTTCGAAGAGGGGCGCGAGGGTTTGGGTGAGTTTTTGTTCGTGGGGGTCGTCGGTGAGGAACATCCAGTTTGCGCCCGGCCTCAGGCAGTCGAGTTGGAAGGGTCCGTGGGCGTAGGTGAGGGCGTCCAGGAGTTGGGGCGGACGTTGAAACAGGGTTTCGAGCACTTTGCAGGAGAGGTTTTGCGCGTACTGGGATGTGGGATTGGTGAAAAAAAAGTTCGGGCCCGCCTGCAATTCCCGCGTCCACGCTTCCGGGTTTTCGTCGGGCAGGGAGACGGAGTCCAGGGTTTCCGGGATTTGGCGGGGAGAGGGGAAAACTTCGGGAGCCAGTCCGGTCACCACAAGGGCCACGGCAAACATGGAACACAGGGGCCCCACAAAGCGGGGCAGAATTTCATATTCGTTTTCCATGGGGTGTACATACAGGGTTGCGCCCTCGTTGCTCAAGCGTTCCAACAGACGGGCCCGGTTTTCGCGTCCGGCTTGTCGCTGTCCGTCGGCGGTGGATGCGGTGAACAGCAGGGTGTCGGCAAACGAATTCCGACGGGCGAGGACCATTTCCGCGTTGGGGGAGAGTCCCTGCGAAAACACGGCCAGACAGGGCGGCGGACCGGTGAAGGCGGGAAGAGCGCCATAAAAAACGGACTGTGGCCAGAACGCGGCTTTGAGGCCGGCTTGTTGGAGCAAAAAGACGAAGTAACGGGCCGCGGCTTCGGAACTGCCCACCCCGGTGGCGACCACGCCGTGTTGGTGGAGGGCCTCCGGCAGGGACGGCATGGGCGCAGCCCACATGTCCCGCATCAGGCCGGGAATGGCGTCCATGCGCGACCGCATCCGCGAGAAACCTTTGGCCGCCGGCATTATTCCGATTCCAGGAAAATCCAGTTTTCCACGTTCAGTCCGCTTTGATGGAGGGCGAGGGCGTATTCATTTTTGGTGACGAGGCTGTTGGGGGAGTTCATGACCATTTGAATGTTGGTGCTGGGGAGGTGGCTCTTGAGGACCTCGAACAGGCATCCGTAGTCGCGCTGATCGAAGGGGATGCCCAACCTTTCGTAGGACTGCCGGGTATCCAGGGAATGGCCCTGCTCCATCATCATCCGGTCCACCGCATAGGCGCCGAAACCGGCCCCGCGGCCGTCTTGATAGACGAGGACCACGGCGCCGGAACCGTATCGGACGATATGCTGAATGGCTTTTTGGTATTTCACTTGGTTGTCGTCATCGTTCACGGGGAACCGGTCGAGGATGGATTCGCTTTGGATGCGCACGATTGGCCGTTCATAGCTTTTGGGGGTGCCATGGGTCAAGACCACGAAGTCATCGCCGCTGACGATGTCGAAATACACGTGCACCCTAAACCAGTAGGGTTCCAGCAGCAAACGACCCAGGGGATCGGACGGGTTTGTTTTGAGCCGTTGTTTGATTTCCTGCGAGTTGACCTTCAGTTTGAGCCGGTTCCCCCGCAGGGATTCGTACCGGAGGATGGGCGGGTTCATGCCGACGGTGAATTCGGAGAGGCCGGTTTCTCCCAGCAGGTTCACCACGGTATCGTAGGGCATGACGATTTCATCGTCAATGGGTCGAATGGGCAACATGTAGCTGGCCATGTAGATGAAGCGCTGGGCTTTTTCGAGACGGCGGGGTTTGAAGGGGGTGACCGGCTCCGGCCATTCCACCCGATCCATGGGGCTTTCGTTGGGTTGGGTGAGTTTGTGCCCGGAATCCTGTTTGGACTTGAGGTAGAACAAATTGAAGGGGCCGGGTTCGAATTCGAGGGACTCCATGCGCTTGACCTTCATGCCATTGCGATTCATGGCCGCGACCTTGTCCGGATTGTTGGTCAGCACCACCCATTCCGCGTCGATGCCGAGGATGTGGACGATATCGGCGATATTCAAATACTGACGGTAATCTTTTTTCAATCCCAGCAGTCGGTACGCCTCGAAGGTGGAGATGGTATCGCCGCTGGCCTGTACGAGCATCCGGTCCCTGGCTTTGGCGGAATAGCCCACGCCGCGTCCCTCTTGCAGGAGGTAAAACAGGACGCCCTTGCCTTTTTCCGCGATTTTGGCCATGGCCCCTTCGAGTTGCTGCACGCAATCGCAGTCACAGCCGCCGAGGGTCTCGCTGGTCACGCAGCTGGAATGCATGCGGGTGTGGAGGACTTCGGCGTTGCGCACGTCACCGAAAGTGAGGGCTATGACATATCCTTTGTGAATGATGTCCTGGAAAATGCAGGCGCGGTAGAGTCCGTAGCGGGTGGGCACCTCGGTTTCGGCCAGATACACGGTGGTGCCGTGCATGGGATGGTCGATCCAGTCACCTTTGGACAGCTTCGAGGCGTGGTGAAAGTAGTCTTTCAGCCATGCGGGGATTTTGTCAAAGTCCAGGACGACTTCGTCGGGGGTTCCGGTTGAGATGGATTCGATGGTTTCAAGTGTAGGTTCGTTCATGGCGGGCCCCCGGATCCGATGAAGAATCCATTGGGTTGATTTCAAAAGAGACAAGGGAAAAATTAGTGCGGATGAACCGGGTGTCAACCGTGGAAGCCAGGATCAAATCCGTCCCATCGGCAGAATGAACAAAAATGTACGACAATTGGCAGAATGATGGGGGGCACTGTGCAAAAATTGCCTGAAGAAAACCCAATGGTTTTCAATCATGCGCGGGAAAACCCGCCCCCCAAAACATCGCGAGGATTTGGGCGAGGCGTTTTCCGGCTTCGAGATGCGGGTGGGGTTGGGCGGGTTCTCCTCCCCCTTCGATGAGAAAGGAAGTCATGCCGAGGCGTTGGCCGGCTCCGCCGTTCCAGGTGGTGGACGCACCGGGTTTTTCGCGTTTCCGCAAGGGTTTCAGATGGGATTCGCCGATGCGGGCAAAAAGGGCGATCAATTCTTCCACGGTTCCGGTTGCATGGCCCAACTCCGGTCCGGCGTTGTCGAGGACGGGTTCGGTGAGTCCGGGCCAGGTGTGCATGTTCCAGAGGGTGTGGGGTTTTTCCGTTTCCAATCGGTGCTGTAAAAGAAAGGCTTCGTGGATCTGGGCGCGAGGATCGGGGCCCTCCATGCGGAAGCAGCGGTTCATGTCCACGCCATCGGCATTGACGCGCCGCCACCCGTTGGCGGGTCCGTCGGGACAAAGCAGGGGAATGAACAGGATCTCCGCGTTGCGCCGCAACTGAGCCGCAAGCGGGTTGTCGGACAACACGTCATCGACCATGCCCTTGATCCGCCAACGGGCGTTGCCTTCGCCGGGATGTTGGTTGACGATCCAATGCCGCCAACGGGGGATCCCGTCGGGATCGTGCACGCGCAGGGCGTGAATGGGGAGGCCTTGTGTGGAAGTGCCGAGAGTTTCGTGAGTGGCGTGGGGATGTTGGGCCCACACGCCCATGTGGCGTTTCACAAGCGCATTCGGGTAGACCGCCTGCATGCCCACGCGAAAATCGTCCCATCCCGTGGGGGGAACGCGGAGAATGTTGCGGGCGCCGTTCAAGGGCAACGACCATTCCAGCGGCAGAAATCGTTCGAAGTCCGGGGTGGCGCAATGGGGATATTCGTCGAATTTCCCGCGGGGGTTTTCAACGGAAAAAAGGGTTTCGATTTCAATTTCGTGGTGTGCGCACCCCTGACAACGGAATTGCAACATGTTGGGCACCAAGGGCAGACCGCGCGACGGGGCCAGGATGGCGCGAAAGGCATTGGGACCGGTCTGCTCCAACTGCAAGCTTTCTGAGCCCAGGATTTCGTCCACGAAAATTTTCATGCCTCCTCCCGTAGCAGTCCGCTGAGAAGCATGGTTTTCCGCTCCCGGGGAACCCCGGTTTCAGTACGCAAGATCTGGGCAACCACCATGTCCACGGCCGCGGAACCAATCGCTTCCAAGTCGGGCACCACGCCGGGCAACTCGTCCTCTTCAAAAAAAAATCCCACCCGGAATCCTTTCACTTTTTTGGGGATCCAGTCGCGCAAATCCACATTGCTCACAATGCCGTCTGGTTTTTCGCTTTTGAACCAGTCTTTGACATCGACTTCCCGTAGGGGGGTGCACACGAGCGGTTCGGGCAGGGTCAGTCTCTCTTGGACACACCAACCCGCCCAGGCGCCCAGCACGTGTTCGACCATGTGCTGTTTGGGGTCCATGCCCAGCACCACCCCCACCCGACTACAGCCCCGAACGGCAAGCCGGTTGAGCGCCAGTTGGGTGTCCTCGAAAAAATTCTCCCCCACCCGATGAAAACGCGGCTCGTCCAAGGCAAACCCAATGGAAGCCACCGAGAAGTTGTCCAAGGGCACCTCCAATCGCCGGTCCCGGCTGCCCAACGGAGAAATGATCACCCCCTGAATCCCGCGCGCTTCCAAAATGTGGCGGCAGCGTTCCGGACTCACCCCCGCTTTGTGAAACGAGATCACATCCAAAGTGTAGCCAAGTTTCTCCGCCCGACGGCGCGCGCCCTCAAGCAGTCCCATCCTGTACCCTCTGCTTGCGCCCTGTCGCTCCTCGTCATGCGGGGTGAGCCACGCCAAGGTGGACGTGCCGGCCACGGCCCGTCCCTGCCGCAAATGCGCCATAAGCTGAGAGATGCGGGGATCGGGGCGATACCCCAATTCTTCGGCAATCTCGAGAATGCGCGCCCGCTGTTCATCGGATACTTTGGGCAGTCCTCGCAGGGCGCGGGACACCGTCATGGTGCTCACCCCCGCGCGTTCCGCGATTTTCCGCAAACTTGGACTGCCCGACTTCATAGTGATATACCGGATCAGGGGTCAGGGTTTGACCCGGATCCCCGCCCCTTGTATTTCCCACACTCCGGTGCAGTTCAACATTTGAAAGGACAAGCGCACCCGCACCGCATCATGCGGAACCCTGTATTCCCGCGTGGCCATCTCCCAGTCGGATTGCACTTCCCCAATGGCAATTTGCGGAAACGTGCCGGAGATCTCCTCCCCGCTTTCATCCAGAAAAACCACCCCGGCACGAAACCGATTGCGTCCGGGAAGCTCGGTCGGCAGTTCAATTTCCGGCACCCGGCTGCGGATACCCAACTCCAGCGTTTGTTGATCGTCGGGCAGGTCCACTTCGGTTTGGACCATCAACACGCTGTCAAAATTGTTTTTCGTGAGTCGGAGGATGGTCTGACCCTCCACCTCCACAACCTCGTGGCTCCCTTCGATCCGCTCCAAATGCGCGGGCTTGTGCCCGGTCCATCCTTCGGGTAACTGTTCTCCAACCACGAGAGGCGGAAGCCGCAACACCTGGTATTCGGCGTGAGCCGCGAACGAAAGCACGCAGGCCAAGATACACAATCCGCTTTTCTTTTTCGTCATCTTCATGTTTTGAATTCTCCTATGGGTTGAATGAATACCCTCGCAAACTCTCACGAAAACGAGGTTACGACAACCCAAAGTTAGGGTTACGGTAAACCTTCGTGTGGGGTTGTCAATTCATTCCCGAGTACTTAAGATGCAAAACTCACCCAAACCCGAGGTTCTATAAAATATGAAAACGTCCTTACGCCATTCTCCCGCCGGTTTCGGAAGCCTGTTGCCCATTCCGATCATCATTTTCATGCTGCTCACTTCGGCCTGTCGCGGTCCGCAGAAACCCTCCTCTCCTCAGACCGAAGACCTCCCTCCGACGGTGTCCCTGCCGGAAGTTTTGCAATATGAACCCTGGGAGTTTCCCGAGGCCCGCATCGCCCATACCCTGGTGGTGAACGCCACCCACCCGGACGCGGCCAATGAAAACCCCGGTACGGAGGACCGTCCGCTGGCCAACATTCAGGCGGCGGTCGAACGCGCGTTCCGCACCGGAGAAGCCTCCGAAGGGGTTCGGATTCTCATTCATCCGGGCGTCTATCGGGAAACGGTGGACATCGTGAATTGGAACCGCGACGCGCCTCTGTTGTTGGAGGGAGCGGTCGGCGAAGGCGGGGAAGTGATTCTTTCCGGGTCGGACCTTTTTACGGATTGGGCTCCCTCGGAAGAGAATCCTGAGGTGTTTGAACATGTCTGGACCTTCAAATTCGGTCCCGAACCCAATCCCTGGCCCGGTTTGATGCCCATGAAGGAGGGGACGAGTTTTCGCCGCGAATTGTTGTTTGTCGAAGGCGCCCCCATGCGGCAGGTGTACCAACGGGAAGGGCTTGTGGAAGGCAGCTACCTGGTCGACGAAGACGCGGAGCGCATTTACTTCCATCCGCCCGCGGACATCGATCCACGAACCGCCAAGTTGGAAGTTTCGGTACGTCCCGAGCGTCGATTCGGGGCCCACTCCAAGCTGATCCGCGTACAAGGTTCGCGCAACATCGGGTTTCGAAACCTGGCATTGCAACACGCGGCCACCCTCTCCTTCAACAGTTCCGCCATGCAGTTTTTGGGCACCGAAAACCTGCTGGTGGAGGACTGCGAAATCCGTTGGAACAACGGCCAAGGTCTCGCCCTTGTCCATCATCAAGGCCAAGTGCTCCGCAACGTGGTGCTTCGCCGGGTGCGCGCCAACCACAACGGAACCCTCGGCATGACCGGCGGCATGACGAACGGTCTGATCGAGGACTGCGAAACCAGCCACAACAATTGGCGCGGAGCGGCCCTGGGCGCCACCGGATGGGCCCCCTGCGGCTTCAAATTCTCCGGCATCCACCGCGTGCTGATCCGCAAACACGTCGCCAATGACAACCACGCCTCCGGGGGATGGTTCGACGACCACATCACCCACGTGACCCTGGAAAATTTCACCGCCGTGAACAATTACCGTTCCGGCATTTCCATCGAAGCGGTGGACGGACCTTTTCTGGTGCGCGGGGCGGTGCTCAAAGGCAACAGCACCGGCATCAACATGTTCGACAGCGTCAACGTGCAGATCGATTCGTCCGTGATTCTCAACAACACCTCCCGGGGCATCCGCATCGCCGGCTCCGTACCGCTTTCCGAAGAAGCCTTGCTGGAATTCTCCGAAGGCTGGCGGCGGGAACGGCTGAGCAAGCGCCGCTCGCCCCGCGACATCACCGTCGTCCGATCCATCATTGGGCACACGGACCCCGATGACGGCTCCCACATCTATGACTTCGGAATGCGCGAACACGCCTTTGAAGGGCCCGATGGCACCGAAACGCTTGCCGTCACCTTCGAAACCCTGCAACTCGCGGGCAACACCTATGCCTTGCCCGATGCGCGGGGTACCCAAGGCTTCAAGGACATGCGCAACCGGACGATTTCCCTGGAAGCCTGGCAAGCCCTTACCGAACAGGATGCCGACGCCCGCTGGGATGCCGACGCCGTGGCCCTGGCTTTGCAGCGCGCGGTGGAGCAAACCGGACTTTCCCCCACGGGTTTCGGCTCCCGCGACCAAACCCATGGCACATCCAATGTGGATGAGTTGGAATTGTGAGCCTTTCGAAACGTCGCATTCCAAAAGGCCCGAATGACCTCTTGCCATTTGCGATAATTCTGGCAAGAGTCGGCCATGACCATTCACAGTACCTCACAAACCCTGTCCGCCTCCATTTCCGACAAAGCGTTTGCGCCCGACGTGCCGCTGCACGAGAATCTGCGACGCATTCGCGCCGCCGGATTCACGCATCTACACCTCGCCCACAAATGGACCAAGCCGGAGGCCTTCACGGAAGCCGAGGAGACCGAGTGGACCCGGGCATTGTCCGAAAACGGGATCCAGGTGTTGGATGTGCACGGTTGCCATTGTAAGGGTGTCAATCTTTACTACGGAAGCGATGAGGAAAAGCAGCGCGCCATGGACCTTTTTGTGCACCGGATGCGGCTCACCCAACGTCTGGGCGGAAACGCCATGGTCTATCACGTGCCCTCCAAAGGCCCGATTGAGGAGGGGCAAATCGAAGATCTACTCGAAGCCCTGCGCCGGGTCGAAGATCTTTCCCGCGAATTGGGCGTGACCATCGCCTTGGAAAACCACTACCTCTTGGACAATGATCGACGCACCTTCAGCGCCGCCTTCGAAACCTTTGACGCGGATTTTGTCGGCTTCACCTTTGACCCCGGCCACGCCTTGATTTCCGGCAACACCGAGTGGTTGTTGAAGCACTGCGTGTCCCGGCTGCAGATTCTTCATCTCAACGACAACGACACCGTAAAAGACCTTCACTGGTGTCCCCTGGATCCCGAAGGAAACGCGGATTGGCCCGCGATCATGCGCTTTGTTTCCGAAAGCCCCTATACCAAGCCCCTGCAACTCGAAGTCAGTTGGACCCCCGACCACCACGGCAGCCACGAAACGTTTCTCGCCGAAGCCTTTACGGCCGCGCGAACCCTGAACGACATGTGCGGGTAAACGCTTTGGAGTGCGGAATGCGGAGTGCGAAGTGCGGAGTAAAGACTGCGGCGAAGCCGCTTTGGAGTGCGTGTAGCGAGCCCCGCGAAGCTACCGCTTTGGGGCCAGGGGGCACTCTTCGAAATTCGATGCCTGCCCTCAGTGCCTTGCCCCCTTTTCCTGAACATCCGTGACAAGCGTTTCTCCCTCCTGCCAATGCCCTTGGATGACAATGCCCGCCACCCGATCCGGCACGCCCCGCTCGGCCACCAGCATTTTCATGTGCAAAAACGAAATCGCGCGCTCTCCGATTTCCGCCATTGCGGGTCGGATACCGCTGATCGTACGGTCGTCTCCAAAGATTCGGGTCGCGACGAAGCCAAGCTCCCCCGGGATGTCGCATCCGGTGGCCCGGAGGAGATCCAATCCGGCCGGATCATCGGAGACCACCACATCCGGTCGTTGTTTTTTGAGAAATCGCGCCAGGACTTCGGCGTCATTTTCCCCGATTAGAAAGGGTGGCACCCAACCCCGTTCCCCGTCCAGGGCCGCCGCGCGAATGGAGGCGTAAAAGCGATGCTGCACCCGGTCATCGGTACGGCTGGGCGAAAGAAAGGCGATCCGCCGATATCCGCGTTCGCGGAGGATGGCGCAGATGCGATACCCCGCCTCGAAATGATCTGCGGTCACATGGTCCAATCGCGGGTGACGCAAAGAACGTCCAATCGACACCGCTGAAATCCTCTCCCAGTTCATTCCTTCCAACACCCGGGGATGGTTCAACGGAGCGATCAGCGCCCCCTGTATGCCCCGGTTGTGAAAGAGACGCCCGAGCCGCGCGGCTTTGTATCCCTCCGGTCCCAATCGGAAAATTTCCAGCTTGTATCCGAGCCGACCCGCCTGTTCCGATGCCGCCCGAAACACCGGCTCCTCGAAATAAGCGAACTTTCTACGCGATTCCGGCGTGTCCGTAATCCAGGCCAGATTCCCGTGTGACGCGGCGGGTCGCTTGCCGCTTCGATACGCCACCAGCGCCGACAAGGCCGGATCGGGGGTATAGCCCATCGATTCCGCCACCTCCCGCACCCGCCTCCCCGTCTCCGCGTTCACCGCCGGGTGATTCCGCAAAGCGTACGACACCGTCATCGGGCTCACCCCCGTCGCCGCCGCGATGTCTTTCAATGTGATTCGCCGGTTTGATTTCGCCATGGGGGAGCCTTTACACGACTCCTTGTATAGTTACAAATGAATTTCGATTGTGAGATGGAGCCGGACCGGGCATAATGAAAAGGTTAAACAACGAACCCCTTTCAAGGAGACCCATGAAAACACGTCATCTGAAATGCATCGCCCTTCTCGCAATGAGCGCCGGACTGCTTATCCCCTCCGTTTCCGCGGCGTTACTCGCGGGAGACACCGTGGTCATTAATTTTACAAAGGACGGCAACACGGCTGCCGGGAATTGGAACAATGTCGAAGGAGCAAGTGGCGGAACCATTGCCGCGGGTCCATTGTTCGTGGATTTGATTCGTTTTTCCGACGGAACCGCAACCGGTGTTGACCTCAGCGTTGAGGGCAGTGGACTCGGAGCGGGCCTCTTCGGCATTGGCGGACGGGACGAGAGCTTTGATGCAAGCCGCATGTTCCCGGTTTCAGGTGTGATTCCCGCGGAAGCTCAAGAAAACCTCACCTACCACTCGGCGACCCCGCAGCGTTTCGTTTTCAGCGGTTTGGACGACGGTCTCATCTACAACCTCTCCATCCTCTCCGCAAACACCGCTGGACGCGATCCCCATGCATGGATCGCAAATCCGGGTGCAAATCAGATTTCCATCACTGTTGACCCGGACGATGGTTTGGTCCACACTTTCTTCAATCTCTCCACCGACGGATCAGGCAATATCATTCTGGAAAACACAAGCGGGAGTGGCGGCGTAAATGCCCAGCACATTAACGCCATGGAATTCACCGCCATCCCGGAACCCTCCACGCTCCTGCTGCTCGGCATCGTCGGCTTTGCCCTCGCCCTCAACCACCGCCGTATTCGAGTGCGGAATGCGGAGTGCGGAGTTAACGAGCGCGGCGAAGCCGCTTTGGAGTGCGTGTAGCGAGCCCCGCGAAGCTACCGCTTTCGAAGGCGGAGTGCGGAATGCAAAATGGCAATGGCTCCGGAAAGCGGCAGCTCGCAAGCTCGCTACACGCACTCCAAAGACGCTTCGCGTCCGGGCTTTTTCCGCAATGGGGGCATTCTGAGGATATACCGTTGCTTTCCGATCCGCGTCTTCCAAATGATGCCTCCATAACTCGCCACGCGCGGACGCGAAGCGTCTTTGGAGTGCGGTAGTGCCGGGAGGAACGACCCGCCGCCGTCCCGCGAGCGGGACTATGGCCGGGCACGCCAGAGCTGCCGCTTTGGGGCCAGGGGGGGGAGGGCGACGTTCAAAGTTCGACGTTCAAAGTTCGCTTTCCATAATATTCCCTACTCCTCCCCCCCAACGCTTTTCGCGGACGCCTCCGCCGCCCCCAGTCTTTTTCTCCGGAGCCGGAGGGCGTGCAGGGCGTTGGGAATATTGGGGTGCCACTTGGCAAACGTGAGGGTGATCACCAACTCTTCGATGGCGGAATAGATCAGGACGATGAGGGCGAAACGCAACAACCACGGGGTAATGCCGGCAAAAAAGATCCAGATGCCCACACCGACGAGAAAGGTGGCCGCTTTGGCACTGTGGGTGTGATAGGAGGGCAAGTGATGGTATTTGATGAGGGCGGCGAGGCCGGAGAGGGCCAAAAATCCGAGGGCGACAAAAAAAAACGGCGCTTCGTTGGCCATGCGGTCCGGCCAAAGCCACCAGCCGCCCAACAGGCCCTGCACACTAATCAACAAGTCGCCGGCGGTATCGAGCTGGGTGCCCAATTTCGATTCCTGGTTCAGCTTGCGCGCCAAATATCCATCGAGAAAATCGGTGACCAGCAACAGGGCCAACACCACCAAGAACGGCGTGCCGCGATCGGTCCACCCCAACCAAAGCAAAAGGGGAGAAAGCAGAATGCGGGTGAGGCTGATCCAGTTGGGAATGGTATTCATGGGAGGTCTTTCGCTCGGGTCACTTGTTGATAAATCCGTCGAATGCCAATCAGATAAACGGCAAAGAGAATGGAACAAAGTAAAATCGAAACCTGCATGATCCGCATCGTCAGGCTTTCCGGGGACAGGCGACTGGCGGCCATGGCCATGAGGGCGAATCCGATCACCGCCGGGGTTTCCAAACGAATCTTTTCCCGCGCATAGTCCCGCAGCAATTCGGAGGATTCTGTCTCCGCCACCAACAGATATTTGACAATCGCAAGCGCAAAGACCCCGGCAAAAAAGGCGCACCACAGGGCGGGATTCCGGGGCGACAACACCGCCCCCAACAAAAACAGAAACGCAAAACCATCCAAGGCGCATTGGGGGCGGGACAGGGCGTGCAGATGCATCACAAACACATAAACGCCCAAAAGCACGTGCAACACAATCGCCCAAGTGGCCGCATACAACAACCACGCCCCCAAACCCGACATCTCCAAAGCAAGCACGGCAAGCAAGGTCAGGAGGGCAATGCCCGCTTTCAGGCGAAGCCGCCAGGCGGTTTGCGGGGCGGCTTGAGGCAAAGGTGGGGATGATGAATCTGTGGACATGAGAGGCGAAGCCAATGGAAGGACGTAAAATGTCACCTTCTTCCCTTTTTGCTTCAAGGTCAAGACTAGAAACCCTCTATGAGGAGGCGCATACGGCTGATTTTCAGGATCCGACCCATACGGATATTGGATGAATGGTCACCGGGATGAAAGGGATGCATTTTTTTTTGCCGCATGAACTTTGCCCCAAAGGGGCTTCGCATACCAGCCCGCGGGCATAGCCCCGGGTATCTGTGTACCCATATCAGAGCGTTCTGAAGGAACACCGCATAATCGGAGCCTGAGAGGGAAGCCGTGCAAATGAATATACGGCGGTCCTTCAGACCGCTCGGTGTACAAACCCCTTTTCCCAGCGCGTTGCGCTGGGCTGATATGCCACGCCCCTTTGGGGCTGGAAATGCGAGAACATCCAGCCGGCAGAAACACAAACGTCTGTCTTGATCCGTTGTCCGGCGCAGCCATCCGTTGGTTACGCTCCATTTTTTCGGTGGCCCGTTACGGCCTTCGCTCGCTTCCGTTGGCAAAAGGTGGAACTCAGTCCGCCTTGAGCCGACCACGGGCCCGCAAGAAAAGGGAGGGGTTCGCGAAGGTGGCGGGATCGGGAATGTCCAAGCCTTCGCCCTCTCCCAGGGTTTGCCAATCTCCAACAGGCAACCATTCGCCCTCATCATTGAGGGTTTCCCGATATTCGAGCAAGTATTCGATATTGGAGGCGGCAGGCGCCAGGATGCGTGAAGTTCCGCTCGGATGCCAGTCCACGCTGATGTGGAAATCCGCCGCACCTTCCACGAGTGTTCCCTCAAAGGTAATGTCGTCCCATTCAAGTGAACGCCCGGTGGCATCCGTGGCCACGATGAAGATGAAGGTAACGGGTTCCCGCAGATTCTGAAAGTCGGGTCCGCCGAGGTCGATGCTTTCTTCATCCCAACTGCCTCGGGTCGCCACAGGTTGTTTGGGTCCGATGAGGTTCACTTCAGGGGCCAGCGAAGAACGGACCGCGTAATTCCGTATGCCGGCGGACCCACCTCTGGAAACTTTGAAGGCCAAACTTTGCAAATTCAAGCCGTATCCTTGGTTTGGACTCAGCGTAATGGTGAAATATTCGTCGTGTGCATAGGCTTCGTCCACGTCGGTTCGGGTGGAGTTGTTGACCGTTGACAAGGTATCCACGGCACCAGTTTCGTTGGTAATGAAACGGTTGAGCCCACCCGCGTTGCTTGCGTCGCCCGCCAAAAGATTCGGCACCGGGTTCACGGGGGAAAAGCCTTCCTCGTCATGCGTGAATGCGTAGAGCAGGGTCAGGGGACCACCGCCGTCCGACGTCGTCACCGTCAGCAGAACGCCATCACTCACCGCATCGGTTCCGATCCCATTGCTGACCACGACATGATAGGTTCCGGCATTTGCCTCCGTCACCTGTTGGAGCTGCAGGACGCTCTCGTTTGCCCCGGGCAAAGGCTCGTCCTCATGAAACCATTGGTACTCCGGGGACGGATGACCGGTGGCCACAACTGAAAATTCCACGTTTTCACCTTCATTCACGGTTTGGGAAACCGGGTGTTGAAGAATTTCCGGGGCCGTTTCCTCCGGAGGTTCCGCGTTAATGCTCAGAACCGCGAAGAAGGCGGTGTCCGTTTCTTGGATGGGCGCGGTATTTCCCCAAACGGGCGGATTGGCGGTGGGAATGGCGTTGCCGTCCGCATTTTCATGATAACCGCTCACGAGAATCCGATCACCCACGGGCCAGGCGCCGAATATCGCGGAATTGCTGTTCGTCCCACTCCCATCCACGGGATTGATGGCACTGGACAGGAGGGTGGAGTATTCCAATCGGCTCAGGTCGCTGCTGTACACCCGCACGAAATTCCCCCAATTGCCCTCCCCCTCGTCGATGCGGAACGAGGTCCCCACATTGGGAGCCCCGCTCAGCGGTTCCGCCAGGGCCAGGGTTCCGGTCTCGTTGTCAAAACCCACCACCTGACGAATTTCATTTCCCGATCCGACATTGATCCGAACGCGGCAATTCGTCAAAATCAAATTCGCGCCAATCATGTTCTCGGCCGTGAACTCGGACGCGGAACTTGCCGCGCTCACCGTGCCGGAGATATAGGGGCGAATATTTCGCTGATAGGCGTTTGCCGTGGTTTGCACGGTGCGACCATTTCCGTACACCACCACTTGACCGAGTTCGTTGACGGCCATTTGCCCGCCGATCCCCGTGGAATTCCGGTCCGGCCATCCCCCGTTTTGATTTGGCCAAAAATCGTGGTTGGGGTGGGTGCGGTCGGTGCCCCCCAAGCTGTTCCCATCGCCAAAACTGGATGTGGCCACATATTCACCCACGAAGGTGGACGCGAGAATGGTGGACCGGTCTCCTTCGTCGCGATACTTGCCCAACCAGGAGAGATGGATATTGCCAAAACTTCCGGTGAACTGGTTCACAAAACCGTTTCCTCCGGGATTGGCGGCGATCTCATGCCCCTTCCAGAAACTGACCACATTGTTCCCGTGGGCGCGGGCGCCGACGTATACGATGCCGTTGTGGCCGCTGCCGTCCAAGGGCGTGCTGTAATCAATGGCGATGGCGTCAATGTATTGGTCGGGCGTGGAGGTGTGGGTGCGGGTCATTTCCGTGCCGTCAATCAGAAACGCATCTCCGGGTTGCACCGGATTGGCGGGATCGTCCACAAAAGTCAGGGTGCCGGTGGCGGGATCGAAAGCGCTCAAACGGCTGAAGGTGTTGACGTTTGCGGAACCCGCCATCCAATAGAGACGACGATACCCGTTGATAAAGCCGTCCGAGCCGGAGGTTTTCCGATTCAGATTCAGGCTTTCGCCCACCAAGGCATCGACTTGAATCCGGTTGGCGTCGGGCACCGCATCCACGTCACCGGGAATGTTTTGCGGCCCTTCGTCGGAGGTGTCGTTGTACTCCTGGTACAGGCGCGCCCACCATTGCATGTAGCCGTCGCTGTCGAGAACGATCAGGGCGGGTTCAAAGTCTGGATTGTTTGTGGCGGGCAGACGGGATTGCCAATTGAGTCCGATATAGATGCGGTCGTTGCGTTTGTCCACGGTGATGGCGCCCACCCGGGGGGTGTAAGGCGAACCTTCGGTGCTGCCGGTGCCGGCAAGTTTGTATCCAGTGTATCCGCGCGCGTCTCCGCCCCACATGTTATTGTCCCCTCCCTCCGGAAAAGTCCAATAGTTGCGCCAAAAGGCGTCCAGCGGGTAGGTGCCCCGCCGCCAATACCCGTTTTCGTCCCGTTGCCAACGGTGAAAATCCTCGGGGGTAAACGAACGTTGGAGTCCGGAGGCATTGGTTTGCTGGGTTTTGAGCATCATGCGGCTGGCGACAATGTTGTAACCCGGGGGCACATCTTCTTCGGTGCCGTAAAACGTTTCTGAATTCGCGCCATCGCTAATGGTATGCACCCGAAAACCCGGCATGACCGTCATGGGAATGGAAGGCAAACTGTTGGCCGGTTGTGTGCCGGGTTCGGCGGGCAAGACGATGATTTCGCCCCAGTTGGCCTCGTAAGGTCTTCCCGTTTGCGCGACGATACGGCCATCGCTCATCACGTCCCAGGGTTGGCGAACCCCATGATCGGTGTTGCGCCCGCGGGTGTTGATGTTCCAGACGTAATCCATCCCCGTGGGGGCGCCCCCAAGAAAATTGTTGTTCAAGCGGGCAATGAAATATCCGCCATCCCCCCCGGTGCCTCCGCGTTGCCCGGAGATGTAAAGATTCCCCGTCGTCTCTCCCGTGGGGGTGTCGGTCTTGAGAAACGTGATGTTGTGCACTTGGTTGTGTGGAAAACGAAGCACCGACAAAATTTGCGAGGCATCTTCGTTGAGCCGCAGGACAAACGCGGTTTTGCCGCTGCTGACCCCATCCTGTTTGATGCTGGAACCGTTTGCGGCGGTGGTGCTGAATTCCGTGATCGCAGTCCCCGCGGGCACCCAAGCCAAATCGTTGGCCGCCCCGCCCACGAGAATCGTGCCGTCCGACAGCGGCAAGTGACCATAAAAACGGGTCTCCCCGGATTCCCCCACGTAAAAAACGCGGTCCGAGGCCACTGCCGGTGGGACATGCACCCAAAACCCGAAAAATAGAATGAAACTGCGTACGAACGAAACGATGGATGTGGTTTTTGAGACAAGCATTTCAAAAACTTACCCGCCCCCGCGTCGTTTGTTAAAATTTTTATTTTTTGACCGAAAATGCATACACCGTGCGCTGGCGATAGCGCTCGCCCGGATGCAGCATAATCGAGCCGATGGGCGAATCGTTGACCCCGACGGGATAGCCCTGACACTCCAGACAAAACGCGGAATAGGGACGGTAGGCCTGGCCGCTTTTGCCAATGTCTTCGCCGGTCATGTTGGCGCTCGTGTAAAACTGCAGCACGGGCGCGTCGGATGTGACGGTCAGCACGCGTCCGCTTTTGGGATCTTCCACCCGGGCCACGGGGCGCACCCCGGTTTCGTCGGACAGCAAATAATTGTCCCCGTGTTTTCCGGCCAAGCCTTCGAGGGCGTCGCCCAGGCGGCGCGGGGCGCGGAAATCGTTGGTGTTCACGGGTTCGACACGGTCCAGCAGGGTGAAATCTTTGGCCGCGGGCACATAACGGTCGGCATGGATTTGCACGATGTGATCGGCAATGCTGCCCGTGTTTTCCCCGGCGAGATTGAAATAGGCATGGTTGGTCATGCTGAACGGCGTGGCTTTGTCGGTCACCGCATCGTATTCCAGCACCCACTCGTTGTTATCGTTGAGGGTGTAGGTGACGGTAATATCGACGTTGCCCGGATACCCCTCCTCGCCATCGGGACTGCGGTACCGAAGCCGGAGGGAATTTTCGCCCATGGGTTCTGCGTTCCACACTTTTTTATCCAACGCATGAACGCCCCCGTGCAAATGGTTGTTCTCATCATTGAGCGGCAACTGGTATTCCCGTCCATCCACGGTGAACTTGCCACCCGTCAGCCGCCCCGCCACCCGGCCCACCAGGGCGCCGAAATAGGGATGTCCGGCAAGATACGCCTCCAGCGTCGGCAGGCCCAAGGTAATGTCCTCCAGCTTGCCCGCCCGGTCGGGCACTTCGAGGTGGGTGACGATTCCGCCGAGGGTCATCACCCTCATGCGCAATCCGTTGGCGTTGGTGAGCGTGTAGGCGTCAACTTCTTTGCCCGAGGGCGTGGTACCGATGGTTTCTTTTGTGATCATCCACGTCCCATAAACCGCCGCGATTCATTTCTCAAGCCCGGGATGCGGAAATTCGTTTTGGAAGGGATAATGGATAAGGGATAAGGGATAACTCGTCATTCTACACTCGCCATCGCGCTGTCTTTCGCGCTTTCGGGGCCACGGGGACAGGAGCGCCGGTCTCCGCACCGGCAGGGGCGAAGGGGGCGAATACGAACGTCCAACATCGAACTTTGAACTTTGAACTTTGAACGAAGAGGGCGGAAAGGAGCGCCAATCGCCGCATCGGCGGGGCGAAGGGGGCCGGGGTCTTAAGGAGTCTCTTCCTCTTCTTCTTCTTCCTCCGCGTCCACCTCACCATTCAGCGGAAACCGGATTAACCGCCCCCCTATGTTGATCGAACCGGGAAATCGCGGGGGAAAGAGCACCAACAACAGCCGCTCGTCGGAATCACATTGGAAGTTGTTGTCGTACACTTGGGTCCAACCTTCGTCCTTGATCTCGGCAAATAAATTCACCGGTCCAGCCGGGTGAATGGGCACGGGCTCATTGATGCCCGGCTTGATTTTCACAAAATCAGCGTCATCCCGGTTTCTTCGGCGTCCGATAGCCCCCATGTATTCCTGTCGAGTGAAATTGAACACGGAAATGTGTCCACCCGGGACCGCGTCGTCATTCAAATTCACGCCACTGACCGAGTATTTGGGTCCTGAATCGGGGTGGTTGGGATTGGGATGAAACAACAGCAAAACTTTCTCCGGCACTCTTTGAAATGAGATGGAAGCCACCTGCGTTCGGGTCACGGCATTGGGATCCGCTTCCGTGGGCTTTTTCTCTTCTTCGAAAAACACCAGGGGCATCGGACCTTCGTATTCGTACAGTTGCGAGCGCCCGGAGGTGTTGAACCTGAGGGGAACGGATTTCTGAAATTTCCCTTCTTCGTCAAAGACCCCGAAATGCAAATTCGGAATCCGCACATTCGCGGCGATGTAAAAAGAGACCTCATGGACCACAGGTGCCTCTTCCGCCTGGAGGGCAGGCGGCAAAAAGACTTGCAGGCAAATCAAGAAAGTCGGAATTAGATGTCGGATTCGTTGAGCCATCGGAATGAGAGGATTTTGAATTGTCGGCCAAAGGCGCTGGAGGGAACCCCGGCCATTTCGTCCAGAGTTGCGGTTTCATTCATGGGGACGATGACCCGTTGCACCACGGCTTCGCACCATGCGCGGGAAATCGTTTCACCGGAAATCGGATCCCGAACATTGCCGTAAGAGCGAATGGTAAAGGTATCGGACCTGGTGGATAGAAATGGGGCTAAAGAGGTTAGCACATCCGCTTGGGAAAGCCAGGCCGGGGTTCTTTCTTCGGGCGTCCATCCGTCAAGGTTGTCGCCAAAAGGACGCCGCAATTCCCCGGCAGCCAATCGCGGGAACCGTCCCGCATCGACATCCCCTTCCAATATGGTGTTGAGCAAGCTGTTTCCGTTTCTGAAATTTCCGGTGATGAACTCATTCAGGGTAAGGAAGGGGCGGCCATTCGCGGCGGCGTATTCCCGGACGCCTTCCGCCACGGCGGCGGCAAACTCTTCCAGCAAACCGTCGTCCGCATGATCGAAATCACTGTCCGCCCCATTCGTTCCGGTGCGGGGCTTGAGAAAGGTTACCCCGGGTTTGAAATTCAAGAAATGTCGGTCCAAATCGTTATCCATTTCCTCGATATCCACGTCGAACAACTCCTGAATGGACTGGGGAAAGCGGGAGAACCCGGGCGGATAGTCGATTTGGCTTTGAACGAGGTCATTTGCGGTTTGATGGAACTCATCATGCAGATTCCGGTCCCGGCGGGCATGTACGAAATTCTTGAACACGGTACTGCCCAATACCGCTTTCCATGCCGGAACAGAAACGCTGTTGAGGTTGAACTGACCCTCCACCGCCAAAACGACGCCCGAATTTTCACCTAGGTCGGCGAGGAGGTTATCGTCGTATTCGGTCAAACCCAAACCCCTTGCCGGAAACAGCGATATACGGGGATGCGGAATGACCGGATTATCATTTGCAAGCGAAGGCATGGAAATGCCCGCCTGCATTCCGGACAGAAAATAATCGTCGAACAGCCGATTCCATTGCGTGCCTCCCCATGCATTCCCCACCGCGTAGGGCGCGCGCCCGGCGATATGCAAATGCTGCAACTGGCCGATGGAAATCAAAGGCTGGCGAGGCAATTCAAACATAGGGAGGTCTTTGCGGAAATCCTGACTCCATGCCGACGAACTCAACACCCTGTCGAAATAAAAAACACGGGTATCCTGATTCACAGACAAAATGTTTGGCAGTGCATCGGGACTGTAACTGGTCGCTTGCTCGTGCATGGTATGGCTGTCCGTCACGACATTATCCCCGAAAGCGGGCGTAACCGTGCGCTTGTCCACATGCTTCAACCACAAACTGCGATCTCCCAGGTACGTGGTGCCACGCTCGATGATCCGGAAGCGATACGTCAGCCAACGGCTGTTCCAACCACTCAAATTGCCCATGACCCCACTATCCACCTCGTCGTATAAAAAATCGCGGTAGACGGCCAGAACGTCGCCGCCGTTTTCCGGGGCTTTGCGCAAGGTGATCGTCAATTGGGTTTCATCCATTTGATATCGAACGGAATCACTGTTGGCCAAATGGGCGGGAAAAGTCATCGCGGGCACCGCATTTAAAACCCAGCGGGTCTGGTTCACCTGCCGATTGGCAAAAGAACCCGTTTCCGGAGGCGTGCGGTCATTGTTGGTATCCGGTCCACTCCAATAGAGCAAACGACCGGGACCGTGGGCGTACACATCATGGGATTCGGGGTGGAGGTGTCGGGTGACATGATATTGCTCCCGGTTCAGCCGTATGCGGATGGTTTCCCCGTAGGTTTGCTCCACATCAAACGTGTGTTGCCAGTCATCCCCCACGAACATCGTAATCGGCTGCATGCCGGTGATTTCCACCACCAAGTCTTCCGCAACCAAACCGGAGGAATAGGGATTCCACAACTCCAATACAAAATGCATGGACATGATCCCCCTGCGACTTCCTCCAACATGCGGCACAAACTGCAGCCCGAAATCCGTAATCACAGGCACCACACTGTGTACGATTTCATCCGGACCGGGGTTCAAGGTGTTTGGGGGCGTGATTTCATGCATGCGGCGAAGATCATTTTCAACACGCACCAAGGCGTTTCCGGCATTCGGTTGCTCCATGTATGCAGGGAAATTCATGAACCGCGCAAACCCGTTTCCCAAAAGCCCGGGCGCCAAGGACAAATCTTTTTTGACCCCACCATTCAAAGGATGCGTCAACAACCCCCGCGCATTCAGCGTGAAATCATGAAAGCCCCCATCCGCACGGGGATCCGGCAGCCCGTTCAACAACGACATCTGCTCCAAACCGACCAAACGCTGTAACCCCGCAATCATGCCGGGCTCATCAAAATCGGTATTGTTACCCAGCGCCAATTCCTGGGAGACCCGTACCGGAACCCCATACCGCATGCGCTGAACTTCCGTGGCATGCAATTGACCCGCATTCCCGCCCCCAGGGCTTGCAAATTGATCATAGAGTCCCAAACTGGCCTTCACTCCTTCATCCGCCACCCAAAAAGCGTAATGGCCAACCGCCCCCGTAGGCGCGGGAATGGGCACCAATGGCGCCCGAACGAATTTTTCCGAATTCGCGTTGGCTCCCGCGGAGCCTTGTCCCAGCAACAAAGCCGTCAGCCCGCCGGGTGCGGCGGAAATATCATAATTCACGCCCTGTGTCGGCGTGGAAATCAACCAGCGTGGCTCCGCGCCGGAACCCGCCTGCGTGTCCCATACACCCGTCACCCAGCGATTGTCCGCATGGGCCGCATTTCCCAAAATCGCGGCCGTGGCCGTGACACGCTGATCCTGACCCGCCGTCTCCTGCAATTGTGCCAGCGCCAGCTCCATGCCCAGCCGCGCGTTTTGCCGGGCCACATGCATGTCCATCGAATTCCGAACCTCCCGCAAGCTCATGCGCACTTGCACCGAAAAGGCCAAGACCGACATCAACAACAAGCTCACCACCAACAAGGTGATCAGAAGGGCGCTGCCTGCTTTGGATGGATGAGGAGATTTCATGGTTAAGCTTATTCTTACCGCCTTATTTCATACCCACAACTTGTTTCATGTTAGGAATCAGCTTGCCTTTAAAATAATTACGTTTTTGTAGATTTCAACACATCCATCAACAAAATCGAATGATTTGACTCGGAAACACATCAAAATCATGAATTCTGGGCAAAATATGGCGGGTGGGCAAGAAAACACGGAAGCGCGTTCATGCCCCATATCAAAAAACTACCCGCTTGGCGCGGATCTGTTTAGATGGCAAATCCAAGCATCTCGGGGATTGTGGGTTTTCATGCGGTGGAAATTATCTTGACCCCTCGGAGGAAGAAAAATATACATAAAGTCCGTTCCGTTGCACCTATAAAGGCTGTATATGTGAGGTGGATGCATATGATGACAGCAATATTGATGTCGATTCTTTCTGGGTTTCTTTGCACGCTCATCGCGGCCGGCAAGGGCCGTTCGATCCTTGTCTGGTTTGTAATCGGGTTCTTTTTTTCACTTTTTGCCCTTGTGATCATTATTTGTCTTCCAGACCTTCATGCCGAAAATGCCGCTCGCACCGCCCGCCAAATGGAAGTCAGTGATTTACGGGAATTGTTAAAACAGGAACGCATGAAAAACGAAGAACTCCAGCGGCTTGTCGCGCAGCAACCGGATGCCCATGATGGAAAATAGCCACGGGCAAGTTGTGCCGAACCGGAGTAAGGAGCGCGGCGAAGCCGCTTTGGAGTGCGTGTAGCGAGCGCCGCGAAGCTACCGCTTTTCCCGCGGCCAAAGGAAAAGGCCCGGCCAGGGATCAAAGGCTCTGCAAAGCGGTAGCTTCGTTGCACTCGCTACACGCACTCCAAAGACGCTCCGCGTCGCATGTCCACCGCACGCGCCACGCTGTCGTTTACTCGACTTCAAAGACAAAGCGGTCTTTTCCAGGGCCAACCCCGCCGTCATCCTGAAGGTTTTTCCCGACACTGTAGGGCCTCCACTGCGCACCATCCCTGAAAAGGAGGAAGTTCTCCCCGGTAAAAGGATCCTTCAGATGCTCCGGCTCGACCAAACCTTCATCCGATAGCATTCCCAATTTTTCGGGAAGAAAATTGCAACAGGTAATTTGTGTGGCAACAGGTAATTTGTGTGGGTAATTTTGCGTGCATCGGCATTTTTGCCCCCTCCCGCCCCGGAGGGGTGAAAGCGGATAGCCCGGGGTCAGGAGCGCGCCAGCGCTTCGCAGCCCCGGGTGTTGTGTGCAAAAATTTGGGGTGCCCCGGAGGGGTGCGAGCGCGGGGGGTGTCGGGGGTGCAATGGACATGGGCTCCGCTTTGCTTGCACCCCTCCGGGGCGCTCGGATTGTACGGTCTCCTACCCGGGGCTGCGGTCGTTCCTCCCTGACCCCGGGCTAACCGCTGTTGCCCCTCCGGGGCAGGTTGTGCCGAACCGGAGTCACGAGCGCGGCGAAGCCGCTTTCGAGTGCGGAGTGACGGGTGCGGTATGCGGAGTAAAAGGCTCTGCAAAGCGGTAGCTTCGTTGCACTCGCTACACGCACTCCAAAGACGCTCCGCGTCGCATGTCCACCGCACTGCCATTCGCGGAAAACCGAAAATTGCCACGGGAAATTTGTGTACAACAGCCGATCCGTCCGATCAGACGGATCGGTCGGATCGGACGGAGCCCAACTGCGGTACTCCCGCCCAAGGATGAGGATTCCGGCGCGGGAGGCCCCGCCCCCGCGTTAGACGCGTCCCTCGATGAGACCGAGCGGCAGGGGCGCGGGTTGCGGGGGCTTGGATTCGATCTGTACGTGCTGTCCGTCGAGAGAGGATTTCTCAAAGGCGTGCATGACTTCGAGGGCGTGATAGGCCAGTTCTCCGCTGGTGCGGTGCTTGTGGGTGCCGCCGGAGAGGATGGCCATGGCCATGTCGGCGGCGCCGATGCTGCGGAAGTTTTTGGCGTAGCGGTGACTGAAGGCTTGTTCCTGCCATTCGCCGCCGGTCGGGGTCCACAGGGCCACGGGGCCGCCGAAGGTGTTCGGGTCGGGACATTGCAGGGATCCTTCGGTGCCGTACAATTCGATGGGTTTGTGGTGATGTTTGTAGACGTCAAAGGAGATGGTGACGGTGATGACGGCGCCGCAGTGAAATTCCAACGCGCCCACGTTGTGGGTGGGCACCTGAACGGGCAGTTCTTTGCCGAATTGCGCGGCGCAGGTGGCAATGCGGGTCTCAAAGGCGCGGCTGGTGATGGCGCTGACGCGCTTGACGGGACCGAGCAAATGGATCAGGGCGGTGATGTAATAGGGGCCCATGTCAAACATGGGTCCGCCGCCAATTTCGTAGAAAAAGGCGGGGTTGGGATGCCAGGACTCGGGTCCGCGTCCCATCATGAAGGCGGTTCCGCCGACGATGCGCCCCAGCCAGCCGTCGTCCACGAGCTTGCGACAGGTTTGAAACCCGGCGCCCAGGAAGGTATCGGGGGCGCAGCCCACGAGCAGGTTTTTCTCGGCAGCCAGATCGAGCACCGCCTTGGCGTCCTTCAAATGCACCGCGAGGGGCTTTTCGCAGTGCACGTGTTTGTCGGCTTTGAGGGCCTGCTGGCTGACTTCGGCGTGTACGGCGGGGATGGTGAGGTTGATGACCAGATCCACTTCGGGATTGGCGAGCAGGTCTTCCACGGATTCGGCTTTGCAGCCGTTCTCTTCGGCCTTGGCCTTGGCGGCTTCGGGATTGATGTCCGCACAGGACACGATTTCCAGGACTTCAAAGGTTTTGGCGCCATTGAAATAGGCTTGGGAAATGTTGCCGCATCCGATGATGCCGACTTTGATTTTTTTGGGGGTACTCATGTGGGTTTTCCTGAAAGTTGATTTATTTGCGTCCGGTGGCGATGCCTTGTTCGGTGAGGTAGCGGTAGCTCTCGGCGACCGCTTCCATCATGTCGCCGGGGTAGCTGTCCAACTCGACGCCGATATAAGTGGCATGGGTGGCGGCTTTGGCGGCGGCCAACATGTCCACCTGACCGCGCCCGGCGGGCAGGAAGGGTTTGGCATCGCTGACCATGATTTTGCCGTCGGCGGTTTCCAGTTCCCGGAAATTTTCGCCGCCGCCGACCACGCCGTCCTTGAAGTGCAAGAACTTGCCCCGGGGACCGATTTCCCGGATGAATTCAGCCGGATCGAGTCCGGCCCTGGCCACCCAGAAGATGTCCGCTTCCCAAAGTACGCTTTCGGGGGTGTTATCCAGAAAGACCCGATAGCCCCGTTGGCCTTCGACTTCGGCCAGGTCCCAGTCGTGGTTGTGGTAGCCAATTTGAATGCCGTGCGGGGCGGCGTTTTCGGCGGCTTCGCAATAGAGTTCCGCCAAGGCGCGTACCCGGTCCAGCGAAGTGTAGTTCTCACGGAAGTTGGGGGGGCATCCGGTGATGACGGCTTCGTGGCCCATCATCAACGCTTCTTCGATGATCCGATTTTTGTTTTCACCCACGGGAAGCCCGCCGTGGCAGGAGGGGGCGCGCAGTCCCAGTTCCTTGAACAATTTGGACGCGGCTTCGGGAGTGCTGCCCGGATATCCGGCCGGTTCAACGCAGGGGAATCCGATCTCGGCAATGGCGCGTATGGTGGCTTCGTAATCCTGTTTCGCGAGATCGCGAACGCTGTAAAGTTGGACGGTGATTTCCGGCATAATTGAATCCTGTTCTATTTGGTTTCGGGTTGGGTTGATAAAAACTGCGTGTTTTCCATTCATAAACCTTGATATGCCGAATGTCCAAACATAAGAATTGATCAAAACGATGATTCATGGTAAAAAACAATTTAAGCCCGACAAAACCCGTCCCCTGCATTTGGGATTCTTTATCAGCCAACGGGGCGGTGCGCCCAAACCCCGTGATATCCCGGACAAGGAGCTTTGTTTTGAGGTGATTACCCGGGGATGCGTCTATGCGCCGGACGGGGAAACGATTTGTGGTCCCGGCTGGGTGTTCGCGCATCCACCGGGCACGCACACCATTTTCCGTTCGCCGGAAGACGCGCATTACGAATGCCTCACGGCCACGTTTCATTTTCAGTCCCAACCGGATGCCGACGACTGGCCGAGGTCCTTCCAGTGGCGCGATGCCGACGAAGCCGTCCGCTTTTGCCGGGAAATGCTGTTCGCCTATCATCACACCAGCGTGGACCGCCATTTGCTGGGCAATTTGATTTGGGCCCAGTTGCAATTTCGTCTGGACCAAGACCAACGTCAAAGCCAGCGAGATCAAATCACGCCCCGGGTGTCGGCGGTGATGTCACTGATCGACAAGGGATTCATGCACAATTTGACGATTGCCGATTTGGCGGAGTCGGTGGAAATGAGCGCCTCGCATTTGCAGGCCCGCTTCAAACAAACCGTGCAAATGAGTCCGCACCAATATCTCATCCAGCAGCGGATGCGGGCGGCGCGGCACCGTTTGGTGACCACCCCCGATCCCATCAAGCAAATCGCTGCGGAAGTGGGTTACGCCAATCCCGAAAATTTCTGCCGGGCATTCAAAAAGCACACCGGCCACACCGCAGCCGCATTCCGCCGCCGCTATCGGGTTTATGGGCGGGGATAAAGGGAGTTGAGGGTTGTTGGTTGCTGGTTGCTGGTTCTAGAGGGAGAGAAGGAGAGAAGGAGAGAGGGCAGAGGTTGGAGGTCGGAGGTCAGAAACGCCACCGGGAAAACACCGGAATTTACAGGGATGAGACTCCTTCTCATCATCTTAATCGTACTCGTAATCGTAATCTCCGAGCTGTTTTTGATTAGGAATAGGATTCCGATTAGGATTACGATTACGATTACGAATGATGCTCGGACAGATCTCACTTTTCGGGGCCACGGGGACAGGAGCGCCGATCTCCGCATCGGCAGGGGCGAAGGGGGATGCCTTTGCCTTTGTCCATTTGTGGATACCGGCTGGGTTTTCGCGCATTTCCAGTCTAAAAGGGGCTTTGCATAGTAGCAACGCCACTGAAATTCTTCGCTTCCTTCGCGACCTTCTGTTCAAAAAACCAAAAGGATTTGAACAGAAGCAAGCAAAGAGAGCAAAGGCAAATCCACCACCATTTCCCTCTGCTCCCTCTGCGTTCTCCTGTTCAAAAAATACGGTGGATTGGAACGGAAGTTATGATTTCGATTACGATTAGGATTACGATTAGGATTAGGATTAGGTTTACGAAAGATGATTGGAAAATTCTCACATACACTCAAAAGCCAAGATCAGTGTACATCAGTGTAATCAGTGGTTCTATTCAACGCAACACTTCCCGGATTTCCGCTTCGGAGGTGGCGGTTTCCCAGATGCGGACGGTGAAGGCGCGGACTTCGGGTTCGCAGGCGAAGGCGGGGCGCAATTTCTCGATGAATAGCATGCAAATATTCTCCACGGTGGAGGGCACGGGGATCATCACCCGCTTCAAGTCCATGCGCTCCAGCAACTCGCGGACTTCGGTGTCGCTTTCCTGACAGAGAAAGGCATGGTCCAGTTCCGCGAGAAATGGTTTCACTTTGGCGGAGATGTCCCCGAAATCGATGACCATCCCGGTTTCGGGATTCACATCGCCCTCGACTTCCACTTGCATGCGGTAGGAATGTCCGTGGACGTTTCGGCAGGCGCCGTCGTGATTGGGGAGGCGATGCCCCATTTCCCAGCGGAATTCTTTGGCGATTTTCATGAACGGCCTTCTGAAGTAGGGTGGAAAACGCTCAGCGCACGAGTTGGTCGCGGATGCGTTCGGTGGCGGCCACGATGTTTTCGCGGTGGCCGAAGGCGCTGAGGCGGAAATACCCTTCGCCGCTGGGTCCAAAGCCGGCGCCGGGGGTGCCCACCACATGACATTCCCGGAGGAGCTTGTCGAAAAAGTCCCAGGATCCCATGCCATCGGGGGTTTTCATCCACACGTAAGGCGCGTTGACCCCGCCGAAGGTGGTGATCCCGAGGGATTGCAGACAATCGAGGATCAATCGGGCATTCTCCATGTAATAATTCACGATTTCCAAGGTCTGGGCGCGTCCGGTGGCGCTCAGGGCGGCCAATCCACCCGCCTGCACGATGTTGGAAGCGCCATTGAAAAAGGTATTCTGGTGGCGAGCCCACATTTTTTGCAATTCGCCGGGCTTGCTGTTCTCGGCGGACAATTCGGCGGGCACCAGGGTCCAGCCCAACCGCACCCCGGTGAATCCGGCGGATTTGGAGAAGCTGTTGATCTCGATCGCGCATTCGCGGGCCCCTTCGATCTCGTAGATGGACCGGGGCAGGGAAGGATCGGTGATGAAATCGGCGTAGGCGCTGTCAAAAAAGATCACGGCCTTGTGGCTGCGGGCATAGTCCACGAATCCTTGCAACTGCTCGCGGGTGGCCACGGTGCCGGTGGGATTGTTGGGACTGCAAATATAGATGATGTCCACTTTTTCGGCGGGCAATTCCGGGAAAAAGCCGTTTTTGGCGGTGCAGGGCATGTACACCAGCCCCTCGTATTGTCCCAGGTCGTTTTTCAGGCCCGTGCGTCCGGCGATCACGTTGGAATCGACATACACGGGATACGCGGGATCCTGAACGGCGATGGTGTTGTCGGTGGCGAAAATCGATTGGATGTTGGCGCTGTCGGATTTGGCGCCATCGCTGACGAACACGTCGGCGGCCTGCACGTCGGCGCCCAAAGCGCGGTAATGGGCGGCAATGGCTTCGCGCAGCGCGGCCTGACCTTCGCTGTCGCCGTATCCGGTGTAGGTTTCGCGGGAGGCCAGGCGGTCCACGGCCCCGTGCAAGCCGGAAATGATTTCCGGGGCCAGCGGTTCGGTGGTGTCGCCAATGCCGAGGCGCAAAATGTTCGCGCCGGGGGTTTCCGCCTGAAACTCGCGGGTGCGGCGGGCGATTTCGGGAAACAGGTATCCCGCGGTGAGACGTCGGTAGGAGGGGTTGATGCGTGCCATGAAATTGAAGGGGTTTGGGGGTAAAAACAGGGAAAAGACGGCGCACACCGGTCGGATGAACGCCAAAAATGAAGTCAAAATCGAGCTTCCATGTAACATGAGGAGGGGCTTCGGTCAAACCCGGGGACGCGGTCCATATGAAAAAGAAACGTTTTTCGATGGACGAAAGCCCTTGAAACCTGTTAATTGAGGCTTGGCCAACCCCTTTATTTATCGTTACAAGTTTTTGGAGACCCAAACATGCGTAGAGTCGTTATCACCGGTTATGGAATTGTCAGTAGCATCGGAAACAACAAAGCCGAAGTGCTGGAATCCCTGCGTGCGGGAAAGTCGGGATTACGCTTTTCCGAAGAATACAAGGAAAAGGGCTTTCGGAGTCACGTCTACGGCCCCATCAACATGGATGTGGCCGACCACGTGGACCGCAAGCTCCTGCGGTTCATGGGAGAAGGCGCCGCCTACAACTACATCGCCCTGCGGGAAGCCATCGAGCACGCGGGTTTGCCCGATGAGATGGTGTCCCACGAACGCACCGGCCTGATTACGGGCACGGGCGGCACGTCCACCGCCAATGTCACTGCCACCATCGATTTGGCCCGCAACAAGGGCGCAAAACGCGTGGGTCCGTACATGGTGCCCCGCACCATGTCCAGCACCAACAGCGCCTGCCTCGCCACCGCCTTCAAAATCCGCGGGCACAATTACAGCATCAGTTCCGCCTGCGCCACCAGCGCCCACTGCATTGGCAACGGCATGGAGCTCATCCAGGCCGGCAAGCAGGACATCGTCTTTGCGGGTGGTGGGGAAGAACTTTTCTGGGCCTCCACGGTCATGTTCGATGCCATGGGCGCGCTCAGCTCCCGCTACAACGACACCCCGGAATCCGCTTCCCGCCCTTACGACGTCAATCGCGACGGCTTCGTGATCTCCGGCGGCGGCAGCATGCTCGTGCTCGAGGATCTCGAACACGCCAAGGCCCGCGGCGCCACCATTTACGGCGAACTAGTCGGCTACGGCGCCACTTCCGACGGCGCCGACATGGTCGCTCCCTCCGGCGAAGGCGCGGTCCGTTGCATGAAGATGGCCATGGACACCTGCGACACCCCCATCGATTACATCAACACCCACGGCACCAGCACCCCCGCCGGCGACATCACCGAGTTGAGAGCCCTCCAAGAGGTCTTTGGCGACAAATGCCCCCGCATCAGTTCCACAAAATCCCTCACCGGGCACGCATTGGGCGCGGCCGGTTCCAACGAGGCCGTATACTGTTTGCTGATGATGCAAAACGACTTCATTTGCGCCAACGCCCATGTGGAAACCCTTGACCCTGCCGCCGGAAATCTTCCCATCGTGCTGGGCAAAGCCGAGGAAAATGCCGGACTGACCACCATCATGAGCAACAGCTTCGGCTTTGGCGGGACCAACGCCAGTTTGGTGATGAGGAAATTTTCTTAAAGTGAACCACGCGCCGAACTCTGTAGACAAGCGTTCGGCGTTTACCGCTTTTCCGGTAAAAACGTCCTTTTTTTTGATGTGCGCCCTTTTAGTGTGCGCGTCCCTGACTTTGGGGAAAGGATGTCGGCGACAAGACGGCCCGGTGTATCCACAAAAGACATGGGCGTGGAAATCACCCGAATCGGTCGGCTTTTCCGTTACAAAATTGGACGCCTTTTCCGAAAAGTCCGTGGGAACCGGCCTCATTGTCCACGGCGGAAAGCTGATTTACGAATGGGGCGACACCACGTTTCCCAATGATGCCGCCTCCGCCACCAAGTTTTTTTATACCTTTCTGACCCTCAGGGCGATTGAAGAAGGGCGCATCGACTCTTTGGACGACCCGGTGGTCAAATGGGTGCCCGAATTAATGGACTTAAACGCCGATTTGGGACACAAAGACCGGGACATCACCTTTCGTCACCTCCTGAACCAAACCTCCGGCTACGGGTTAAGCGAGCCGCCCGGGGAGCGTTTTGCCTACAATGACCATGCCACCAGCCTTCTGGCCTGGATTTTGTTTTTTCGGGTGTATGATCGCGAGCCCATGCAATACGACGAAGTGCTGAACAGCGAGGTTTTCAGGGACTGGATGGGATTGGAACATCATTTTACCGCCATTCATCGCAATACCCCCAGGGGACGGTTGCGGATCTCCGCCCGCGACCTGGCCCGCATTGGCCTGCTGCATCACCGCAACGGACGCTGGGAAAACAGGCAAATCATCGATGAAAATCGACTGCAGGCCGTCTTCGATAAAACCCTGCCCATGGACCTGCCCCGCACCCGCGGCGTGGACGCCGAGGAAATCCCCGGACTCCAATCGCTGGGCGGCGGTAAAGACGAAAAGAACCATTTGGGGTGTCTGGGATATTTCTGGTGGCACAATCACCTGACCCCGGACGGTACCCGATTGCTGGAAGCCGCGCCACCCAACACCCGCCTGGTCATGGGCTATGGCGGCAAGTTTGTCATGGCCCTCATTCCCGATTACGACCTGATCATCGTTTGGTTCGACGTCTATCGCGGCGAAGCGTGGAGTCCATTTGACGAAATCGGCAGGCACAAGGTCAACGACATGTTCAAGGAGTTGTTGGCAGCCAGGTCGCGCGCGGAGTAATCAGCGCGGCGAAGCCGCTTTGGAGTGCGGTAGCGAGTGCAACGAAGCAACCGCTTTACAGAGCTCGAGTCACCTGCCGATGCGACAGCCCCCCACTCCCGCAACTCCGTTGCTACTTCTCCCGGTTCCTCTGTTCAAGCAAGAATGTCCGAAGCAGACGTTCCGAACGCATCACGTACAGGATGTAGACGGCGTCTCCCTCTTCGCGGTAGAACACGCGGCAGGGGGGAACAACGACTTCCCGATAGGGTGATCGAGAGAGTTCCGGCGGCTTCTTTCCTGATTTCGGGTGTACTTCGAGTCGCCCGACGCAATCAAAAACCCTCTGGACATATCGGGCCGCAGCGCTGGGATCGTCGAGGGCGATGTACTCGGCGACCTCATCCAAATCCTGCAACGCGGGTTCGGTCCAGATCAACCGAGCCATTTTTTCATTTTTTCTTGGGCTTCGGCATGCGAGAATGTCCGTTCTTCCAGAATCGCGCGTTCTCCGCGCGCGATCCCCTCCAGAATATGCATACGGTCTTGCATATATTCATACGAATCCACGTTGATTAAATACGCGGACGGTTTCCCGTGCTCTGTAATGAGTACCGGTTCACCCGTTTCATGCAGGTCGGCCAATACACGAGCCGCTTGTCGCTTCAATGTGGTAACGAGTTCCGTTTTCATACCAAAGTGATACTATAATGACACTTCGGAGTCAAGTCCGGCTTCGGCGACAAGACGAGCGGAGTAAGTAGCGCGGCGAAGCCGCTTTGGAGTGCGCGTAGCGAGTGCAACGAAGCTACCGCTTTTCCCACGTCCAAACGACAAGGGCCGGCTTGGGACAAAGTCTCTGCAAAGCGGTAGCTTCGCGGGGCTCGCTACACGCACTCCAAAGACGCTTCGCGTCGCATATCCACCGCCCCCCACGGTAACTCAAACGGAGTAAGGAGCGCGGCGAAGCCGCTTTGGAGTGCGGTAGCGAGTGCAACGAAGCTACCGCTTTTTCCCACGGCCAAACGACAAGGCCCTGCTTCGGACAAAGGCTCTGCAAAGCGGTAGCTTCGCGGGGCTCGCTACACGCACTCCAAAGACGCTTCGCGTCGCATATCCACCGCCCCCCACGGTAACTCAAACGGAGTAAAGTGCGCGGCGTAGCCGCTTTGGAGTGCGCGTAGCGAGTGCAACGAAGCTACCGCTTTTCCCACGGCCAAACGAAAAGGGCTGGCCTCGGACAATAGCTCTGCAAAGCGGTAGGCTCGCTACACGCACTCCAAAGCGGCTTCGCCGGGCCCGTCACTCCGCACACCAAACCACATCGAAGTCATCCGGCTCTTTCACCTTGTCCCACTTGTGGGAGTAGACGCGGCGGCAAACACTTTTGGGATTATTGCGCTCAAACCAGGCGGCAGAACAATAGGGGTAATGGCGCGCATCCTCCACCAACCCGTGTTTCACCGGATTTTGGATCACATAATTCATGCGGGCGTAATAACTTTTGTCAAAGCTGATACAACGGTCCCAAAATTGATACATCACCTGTCGTCCCGGGGTCTGGTCCAGTTCGTTGAGGCCCATGCCTAATCGGGAATGGATGGTTTGCAGCAGTCCCGAAAGATCCCCCTCCTCCGGAGCCTTTGCGATTGCATGGTAATGATTAGACAAACAGGCCCACGCGTGAGGCGTCCAACCGAATTCAACCAAGCCATTCAACAGCGTATCCTGAAAAAAGTGCAGTTGCTTGTTTTTGCTGAAAAGGTGCCGCTTTTGATACGTCGCACCGGTAATCATATGTACCGCATTGGGCACAAACCGATGAAGGGGAGCGTGATGCCAGTCGATTTCTTTCATATACGAATGAATTACTTTATTGCATGAAAGTTCAAGTGGAAAACGCAGGAATTTTTGTGGAGTAATAAGCGCGGCGTAGCCGCTTTGGAGTGCGGTAGCGAGTGCAACGAAGCTACCGCTTTTCCCGTGGCCAATCGACAAGGCCCGGCATGGGACAAAGCCTCTGCAAAGCGGTAGCTTCGCGGTGCTCGCTACACGCACTCCAAAGCGGCTTCGCCGCGCTATCCCAACCACCCCAGCAACCGAAAAGCGGCCAGAGCGGCGAGGACCTGGACGATGACTTTGAATGGGGTCTGGGGAATGTGCTTGAAGATGCGGCGTCCGAGCAGAGCCCCGAGCACCACCCCGGGCGCAAAGGAAAGGCTGGTGAGTAAGGTTTCGGGGGTAATCATGCCTTCGGCGATGAAAATGGGGACTTTCAAGACGTTGATGATCAGGAAAAACCAGGCCATGCTGCCCATGAAACGGTGCTTGTCTTCCAAACCGACGCTGAGCAGATACAGGGTCATGATGGGCCCGGCCATGTTCCCCAAGGTCGTTGTGAAACCGGTCATGATACCAAAGAAAAGCGCATAAAGGGCGTGGTGGGGAAGTTTGTTCCATTTCAAGCGTTGCCGCAGCAAATCCAGACAGAGCTGGAACAACACCAGGCCGCCCATCATGAGGTCAAAGCGCTGACCGTGCAGATGCCGCAGGGCGAGGGCGCCGCACAAGACGCCGACAACCGTGGGCGGCAGAATGCGGCGCACGACTTTCCAGTCGGTGTGTTTGCGGTAGGTGCCCACCGCGAAAAAATCCGCGAAAATCAACAGTGGCAGCAGGGTGCCTACGGATTCGCGGGTTTCTTCCATCATGTTGGCCAGAAGAATGGCCGCGAGAATGCCGACGCCGGGCACGCCGGTTTTGGCAAAGCCGGTGAAGAGGGTGATGACGTTGCCCCCCACAATCAGGGGCGGAATCATTGCGCGGAATCCGCGACAATCCGCAGGGCCAGCCGACAGCAGGTCAAATATTCGTCCACATCCGCATATTCTTCGGGCGTGTGGGGATTGTGTTGTCCGGCGCCGAGGGTAACGGTGGGTACGCCTTTGACGTTGAAAAAGTTGGCGTCCAGACCGCCATTGGTGACATGGGGACGGCAGGTAATTCCCAACGCTTCCTGTGCGGCCCGGGTACGGGCGACGACAGGTTCGTCTTCGGAAATTTTGAAGGCGTGGTAGTCCTCTTGCCGATTGAAGGTGATTTTTCCCGTACGTCCGTCTGTGCTGGCCACGGACGCGGCGGCTTCCAGGAAGGCGTTTTCGATGGCGGCGGTGATTTCCTTGAGAAATTCGGGGTCGTGACTGCGGGATTCGCCCCGGATGTGCAGGCGGTCGGTCACTTGGTTGGTGGCTTCACCGCCCTGAATGACCCCGACATTGCTGGTGCTTTTGCGTCCGTCTTTCTCGATGAGGCCGAAATACCCTTGCTCGGAAAAGCGGTTGATGGCCTTGGCGGCGATGAGAATGGCGGAGACGCCGCGTTCGGGGTGCACGCCGGCATGGGCGGCGGCTCCGCGAATCTCCACGTCCCAGCGATGGGCGCCAATGGCGCCGATGACGACCTCCTCGGGATCTCCCGAGTCGATATTAAAGCCCATGGCCGGATGTCCGAGATCGGCGGGGTTCATTTCCTTGGCCCCCCAGAGTCCGATTTCCTCGCCCACGGTAAACAGCAGGGTCAGCGGGGGATGGGGCAGATTTTCGCGCAAGAGGGTCTCCACCAGGGTCAGCAACACCCCGCAGGCGGTGCGGTTGTCAGCGCCGAGGGCGGTGGGACCTTTGGGGACGATGCGGTTTCCTTTGCGAACGGGCTCCACGCCCCGCACCAGGGGGACGGTGTCCATGTGTCCGGCGAACATCAACCGGGGGCCGTCCACGGTACCGGGCAGTTTGACGATGAGGTTGCCCATTTCGAAGTCGCCGGGAATTCGGGTGTGGGCGTCATCCTCCATGATCCAGTCCGGTTTGCAACCGGCTTCGATCAGGCGGCGGATGATGAGGTCGGCGACCTGTCGCTCGCGTCCGCTGAGTCCGGGCACCGCCAGGAGGTCCATCAAAGTTTGGGTGGCTTGTTCTTCATTCAGGTGATTCATCGGTTATCTCCATTCATCCACATCTTCGCCGGGGTCAATTTGAAAGCGCAAGGACTTGGGGGCGTCCTTGCCGTAAAGGGTTTTCAGCCGCTTGAGAATGGCCACCGAGGCGTTGCGTTTCAGTTCGGCCAGCCACACATTGTGATCCACGTAAATGGTGAGCACGCCCTTTTCCCAATGTCCGGGACGAGAATGTTTGGCGTTGGTGGCGCCCACGAGGTCGGGCCATTTGGGTTTGAGGTCGGAAACGCGCATGGGGCTTTCCAACCCCATCCCTTTCATCACCCCCGGCATGACGTCGGCGAACATGTGCATGCTGTTGGGGGGAGGAGGCGAGTATTCCGGCCCCAAATCATGACGCTCCCGTTGCACTTGCAACCAACCCCCATCCACCTTGCGTTTTTTAGCGGGCATTTTCGGGACCGGGCGAAGGGGGACATTACTTGTTTTTGGCGCGCACGATGTCGGCCAAGAATTCGCCGAGCGGATTGCGGACCCTGCCGCCGTGCCAATAGATGGCGATATCGCGGGTGGGAATTTTTCCGGAGAAGTTCTTGATCACGCACGGACCGTTGGGGGCGCGGCGGACGAACATTTCCGGGACCACGCTCAATCCCATGCCCAAGGCAACCATGTTGTAGAGGGTTCCCAATTGCGAGGTGGAGCAGGTCACGTGACGCTGCACGCCTTCGGCTTTGCAGAACGCATCGATTTGGGCGCTCAAGCAGTGCATGGGTTGGAGAATGATGGCATCCTGGCCCTGCAGCATGGACAGCTTCACTTCGCCGCTTTGGGCGAGCGGATGCTTCGGCGGCAGAATCGCGTACAATTCCTCGGTGAACAGCAATTCCGAAACCAAATGGTCTTCCTCCACGGGCGGACTCATGATGGCGCAATCGATTTCCGCGCGCACCAGCTTTTGCATGAGGCGGTCGGTGGTGTCTTCGGTGATGTGCAGCTCGGCCTCGGGGAAACGCTTCCGCAGTTCGCCAAGAGCCTCCGGCAACAAAAACGGGGCGATGGTGGGAATGGCGCCAATGGTGAGGCTGCCCTTTCCTTCGAGCACATCCTGTTGCACGGCTTTGCTCGCGGAGTTGACTTCCGCGAGAATGCGCTGGGCGCGGGGAAGAAGAATACGGCCCGAGGGCGTCATCTGAACCGATCGCCCCAAACGGTCGAAAAGCTTTTGTTTCAGCTCGTCTTCCAGTTTGAGGATCTGTTGGCTCAGAGAAGGCTGGGTGATGCCGCATCGTTCCGCGCCCCGGCTAAAGGACCCGGTTTCCGCAACGGCCACAAAATATCGAAGTTGATGTAGTTCCATAGATTACAGCTATACAACACATGTCTGCTTGACGCAACAGAAACCTTTCACTAATTGTATATAAATCAATCCATGTCATTGGAGAATCCTTATGCACAACCCTGTTGATCTCGTTGACCTCGCCTCCAGATACTGGCAATCCGCCGCCCTCAATGCGGCCGTGTCCCTGGGGATCTTCGACCTGCTGGCAACGGGCGCGGCCTCCGCCGAAGACCTGGCGGAAAAATTGGACTGCTCGGTTTTGCATTTGCAGGCCTTATTGGACAGTCTTTGCGGCCTGGAAGTTTTGGGAAAGGCTGGAAATCAGTACCGGATTCCCGATGACTTGCAACCGCTCCTGGATCCCGCCTCCCCGGATTCACTCTTGGCGGCCCTGAAATTCAACGGCGATTTGTTTGCATTGTGGATGCGTCTGCCCGACTGCGTGCGCACCGGCAAGCCGGCCCTGCCCGACAACCCCCACCTGGGAAAAGATCCCGAACGCATGAAGCGTTTCGTAGAAGGCATGCACAGCCGGGCCGGCATTATGGCCCGCGGCGTCCTTCCGTATTTGGTTTTCCCCGAAAACACCCGCTGGCTGGATGTCGGCGGGGGGCCCGGCACCTTCAGTCTGAAATTGTTGGAACAGGATGAAAGTTTTCGGGCCACGGTATTGGATTTGCCTCCGGTAGTGGCGGCGGCGGCGGATATCCATGCCGGAAAGGCGGCATTGGATCGGCTGACCTTCCAAGGCGGGGATTACCACACCGCCGAATTCCCCTCGGATCAGGACGTGGTCTTGTATTGCGGCGCCCTGCATCAGGAACCGGAAGAAGATATTCATGCCCTTTTCCGCAAAATGTGCGCCGCCCTGAAGCCCGGCGGACATCTCTATGTGATTGACCTCATGCTCGATCCCGACCGCACCACGCCCGTGTATTCCGCACTCTTTCAAATCAACATGATGCTCATGCGCCCCACCTCTCGGGTGTATACGGTGGAACGCCTCGAAGCCCTGCTGAACGAAACCGGTTTCACCGACTGCTACACCCAACACATTGAAGGCACGCCCTATACCATGGTGCGGGCCACGCCGGAACGCTGACATGCAGGCACACCCTTCAATCAATCTTCCCGAAAAATTGGACCTATGGCCCCAGGATGCAATGCCCATGGCGCTGCCCGATGACGGCCTTTTTCCCAATCTGCACGTCTATTTGCCTTCACCCGAACACCGTACCGGAAAAGCGGTATTAATCCTACCCGGTGGCGCCTACGCATACGTGAGTTCCGCCAAGGAGGGGCATCGTCCGGCCCAATTGCTCAATGCCCATGGCATTGCCGCCGCCGTTTTGGAATATCGCCACGCGCCCCGCCGACATCCGGTGCCTTTGATGGATGCCCAGCGCGGGTTGCGGGTGTTGCGCCATTGGGCGGAAACCCAGGGACTGAACACGGATCAGGTCGGGGTCATGGGGTTTTCCGCGGGCGGACATCTGGCCGGAAGCCTGGCCAGCCAACCCGTGGTGACTGCCGGGAGAATCGGAGACACTCTGGATTCGGTCGCTTTTCGGCCCGATTTCGCGGCCCTGATTTATCCGGTGGTGAGTTTCACGGCCACGACCAGTCATTTTGGCTCCCGTGACAATCTGTTGGGAAAATCTCCCGATCCGGCCCTGGTGGAAGCCCTTTCCCTTGAAAACGCGATCACCCCCGAAACTCCGCCCATGTTTTTGGTGCATGCACAGGACGATCAAGCCGTTTCCCCGGCAAACAGCATCGCCTTGTTTGAAGTCCTGACCCGACACCAGGTCCCCGCCGAACTCCACATCTACCCCGAGGGCGGGCACGGATTCGGACTGGCCGCCAACCATCCTTGGGGTGAACTGCTTTTGCGTTGGCTGTCCAGAAGTTGACCTTATGGGATTTGCCGCTATTTTAAGGGGCCTGTCCCCATTTTTTGAAGGGGTCTGTCCCCATTTTTCCCGAAAGGAACCCGATGCCGAAAATCGAAATCTATTATGCCGAAATCTGTGGTTTGTGTCACAAGGCCATGAACTACCTGCGATCCCGCGATTTGCCGTTTACAGCCCATGAGGTGCATTGGGATGGCGAGCGGGACGACTGGGTGCCGGATGAAACCGTGGCGGAGATGAAGCGTCGGGCCGGGGATGTGGATTTCGTGCCCCAGATTTTCATCAATGACCGCGTGCACATTCCCGGATGGAAGAAACTGGAGCCCATGATTGCCTCGGGTGAGTTTGACCGTATTCTCAAGGATCAAGGCGTGATCTAACATGTCCATGCCGCAACCAGACGAAGATGAAATCCTTGAACCTGCGGATTTGAACGCGCTGCCGGGCGGCACGGGTCCGTCTGGAGGCGGATGGGGCTGGGCTTGGATTGCGGTGGTCTTTCTGACCCTGTGGGCGGGCGGGGTGTATTGGTGGTTGAGCCGGGATGACGGGGAACGCCCGAAGGAAGATACAACCGAAGCGCCCCTCGAAGCGGACGCCACGCCCGATCCCGATCCGACGGAAACGGAAATCCCGGAAGAAGTGGAAGAACCCGAGCCCACCCCCGCCCCCCCCCCCCCCACCCCCCCCCCCCCCCCCCCCCACCCCCCACCCCCCCCCCCCCCCCCCAACCACCCCCCCCCCCCCCCCACCACCCACCCAC
>JAFIGC010000186.1 GCA_020831635.1 Verrucomicrobiota bacterium | reverse complement strand
ATGTTAAGATGTTTCTTGGGCATCAGTCTCGTTGAATAAATCAACAGGCCCTTTACGCGGAAGTGATAGAGCGCCCTTCAGGGTGCGGCTTCCAGAAGCAAGCGGCCTTCCATTCCATGTCCCCAAAACGTTGGTTTCTCATGGCTGTGACCCTCGGGGAACTCATTCCCGGACCGTGAACGGTTTGGGAATGAGGCCATTGGCTCCGTGTACCCGGACCGTGAACGGTCCTCTCAACTTCCGCGTAAACGCGGGACTGGCGCATGTCCTCCGCACGGCGGAACCTGAAGGTTCGCGCACTCCGAAGGCGCTTCGCGCAACTCACTTTTTTAGGAGGGACCCGCCTTCGCTTAGGGTTTGGCGGAGTTTCATGGGATCGAGTTTGTTCAGAGGGGTATTGTCTTGGAGGGCGAGGGTGCAGGCGACGCCGGCGGCTTCGCCGGTTTGGTTCATGTTCACCATGACCCGCACGGCGGCGTGGGCACCGGGTTCGGTGTCGATCATACGGCCGGCGGCGATCAGGTTGGGATAAGGGCCTTTAGGCACCAAGGAACGGTAGGGAATCTGGTAATGGGTGGGGTTTGTCTCCGTTTCCTCCCGCCAGCGGCTGTATTGCTTGGGCTGTCCGGGACAGGAATATTCCTCGCGTCCGTCGAGATAGCGGAGGGTGATGCCGGGTTTGTCGATGTGATGGATGTCCACCCGATAGCTACCTTTGGCAATGACATCGGGGAAGGAGACGCCGTGCAGGACCTCGTCGGTGGTGAGGCGGTGATGGGAATGGATGTGACGGGATTCACGCAAGCCGATGCGGGCCGGGAGGGTTTCCAGGGTGACGTTTTCGCCGCCGGGCAGTTTGCGGATCAGTTTTTTAAGCACACCCACCTGTCGGCGACCTTCGATCTCCCCGGCGGTGAGCGAATCGGCGTCGGTGGGGTCCATGCCCGGCACCCGGGTGCCGGCGATCATGTAGAGGGCGGAATCGGGCACATTGCACCCCCAGACAAAGCCGTGGGGCAGGTGGAATTCTTCCCGGAATTCGGCCACCAGTTTCCCGAGGGCCGCGCCGTCGGGTTTTGCCCAGTTCCCGAATTTGGCGCAGGTGGTGGAAGGCTGGGGCAAGGGCGAAACGTGGGAATCCAGCCCCAGTCGATGAACCAAATCCCCGTCTCCGGTGGCATCCACGAACTGGCGGGCGCGAATAAGACCTCGGCCCGATTTGTTCTCCACCAACACGCCGGCCAATTGACCGTCTTCCACCCAAGGAGCCACGAACAGGGTATGAAGGTAAAGTTTGATCCCGCTCTCCACCGCGAGTTCATCGAGGGTGATTTTCAGATCTTCGGGATTGAAGATATAGCCCGCGTTGGGGTTGTTGGGACGGTGCTCCCCCGCCCCACGTTGATCCAGGCGTTCGATCACCTCGGCAGTGAGCCCGCCAATGATTTGTTCCTCGAAATTCGTGTCCAGCAGACTGTGCCAGATATTGACCAAAGAAAGGGTGGCCACCCCGCCGAAGCAGTTCTGGCGTTCCACCAACACCACCTTCGCGCCCAGTCGCGCCGCGCGCACCGCCGCAAACAGGCCGGTGCAACTCCCGCCCAGCACGCAGACATCCGCCTCGTGAATGACCGGCGTCCGTCGGGAAGGTTCCTCGATATCAATTCTTGAATTTTGCATATGGATAGTGCATATCGTATTTTCCGAAGCTCGGAAATGAAATTTTTCCGCTTTCCGAGGCTCGGAACCCTATCCGTCCATTTCTTTTTAACTTTCCGAATGATGAAATATCGAGTGTACTTGTTGATCTTGTCCCTGCTGGCCTTTCCGTTTTCGGGAAAGAGCGATGAGGTGGTTTTAACTGTGGATTTCTCGGGAGAAGGCAAGCCGTTGACCAATTTTTGGCGCGCAAGTGGCTTCACCCCGGGGGTGCAACTGCTGCGAGAGGACATGCAACTCACCCTCGACTATTTGGCGGCGATCCCCCACGAGGGTATTCGATACCTGCGTCCGCACTGGCTCCTGAACATGGTTCGGGTCGAAGACCCTTACGGGGACGACCCGGAATATGACTTTTCGGTTTTGTATCAGGCCCTGGATGAAATGGTGAAGCGAGACTTGAAACCGGTTTTCGAGGTGATGGGCTATCCGCGCATCTTGGGAGAAGCCGAAGGAGGCACGCATCGGCAAGGGGCCATGCGTTGGGTCCCGGATTTCAAGAAACCCGCCGAGATTCAACGGTGGCACGATTTCGTCCGGGCCCTCGTGTCAGGGCTGGAAGCCCGCTATGGACGGGAGGAGTTGCTGACTTGGTATTTCGAATGTACGAATGAGCCGGACGGCTCGGATCATTTTTGGGATCAGGGCATCCCCGCCCTGCTCAATTACTGGGATGCCACCGGCGAGGCGATCAAATCGGTCCATCCCGAATATGTGTTTGGGGGTCCCGGCAACGCGCACCTCTTGTCGGAGACCTTCAAAGCGGTGCTCGACCACGCGGAAAACGGGGCCAACGCGATCACCGGGGAACGGGGCTCGGTTCTGGATTTCATCTCCGTTCATCACAAGGCCCGTCCGTATCAAATGATTCGCATGGAGCGGCAATCTTTCAGATACGTGCGGGAGCATCACCCCGCGCTGGCCGAGCTGCCGTTCTGGAACAACGAGGCCGATCCCACTTGGGGGTGGGGCGAGGCCATGTGGTGGCGGCCCAATGCCTGGTACGCTGCGTTTTTGGTGCAGTCCGTGGAGACCCATCTTCGCTTGCTCATTGACCGCGAAGAGATTAACTACGGCTACTTGGTCAACGATCACAACTTTCTCGGAGACTGGTATCAACGCACCTTGCTGGCCCGCTTTTCCGCGGAAGCGAACCCGAGCCGCTTCCAGTTGCTGCCCAAACCCGTCTATTATGGAATGGCGCTCCTAAGTTTCGCGGAGGGGACGCGCCATGCGGTGGAGGGCTACTCCTCCGAGGAAAGCCCGGTGGTGCTGTTGGCGGTTCGCCGTGACAGTGGCGAGATCCTGCTGCTGTTGGCGCATGGGCCCGATTTTGGGGATCCCAGGGATCAGGTGCGGCACGGCCCGGAAACTGCGGAGGCCCAACAGAGGTTTTTGGAGAGCCAAACCGTGTCCGGGTCGATCGCATTGACCGGGCATTCCTTCACGGACCCTGTTTACACGCACATCCGTCTGGATCAGGAGGCGGGAAACGCATATGGACGGTGGCAAGAGCTGGGGACACCTGCGGCGTTGGACCACAAAACCTACCGGGAATTGCTCTCCGCTGGACAGCCCGTCCTGGCGAGGCACAATACGGCCTGGGACGGAAATCCGATTCCCTTCTCGATCCGCGGTGCCGGAGTGAGTCTGTTTGTGATTTCCGAGCGGGGCGCGGCGGAAGATGCACCTGCCCCGGTGATCCGGAAAGTCACATCCTATGCCACGCCGGATGGAAAATGGCAGGATTTTATCCGGTGGACCGATCCGGCGGACCGGGTGGTTGCCTATGATGTGTGGGCTTCGCATGACGGGGGGGCGTATGAAAAAATCAACGCGCGCCCCGTTTTGATCCAGGGGTTTGCCTATCCCCGTCCAGAAGGGGTGGAGACTGTCTCGTACCGGGTTGAACGGCGTATGGAATAGCGTTTCGTCCGGATGATGTTGAGTCAAATCCGCCCCTTGCCGGTGCGGCGGCGCCGGTTGTTCTCTTTTAGAAAAAAACAGCTTAATTTTATTTTCGAATTAGTGTATCTTGTAATTCAATGACAAATTTACGCAAATTTTCGCTCTTATTCTTTCTGGTGATCCAATGTCTTCCGAACGGGCATGCGCAGGAATGGGCGCAGGAGGAGGATGGAATTCTCCAGCATAACGGCAGCCACTATGAATACTGGGTGCCCACGGATGCGCCGGCGGGGGCGTTGCGGGTGATTGTCCGCATGTGGGGGGCCGGAGGAGGCTCGGGGCGTCGTCCGAGCGAACTGATGGATGCCCTTGCGGCCAAAGGAATGCATGCGGTGGTGGTGTCCAACGCGGATTCGTATCGGGAGATTATTGCCACCGAAATGGTGCAGGCATTGCGGGATTCGCCGCACAATTTGTCGATCAAGGACGAGATTTTTCTCATTGGAAACTCACGCGGGGGTCAGGGGGTGAACCGTATTATGCAGCAAATCCCCGCGGGGATCGGGGCGGCGGCGCAAAGTAATCCCGGCAATTTAACCACACCCTCAGGTCGCCTTTCAGGGCGGATTGACAGCAATCAGGGCGGCTGGACGAATGAGGAAATCGGACCGGTTTCCAGCGGGTCACCCTGGAGCGCGTTGGATGATGCCCGGAGGATGGCGCTCGGCGATCCCGCTCAGCCGGGCTTTGAAGATATTCCGGTCCTGGCGCATGCGGGCGCCGGTGACGACGTGCGATACCCCGCCTCGCTCTTTTTCGCCATGGAGATGCAGGAGCGGGGGCATCCCCATTTCGAACCCTTTTGGGGAAGCGGCGGGCACAGTATGACGACCTTGGATAAAGAGGTGATTGTCGATTTTTTCAGGAAAGTGGACGCGAATTCGGGCAATACCCCCCCCTCCGCCTCCATTGACGGCCCGCGCGTGGTGGTATTGAATCCCGGAACCCAACATACCCTTTCCGCCATGGTCAGCGATGCCGAAGAGGATGACAGCACTCTGGCGGTGGAGTGGCGCAAAACCAGTCTTCCCAATGAGCCGCAGTTTCTTTCCAATGACCAATACGCCTACGCACCCCGCTACATCGACGGGGTGGACGGCTGGATTGCGCTGCACCGGTATGCCGATTTGCAGGTTGATGGTTTCAACAGCACCCGCGACGGCAGGAGCCCGCGGGTGTTAAGTACCACCCACAGCCTGACCTTTACCGTCCCGGATGTGGATGAGAACACTCCGATGTTCATTGAGGCCCGGGCGATTGACAGCGAGGGCTTTGTCGGCACGGACTCGGTGATGGTCGTGGCCAATACCGCTCCGCGCATCCTGGAAGGCCCGGTGGATAAATGGACCGTGCATCAGAACGCGACCACCCCCATGCGTTTTCGCGCGCTGGATATTGATTCGGCCACCTTGAACTGGACACTGGTGTCGGGTCCGGCCAACGGCACCGTGACCTTGTCCGTCGACAGCGGGGAATTTGTCGAACTCGATTTTGAGCCCGATGAGGGTTATCTCGGAGAGGAGGGTTTTGTTTTGCGGGTGACCGATGCCCTGGGTTTGCACAGCGATCTGTCGGTTCAACTCACGGTGGCCAACGATTTTCTGTCAATTCCGGCGGAAATGAATGCGGTGCGTCAGCGCTCCACCGATGCGGCAGGCGCCCTGACCAGCGGGTCTTCGCTTTTAGTGAAAACCGGATCCTTTCCCGGCTGGATGAACAATCGTTCGGCCTATTTCCGCTTTCCGCTGGCCGCCGTGGGCGGTGATGTTATCTCGGCTCAAGTGCGGCTGTTTATTCAGCAGCGCAACAAAAGCGGCACCGAAACATTGACGGTGTACAAGGTGCCGGAAAATCAAAACGACGGCCTGGCTTTCGCCTGGGGTGTGGTGCCGAGTCTTTCAACCTACGAACAGATCGGGACGGTGGAGGTGGACGCTGCGGGGTTTATCACCTTTGACGCCTCCGGTGTGCTGGAGACCGCGCTCACTCTTGAGGAAACCTCGCTGACGCTGATGTTTTACGCGGACAGCGGGGACGGGCCGAATTACGCCTCGCGGCATTGGCCGGAACCATCTGAACGCCCGGCCCTGGAGGTGGTGGCGCTCACGGGGGATCCCGAGGCACCCGTCATCTTGACCGATCCGGAGAACCAAACGGTGACCGATGGAGAGGCTGCAACGTTTTCTGCGGAGGTTTTCGGCATTCCCTTTCCTGAATTTCAATGGCAGAAAGATGGTGTTGATCTGGAATCGGGTGACCGTATTCGTGGAGTCAACACATTGGAATTGACCCTTGATCCCGTCCAACCCTCCGATGCGGGGGAGTATCGTCTGGTTGCCACGAATACCGCTGGAACTGCGGAGAGTGATTCCGCGACGTTGACGATCAACCTGATTCCGCCGTCGATTCTCTCCGGTCCGGAAGACATTGCCTCGGTGGTGGGGCGGACCGAGATATTCTCGGTGGTGGCTGACGGGTCGGGACCGCTGTCCTACAGTTGGGAACAGGAGGGAATCCCGATTGCCGGAGCCGTCGGGCCGGATTTGGAAATTTCCGCGGTTTCCGGAGAGGATGCCGGGACGTACACGGTGACCGTCAGCAACGATGCCGACAGTGTGTCCGCCAGTGCGGAACTGACGGTGAATCTGGAGGGAACCTGGACGTTGAGTTATCATGCCAATGGCGGCGGCGGACTGGTTCCTGAAGGGGGCGAGTATGGCGATGGCACCACGGTCAACATTGACTTCAGTCCGGCCCCGACCCGGGAGGATTTTGTTTTCGGAGGCTGGAAGCGCGATCCGGGGTTGGTGTTTGCCGAATTTGCGCCGGGCGGAATCGAAACACTGACGCTGGAGGCGGATACGACGCTTTACGCCCATTGGATGGCTCCGTGGACGCTGGTGGAGAATTTTGAAAGTTTAAACATTGGACAGCTTTCCGGTCAGGAGGGCTGGACCGGTGATTCCTCAACTCAGGTGATTGTCGATCCAGAGGATGAAAACAACCAGGTGATGCGCTTTGCGCCGAGCAACGACACAGCCCGGAAAACGCTGGAGCCTGAAATCGCCGCCGAGGGGGTCAGCACCCTGTTTTTCCGGCTTTATATTCCTGAAAGTACCGGGAGAATTGATCAGCAGCTTCGTTTACCCGATAACAGTAACGTTCGCCTGAAAGTGGACACCCTTTATGGAGGCAGTGCGGCCGGTTCACTCCTGCAGATTTTTGATGCGGACAATAATAATCAGGTCGTGGATTTCCCGGTGGCGCGCGAAACCTGGTACGGGATTTGGCTGGTGCTCGACTACGAAGAGGAACGGGTGGAATGGTGGATTCGCGCCGAAGGCGGGGCCGAACCCATCCGCCTTCTCATGATGACTGCGGATTCTCCCGGCGATGTGTATTTCGGCGCAAACAAGATCGAGGAACTGGTGTTTATCGGCTGGAACAGCAGCCGTCCGGTGCTCTACGATGACCTCTACATTTTTCACGGCGCCAGGCGCCTCGATGATCCCCGGGCGGCGGGCGCCGGCGGGCCGCTGGAGACCTGGCTTCAGGAGAACGGGCTGGAGGACGCGGACGAACAGGTCGAGATTGACGGGGTGCTCTACCGGGCCGGGGATCTGTATATTATGGGGGGGCGCAAGGTGGAGGGCGCCTGGCGGGGGCTGTTAACGATACAGGATTTCAATCCCGCGCAGGGGGCGGAGGGGCCCGGCCTTCGAATCATCGGGCAGTCTGGACGTTTTTATTTTTTGCAAAAGACCGCCTCTCTCACCGGGGGAGCCTGGGAGGAGGATGAAAGCCCTCCGCAACAGGTGGACACGGAGAATGAGGAATTGACCTTTTCTCTGCCCGCCAACGAAGGGGATGAACTCCGTTTCTTCCGCATACGCGTCAGCCTTTCCGAATAAATGAATGCCAAACACCGTTAAGCCACCCTCAAATTTGATTCGAGACACATCACAATGAAAACTCATCTTCAACTCTTCGTATTGTTTGCCGCCGCCCTTGTGCGGGGGCAGCTGGATTATCCCTTTCCGCAAATGGTGCCGGATGAATACATGGAGCCGGGGTTTCATCGCTCCGTGGACGGGGCCGCGTTTCCGTCGGCCATGCGGAGCGCGCGGTCCGGCTATTCCAACATGATCGACAATGCCGAGGTGGACGCGCTTTTTGAACAGCGGACGTTTACCGGCAGCCGGGTGTTTCAAATGGAGAACGGTTCCACGCAGACCCTTGATTATGAAATCATGTATCCGCCGGAAGACGCGGTTGCGCCCCCGGACGGATTTCCGCTGGTGTTCACCACCTACGGCCGGCGACGGTTGGCCGAGGCGATGGCGCTGGATCATTTCCGGGAAAACCATCCCGCCTATGTCGTGGCGTTTTTGCATTCGGAACGCCCGGGACCGCTCCATTCGCCGCCGTTGTATTTTGACTTCGCGCTGTTGTTTCACGAGGTGTTCGATTTCCTTTTTGAAGAATACAACATTGATGAGAACCGGGTGTACGGTTCCGGGCATTCCCGGGGGGGCTCCGCGATGACCATTCTGTCCCACGCCCGGCCGGAACGGCAGCTGATCACGGCTGCGGTGCCCTCGGCGGGCGGATTTCAGAATCTGCTCGGGCCGGTTGAAGACATTGCGCACATCAAGTGGTTCTCCCTTCAGGGGGCGGACGACGGCAACAGCAATCCCCGGGGATCTGAACATGCCTTCGATCAACTGGAAAAAGCCGGAGCCCTCGACAATATTTTCTGGTGGGTCGAGGACACCGGTCACAACCCGGGCCGTGTCGGCTGGAATGTGGCGGATATCGTGGAGTGGATGTTTGCCCAGACCAAGGCGGATCTGGCCCTGCGTCCGGACGCGGTGCTGGAGATCGATGTGACGGATGCGGATGTGCCGTTGACCTTTACCGCCGACGCCTCTGCTTCTTCGGCCAATAACGGAGGAACCCTTACCGCCCACACCTGGCAGATTTTCAAATCGCGGGAGGCGGTCGCCGATTTCAGCAATGGCTACCTGCACGGGTATACACTGGACACCGGCTTTCAGGGGGCTCCGGTCATCGGGACGGGAGAGAGCGTCACCCACACCCTCGAAGAACCGGGCACCTGGTGGCTGCGGGTGATTGTGGAGGATGATGACGGCAACCGAAGGGCGGCCACACGGGAGATTCACGCCCGTTCGGTGGTGCCTGCGGCGGCCTTTACCTTTACGCGGAACCATGAGACGGCCGGCAATGCGATTCAGTTTGACGCCTCGGATAGCGCGGCGGAGTATGAAGCGACCCTCAGTGCCTATGCGTGGGATTTCGGAGACGGCAACACCGCCACCGGGCAAACCGCCGCCCATGCCTTCGCGGCGGCGGGAGAATATACGGTGGCGCTGACCGTGACCTCCTCTGAAGGGGTGACGAATACGGTGTCGCATCCGGTCACCGTCACCGAAGCCTTTCCCGGTTACCGCTATTTCCGCTTTGTGGGGCTGACCTGTCATCAGACCTATAATTCGCCGGTCCTGCATCACTTTGCCTTTCGCCTCGGAAGCAACACCTTTCCGGCGGAGCCGATGACGGCCAATGTCTCGCAGGGCATCACCCTGGACGCGACCTGGAATGCCGGAACCGTTTGGCGGGTTTTTGATAAAAACACCGGCACCGGGTGGAGCCACCACAACTATTTCACGCCCGGCGGGTGGAAAATGGATGTGGGGGAGGATCAGCGCTTTGTGCCCACCGGGTTTGACATCACCATGGCTTCGGGAAACAGCCGCTGGACGGATTTTGATTTGGAAGCCTCCGTGGACGGGGAGATTTGGGACACGCTCTGGGAACAGCGCTTCGATGAGCATGGGTACATGAACACCGCCGGTGAGGAAATCCTGTTTGACGATGTGCCTTTTCTCCAGCTCAAGAACGTGGAAGACGGCGGAGTCTTCGGGCTCGGCTCCGCATTTGCCCTGCAGGCGGATCTGTATAATATGGACGATGTCACCGGCGTTGAATACTTCGCCAACGGGGTGTCGATTGGCTCCGCCACCGCCGGACCCGACTATGAGCTGCACTGGACCCC
>JAFIGC010000016.1 GCA_020831635.1 Verrucomicrobiota bacterium | reverse complement strand
ACGTGTGCGATGCCTATCTCGCGAACCGCGACGTGCTTGGTTTGCCCGAAGTCGAAGGCAAAGCCTCCCTGCCCCCGCACACCCAAATCGACCCCCGCATCCATTTGCTCGGCAAAACCGAAGTACACATCCACGACGGCGAAGCCCCCGAAAGCCAACTGCATGACCTGCGGCCCTATCTGGATGAAGACAACAAAATTCTCCGCGCCTCCAACCGTCAAATCGAACACGATTATGGCAACGGCATTCTCAAAATCAACGCCCCCAAAGTCAAAGCCCTCGGCGGAAACCTTCAAGCCGCCGGCCCCACCAGACTGGGCGTCTTGTCCATCGACTCACCCCTGGAAATTGGACACGTCATCCTCGTCAGCCTTGACGACCGGCCTCTTGAACATTCCCACAACATGCTCTTGCAAATCATGACCGAGGAACGCCCCACCGGATGGCAAAGCCAAGGCACCGACAATCTCCGCCATCGGATCACCGACATCGGACACGATCCATGGACCATTCGCATTCCCCAAGGAGAAATCCGGATTGTCCGACCCGACGCGCCCCCGTTAAAAGTCACGCCCCTGGATCTAAACGGCTATCCACGCGAACAAAGCTTCAACGCCGACCGCTTCAAACTCCTCCCCGACACCGTCTATTATTGGGTTCATCTTTAGATAATATTATTCTTGCCGGAATCCTTCGGCTTTGTTTTTGTAGACCTATGAAACCCCCATACGAAGAACGCAACGAAAAATTCAGAAACACGCTTCGCGCCATAGGCTTCGTCCTGCTGCCGATCGGCGGGGTTTTTGCCGCCATTGGGCTGATCGATTTTTTCACGGCATTCGGCGGAAGCCGCATGCCCACAAAATTCTGGTGTCTGTTTGTCGGACTCCCGTTGGTGGCCTTTGGCGTGATGTGCCTACAAGCGGGATTTTTAAGGACCATCTCCGGCTACGTCGCGGGCGAATCCGCCCCGGTCGCCAAAGACACCCTGCAATATGTCGGCGAAGGCATGCGCCCAACGATCCGAAACATCGCCAATGATCTTCGGGGCACCCCACCGGAAGGTGACGTGGCAACACGAATGAAAACTTTGGAAGAACTCCGCAAAAACGAACTGATTTCGGAAGCCGAATACGCCGATAAACGCGCCGAAATCCTGAAGCATATTTAAAACCTTGGGTTCATGGCATTAATTGCAATGGCAACTTATGCAAAATACTTCCATTGATGACCAAAACCATTGGAAGAAACCTCATCTTGAAATGAAAATATCCGTGTCCATCCGTGCGCATCCGTGGTTAAAATGAGTGGTATATCGTCTATTCGTTGCCCGAAAGCGGAAAGGTCTTTCCGCCCTGCGGCGATTTGATGTCATCGGCTTTCACATCCGCACCGCCAAAAGAAGCGGGCGCGCCGCCGGGGGTCACGGACTGGGCGGATCGGTTGGGCTCGGCCGTGTTTCGGAAAATCGTCGCGGGCGCATTCGCGGCCCCAGCGGGCAGATGCGCGCCCAGACCGTCATGTTCGGCCTCTCCGCCGGGAATCAACACCAATTCCCCGCCCGTACTCAGCAACAAGAGATCCTGCACGCCTTCGCCCCTGAAATTTCCGGACGCGCCGGCCACGGAACCGTCGGCACTGTCCGGCCAGGCTTCCATCAGGTCCATGTCGATGGCAAATCCATAGGAGGCAAACCCGCGGTTGAAGAAAAAGAGCGCCCCGCGATTGTCGTACACGAACACCAAATCCATGCGACCGTGATGCGTGAAGTCCGCAAACAAAATGTCGCGCACGCCGGGTCCGGCAATGTAGGAGATTTCCCCGGAAAGCGCGAAAATATCCTGAAAGGTCTCCCCGTGGTTGACCAACATGCGGGTGCCGTTATTGCCCGCGATCACGAGATCAAGCCGACCGTCCCCGTCCAAATCCCCGGTCCGCACCCGAATGGCGCCTTCTCCCATGTTCTGATAGGTGGCCACCCGTTTGGCGGCTTCAAAACCGCCCTCGGGATTGCCGGCGAACAACAGGGCATGTTCCGGAAAGATCCAAACGAAATCCGCAATCCCATTGCCAGTGAAATCCGCCAGCGCGGAAGCGATGGCGCCGGGCGCGTCTTCCTCGAATTCGTGATCCAGGACATGCCGCTCCGGCGCGTCCGAAAACCAAAGCACCTGCCGTTTGCCGGCCACCAACAGGGCGGGGGTTCCATTGCGGACCATGCCGTGCAAGCCCACCGGGCCGCCCTCGAGTTCGAGGTCCAAGGCCAGCGGGTCCTCGAAACTTGTTTCGGGATTTTCATCAGACACGCGGGACACGTCCACCCGCACGATCCCTTCCCCGGTATAAGCGATCAGAGACGCGCCCATGCCGACCCCGAACTGAGAGGAAAAGCCCATGGCGCTCAATGTGCCGTTTTCAAACCATTGGTCCCCTTCCGCCGCGTGAATCCAAGCCGCCGGCTTGCCGGTGTCGCCGGGATCCACCACCGAAATGCCATGAACGTCCCCTTCGATTTCTCCCTGAACCTCCGCCTCGCCCCACTCGGTTTCCCCTTCCGCCGGGACCACCGGATTTTCCACGGACAACACATACGCCGCCACACGGGCCAGCATGTGGGTGGCGCCATTCCAAATCGCCAGCATGTCCGCATCCGGCTCGCCCAATTCGTAGCTGCCGTCGTCTTCCAAGGCGTCCAAGGCATACCAATTGTTGCCGAGATGCAGGAAAAAGGCGGGATCCTCTTCCGAGGAATCCACGTTGCCGCCGGAAAAATCACCGGAAACCAACATCGCCCCATTGCCGGCGTAGCGTTCCACAAACCCCACGACCTCGCGCCAGGCAAACTCCTCCAAGGCCGCACCCGAAAACATCCGCGTCCCCTCGCCTTCTCCCTTGATGGCCTTGGCCACGGTGCCCCGCAACATCGGGGTCCCGTCCTCTTCAATGATCTTCAATTCGGCCAACACCAACACCGTCTCCGCGTCGCGAAACAAATTCACGGGCGTGTAATCGGGATTGATGTAGGCGTGGGCGCTGGAAACGGCGACCCAAAGCATGGCATGGAAGAGAAAGCTGATTTTTTTCATATGTTTTTACCGGGTGTTTGGATTTCCGACGGTCGGAAGATGTTTTGAAAGGGCTTCCGAGCGTCGGAAAAAAGTGTAACAAATCTTCCGATGGTCGGAAAGGATTTTGAGAAGCTTTCCGACGGTCGGAACGCTTTCGGTTTTCCCGCGGGGGCGGGTTTGGGGGTTATCGTTCGAGGCGGGGCATGTTTTGGGCGGCTTGCTGCATGTCCCCGAGGGTGTCGTAAAGTTTCAGGCTGTGACGGAGGGGATGGAAGTCGTCCATCCCCATCCAAGTGGGGTCCGAGGTGCGGTTGCGGTGAATGAAACGGGAGCGTTCGTTGAGCACTTCCCGGGCGCGGGCCACGAGTTCGTCGGACAATTTGCCGCGCATCTCGTCGTCGGACAACATTTGCTCGATGGCAATGCGGGCTTCGACGTCCTGGACGGATTCGATGTTGTTTTGCAGATACACGGAGGGCTCCAAGCCGTTGGGCCCGGCGGTGCCGAGATTGGTGTGGTTGCGCATGAGGTTCACCCATCCGCCCATGTTCAAAAGCGCGCCGGTGCCGCCATTGGGTCTGGGAGCGCCCCAATATTCGACCTTGAAGCGGGTGGGCCCCATTTGCCGAACCCGGTTGCGGGTGCCGTGATTGCCCACGGTGCCTTCGAGCAACCAGCGATGGGAAAGTCCGTTTTCATTGCCCCGGGTATGAAAGCGGGAGATAGTGGCCACGGGAAAGTCGTAGTTCCAGCCGCCGAGCAAGCCATTGCCCAGGTTTTCGGGATGCTGCGGATTCCAGGGAAATTCGTGGTAGGCCACGTCCATGTCCCCAATCATCATTTTGCCGTCGCGCACATTGTAGCCCCGCATGTGGGAAATGACGTTCCACTGGATGCCAGGGGCGACTTTGTTGAAGAATTCCACGACGCGGGCCTCGGGTTTGCGGTCGTGGGCCATGCCGATGAGGACGGAGGCGGGGTCCCATCCGAGATGCTCTACCCGGCGTTTGGTCCCCGCGATCACTTCGCCCCACATGGCTTCGCCGGCGGAATCGCCGGGATATGGGACCAAAAGCTCACGGGTTTGACCGCGGGCATCCACTCCGGTGACCACGGCTTTCAAGTCATTGGCATGGTCCCTCTCCATGTCCGCGAAACTTCTGTCCCACACATAGAGGATGACGAACTGGGGTTTGACGACCTGATCGCGCCAACGCAAGAGCATTTGCTCGAATACGGAAAAGTCGGGCACGATGTTTCCGCCTTCTTCCCGGAAACGGATCACGCCTTCAATGCTTCCAAAATGATTGGGACCCGACCGGTTGCCGCCGGAGGTTTCGGCATGAAGGGTCACGGGCACCCACAACACGCTTTGACCCAAGGCGCGGAGCACCTTGTAGGATTCGGCGAGTTTTTCCCAGTGTTCGTTCGACCACATGGACACGCCATACCGCAAGGCCACGGAGTCGGGGGAGTGCAGGAAATTCACGTGGGACACGTAGTGATCGGGAGCGGGCAAAACCCCTTTGCCTACCAGCAAGGTGAGGGGCAGGGTTTGCGCGGGCACGCCCCGGGCGCGAACCGTGACCTGTCCGCGATACGTTCCGGGAGGCGCGTTGGGCGGAATCGTGGCCGTCAACCGGGCCACCAGCGTGCGCGTTTCTTTGAGCGGCTTGGTGGACAAATGGAAGTATTCTCCTTCGCGCTTGGGGTCTCTTTCGCCAATCGCGTCCCGGTGATGTTGGGAACCGTAGCGTACGGTGACGAAATGCGCGGGCATGGTCGCGCCTCCTTCGTGTTGCAACGGAGAGACCTCGACCACGGGATCAGTCAACATGCCGCTGCCCCGCGCGGCCAATTGCGCGGAGGCGTTGCCGTTGCGTCCGCCCACCATCAACAGATTGGGGGATTCAACGCCGGGACGACTTTCGTCGCTCAAGACCTCCCAGTGATCGGGGGTCCAGAGCGTCAGTTGCTGCGCATTGACCGTGCACAGGAACGCGGACAGGCCGAAAGTAAAAGAAAACAGTGCTTTTCGAAACATGAGAAACTACTCCGGGGGTGAAAATGAGTTGGAATCATGACAAAAATACGCAACCACGCAAGAAAAAACTGAGGGGAGCTATGAAATTTTCAGATTCAACTCCCGGCAGAGCGGACAGGATCGTCCGTCACAGCCGCGGGCGGTGCAGTGTTCGCGTCCGTAGAAGATGATTTGCAAATGCAGACGGTTCCATCGATCGCGCGGAAAGAGTTTTTTCAGGTCTTTTTCGGTTTGCACCACGTTTTTGCCGGAGCTGAGCCGCCAGCGTTTGGCGAGGCGGTGAATATGGGTGTCCACGGGAAAGGCGGGCACGCCAAAGGCTTGGGCCATGACCACGGAGGCGGTTTTGTGCCCCACCCCGGGCAATCGCTCCAGGGCCTCCATGTCGGCGGGAACTTCTCCGCCGTGTTCTTCGACCAAAATGCGGGACAACTCTGAAATGGCGGAGGATTTGCGGGGGGACAGTCCGCAGGGTCGGATGATTTCGCGGATGCGTTCCACGGGCACGTTCATCATATCCCGGGGATTGTCCGCGAGATCAAACAGGGCCGGGGTCACTTGGTTCACGCGCACATCGGTGCATTGTGCGGAGAGCAAAACCGCCACCAAGAGGGTGTAGGCATCGCGGTGATCCAAGGGAATCGGCGTTTCCGGGTATAGTTCCTCCAAGCGTTCGCCCACGATCCGGGCCCGTTCCGCGCGGGTCATGCGGTCAGTTTCCCTCTTCAATCCAGCGGTTGCGGTCGGCCAAAACGACCTGCTCGCCCTGCCGCAACGGGAACCCAAAGGTCAACGGGAAGCCCCTGGGCATGTTGGCCAAATCGAGAATGGGCCGCCAAGTGGCATATGCGCCGCGGACCAGATCACTGTGATACCGCTTGTCGCGGGTCAGCGTGGTGAAATACAGGGCGTTCACCGGATGCAGGTTGTCGTGAACCTCGAAAAACTGGTCCACGTTCACGGGCAAATAGAGGCTGGTGGTGCCGCCGTACCAGGCCGTGGCCCAGGGCATGTCGGTGACGATCAGTTCGTTTTCGGCAAAGGGGGTGGACACCCAGGCGATGTCGCGGGCCAAGTAGGGAGGGTAGCTCCAGGGACGCGGGGGCATGATGGTGAACAACATGGGCAGGGCCTGCACCCCGATAAACATCGTCACCACCGCCATGGACACGATTCTCACGCCAATCTGGAGCCGATCCAGCAGAATGTAGAAAAAGGCGGCGCCGAACAGCAGCACCAAGGGCAGGAAGATATGCCCCACTTTGAGGAGGTCTTCGCCAAAAATGCCGGCGGTGGCCACGAGCAGGGCGAAGGAAAACAACAGTCCCCAGCGCAAGACCCGGGTGACGGGGCGCTGGAATCTATAGAAAAAGGTGCTGATAAAGAGGCAGATGGACAATCCCGCCCCGAGGCTCAGATCCCCGATGTTGAGTGCGCGCGGCACGACCCGGAGAAAACGGGCCTGGAGTTGCCGTCTGAGTTCCAAGTCGGCGATGTTGGTGTCCATGGAACGCAAAAACGTGTCATTGCCATCCTGAATCACCGTATAGGGAGCGAGCCCGAACAGGGTGCCGGACACCTGCATGTTCCGGGTCAGCCACGGCGAAACCACTGCGAGGAAGACGAGAAGCGCGCCCAGGGTGGGCAACCATCCGCGCCGTCCCAGCCCGGCCCAAAGCACCAACAAAAACCCGGGGAAGGCCGCAAATGCGGCGTAGCGGGTGAGGAAAAGCAGGCCCATGACGGCGGCCCCTCCCAGGGCGGACAGCCAGAAGCGCCATCCGTTGGGGCGGGGTTCGTCTCCGCCATCCCGCGCGATGCGCAGGGACAGGACCAGACACCAGAAGCCGAAAATCGCGAGAAACAGCGCCAGGGGCAATTCCCCGCCGGCCACGGCATTGCCCCAAACGGGCGCACTGAGAAAATACACCGTCGCCGCCGTCAGCGAGGTGCGCGCGTCAAAGAGCATTTTCCCGGTCAGATACAGAAACAAGGCCCCGAGAAAGCAGAACAAAAGATTCACGGGAATGACCACCCACTGCTCCGGGGAGAATTTTTGCCCGGTGGCCGGGGAAAAATCGGTGCGGAAAATGCGGAAGGCCGTGCCCAGCACCATCGGATACAAGGGGGCGTTGACCAAATCGGGGTGATCCTGGATGCGCACCCGGGGTCCGGCTTCCGTGGGCACGATCAGTTTGTCGTTTTGCGCCAGCAGCCAAATGGAAGCCGGGCGCACGTAGCCGGTGTTCAGTCGGCCCCGTTCCGCGAAGCGCCGGGCCAATTGCGCCTGATCCATCGAGCGCATCTGATTGAAGCCCGAATATTGCGTGGCAACGAAGAGGACGGAGAGCAAGAGCATGAACATGATGTACAAGAGCGTCTTGAGGACCTTGGCCCCAACGCCCACCTCAAGGGTGTATACCAGATTCTGCACGCGTGATTCGTATTGTTTTTTTGCCATGAAATCTCCAAATTGCATTTACGTCCCATCCGGTCTCCGTGGACGGGGATTCTCCAATGTTCTACATCCTGCCGAGGAAGGCAAGCACGTTTCACTTAAAATGAACCCCTACTTGAAAAGAAAGAGACTTGCAAGACGCGGTCGAATCTGAAAAAGGAAGGGGCCCCGATTTCACCCGAATTTCCCCCAATTGCTTTTCGAAGGACCCCACCGAATGCCCAAACGCACCGACATCAAAAAAATCATGCTCATCGGCTCCGGCCCGATTGTCATCGGCCAAGCCTGCGAATTCGACTATTCCGGCACCCAAGCCTGCAAGGCGCTCCGCGAGGAAGGCTACGAGATCGTGCTCATCAACAGCAATCCGGCCACCATCATGACCGATCCGGAGATCGCGGACCGCACCTACATCGAGCCCATCACGCCCGAGGCGGTGGAAAAAATCATCGCCAAGGAACGTCCCGACGCGCTTTTGCCCACATTGGGCGGCCAAACCGCCCTCAATACCGCCCTCACCGTGGCCAACATGGGCATTCTGGAAAAATACGGCGTGGAAATGATCGGCGCCAACGCCGAGGTCATCCACCGCGCCGAAGACCGGGACGCATTCAAAGAGGCCATGAAGGAAGCCAACGTGGAAACCCTGATCTCCATTCAGGTGCACACGCTGGCGGAAGCCATGGCCGCGGCCGACAAAATCGGCTATCCGGTCATCGTCCGCCCCAGTTTCACCCTCGGCGGCACCGGCGGGGGCACGGCGGACAACCCGGAGGAACTGCGCGAAGTCGCCACCGCCGGACTCAAGGCCAGCCTCAACACCACCGTGCTCATCGAGGAATCGGTCTACGGCTGGAAAGAATACGAGATGGAGGTCATGCGCGACCACAAGGACAACGTGGTCATCATCTGCGCCATCGAAAACCTCGATCACATGGGCATTCACACCGGGGACAGCATCACCGTGGCCCCCGCCCAGACCCTGACCGACCGCGAATACCAGGCCATGCGCGACGCCTCCATCCGGGTCATGCGCACCATCGGCGTGGAAACCGGCGGCTCCAACGTGCAGTTTGCCGTCGATCCCAAAACCGGACGCATCACCGTCATTGAAATGAACCCCCGGGTCTCCCGCAGTTCCGCCCTCGCCTCCAAGGCCACCGGCTTCCCCATCGCAAAAATCGCGGCCAAACTCGCGGTCGGCTACACCCTGGACGAATTGCCCAACGACATCACCCGCGAAACCCCCGCCTGTTTCGAGCCCACCCTCGACTACTGCGTGGTGAAAATCCCCCGCTTCGCCTTCGAAAAATTCACTTCCACCCCCGCCCGCCTTGGCGTGAGCATGAAATCCGTCGGCGAAACCATGGCCATCGGACGCAATATGAAGGAGGCCTTCCAGAAAGCCCTCCGCGGTTTGGAGCGGGGCATCGACGGATTTGACCTCAAATGCGAGGAAATCGTCGCCGACCGCCCCCTCGAAGGCCTGTTCGCCACCACCTCTCCCGACCGGATTTTCCGCATCAAGACGGAAATGAAAAACGGGATGACCGACGAGGAACTCTACAAACGCACCCACATCGACCCTTGGTTCCTCGACATGATGCGCCAGATCTGCGAACTGGAAAAACGCATACAAGACGCCCCCGAACTCGACGCCGACCTCATGAAAGAGGCCAAGGACGACGGCTTTTCCGACGCCCAAATCGCGGCCCTGCGCGGCAAAACCCACACCGAAATCCGGGAACTGCGCAAATCCTTCGGCATCATTCCCAACTACCGCCTGGTGGACACCTGCGCGGGTGAATTCGAAGCCTACACCCCCTATTTCTACTCCAGCTATGGCGAGACCGACGAATCCCGTCCCAGCACCAAGCCCAAGATCATGATTCTCGGCAGCGGACCCAACCGCATCGGCCAGGGCATTGAGTTCGACTACTGCTGCGTGCACACCGTCATGGCCCTGCGCGATATGGGCTACGAGACCATCATGGTCAACAGCAACCCCGAAACCGTCTCCACCGATTACGACACCTCCGACAAACTCTACTTCGAGCCCCTCACCTTCGAAGATGTCATGAACATCTACGAAAAAGAAAAGCCCGAAGGCGTGGTCGTGCAGATGGGCGGTCAAACCCCGCTCAACCTCTCCGTGCCCCTCGCCGCCGCCGGCGTCCCCGTGCTCGGCACCCCCTCCGATAGCATCGACCAGGCCGAGGACCGCGAACGTTGCCGGGTCCTGCTCGATCAGCTCGGACTCAAACAGCCCCAGAGCGCCACCGCCAAAACCGTGGAGCAGGCCGTCGAAGTCGCCAAGAAAATCGGACTGCCCATCATGATCCGTCCCTCCTACGTGCTCGGCGGACGCGCCATGATGATCGCCTGGGAAGAAGCCGACATCATCCCCTACGTCAAAGAAGCCTTCAAAGCCGGACCCGGCATGCCCGTGTTGCTCGACCGTTTCCTCGACAACGCCATCGAAGCCGATGTGGACGTGCTCTGCGACAGCGAGGACGTGTATGTCGGCGGGGTCATGGAGCACGTCGAAGCCGCCGGCATTCACTCCGGGGACAGTGCCTGCTGCACCCCGCCCTATTCGCTCTCGCCGATCATCGTCGACCGCATCAAAGACTCCTGCGGCAAAATCGCCCTGGCCCTTAAAGTCAAGGGGCTGCTCAACGTCCAGATTGCCGTGCACAAGGGAGAGATTTACATCATCGAAATCAACCCCCGCGCCTCCCGCACCGTCCCCTACCTCAGCAAATCCACCGGCATTCCGCTGGCCAAGCTCGCGGCTCAGGTTTCCGTCGGTCGGACCCTCCGCGAACTCGACCTTCCGACCCTCGGAACCCCGAATTATCACTGGTACGCCGTCAAAGAAGCCGTCTTCCCCTTCAACCGATTTGCCGGGGTGGACCCCATACTCAGTCCGGAAATGAAATCCACCGGCGAAGTCATGGGCATGGACTACGTCTTCGAAGCCGCCTTCTGGAAAGCCCAGATTGCCGCCGGACAGGCGTTGCCCACCGAAGGCACCGTGTTCCTCAGTGCCAACGATGAGTCCAAAGACTGGATGACCGATCTCGGCAAGACCCTACACGACATCGGCTTCAGCATCATCGCCACCGAAGGCACCGCCCAGGTGCTCGAAGAAAAAGGCGTGCCCGCCGAACGTCTGTTCAAGCTCGCCGAAGGACAGTCCCCCAACATCCAGGATTACATGGCCGACGGCAAGGTGCAGCTCATCATCAACACCCCCAGCAGCGCCATCTCCCGCAAGGACGAAGTCAAAATCCGTTCCGAAGCCATCCTTCGCGGCATCCCCATCATCACCACCAAATGGGGCGCTTTGCCCACCATCGCCGCCATCGACTACATCAACAAGCGCGGCTGGGTCGTCACCGCCCTACAGGAATACTTCCTCGCCGCCCCCAGCGGCAACAAGTTTCGGTGATTGACGCCGTGGAGCGTTCGCCGAGCGCGTAACAAGGCATGAACACCCAAAACGAACGCAAACTCTGCGCCCGCGCCACCGCCCTCGGCGAAAGCGCAAGCCCGGATGCCTTCGCCGAACTGACCCAACTCACGCAGTCCGAATCCCCCCGCGTGCGCCGCCTCGCCGCGTCCGCGCTGGGCAAGCTCGCGGGCATCGTCCCCACAAAAGAAACCGTGGAAACCCTCATCCCCCTCCTCCAAGACACCCACCCGCAAGTCCGCCAATACACCGCCAAGGCCCTCTCCGCTTTCGGCGCACATGCCGAACCCGCCATCCAAGACCTCCGCGATCTCTACAAAAATCCCCACGAGAAAGACTACGTCAAGCGCAGCGTCCTCCGCGCCGGCAAAACCATCCGCGAAGCCCTCCGCATTCGCGACGAACAAGCCGTGCACCACTGCCGACGCTGCGGTGCCCGCCTCGAACCCGACGAATACGCCCGCTCCATGCGGGCCTTCCAGCGCCCGTTCTGCGATCCCTGCTTCGACGAAGTCTACCTTGACCGCCGCAATTTCGAAACCAAAGTCGAACTCCAGAAAACCATCCGCGCCAAAGACGGCACCTTGGTGCAATCCGACGGCGAACGCAAAATCGCCGAACTCCTGAGCAACGAAAACATCCGCTACCGCTACGACGAACGTTTCCGCATTCTAGATGGATATGCCATCCGCCCCGACTTCTATCTGCCCGAATACGACGTCTACATCGAATACTGGGGCATGGATACCGCCGACTACAAAATCGGCATGCTGAAAAAGCAAAAGCTCTACCAGCAGGAAGGCAAAAAACTGATCTCCCTCTACCCCGCCGACAAACCCCAACTCCGGGAGACCCTTCTCGGCAAATTGGACCGCCTGAAATGAACCATGCGAAAACCGACCTCCACGGCGTCGTGGACTTGTTTCATTCGCCCGACGACGTGGAGCGTCACCTGGCGCGCAACAAGTCATGACCACCATCACTGAAACACCCCATCCTCTCTATACGACACACCCATGCCAACCTGGAAAACCCTTTTTGACCAACACCCCGAAGTGCCCGCGGAAAAACTCCGCTGGTGGCTTTCGGATTATTTGGGGGTGTCGTTGACGATGTTGCCTTTGCATTCCGTCCCCTCCCCTGTCGAATTGGCGGCTTTCGAGGCGGCGGCGGCGCGGTTGAAGTTGGGCGAGCCGGTTCAATATGTCTGCGGAAAGGCGCCTTTTTGGGATTTTGAAGTTTATGTGACCCCGGAGGTGCTGATCCCGCGTCCCGAAACCGAGCAGTTGGTGCAGTTGGCTTTGGAGGTGGCGGTTTCGGCGGGCAAAAAGGTGCTGGATGTGGGCACGGGCAGCGGCTGTATCGCCATTGCCCTGAAACGGGCCTGTCCGAAATGCGTGGTGTCGGGGGTGGATGTTTCGGAGGCGGCTTTGGCGGTGGCCCGGGAAAATGCGTTGCGTCTGGGGGTGGAGGTGGGTTTTCATTCCGGGGACCTGCTGGACGCGGAGGCGGATCGTTCTTTGGATGTACTTGTGGCCAATCTGCCGTACATTGGCGAGTCCGAGCGGGAGGATCTCCACCGCGAAGTTCGCGATTTCGAGCCCGCCTTGGCCTTGTTTTCGGGGACGGATGGCACCGATTTGGTGGTTCGTTTGCTGGACGAGGCGCGGCGGGTATTGAAAAACCAAGGAAAGATCGTGCTTGAAACCGGCGAATCTCAAGGGCATGTATATGCGTCCGCCGCCGAACGTTTCGGATGGCGGCTCGAAAACCGGTCGGATCTGGCCGGACGACCCCGATTTTGGATTTTGGAAAGAGCCCATGTTTGATCAATTAACCCAATCCCTTCAAAAAACTTTTAAAAATCTCCGCGGACAAGGAAAGCTGTCCGAGGAGAACGTCAAGGACGCCCTCCGCGAAGTGCGCATGGCCCTGCTGGAAGCCGACGTGCATTTCCAGGTGGTCAAGGATTTCGTGGCCAAGGTGCGCGAACAGGTCATGGGCGAGGACGTGCTCAACAGCGTTTCGCCCGGTCAGCAGTTCATCAAGCGCGTTCACGACGAGATGGAGGCCCTGCTGGGCGAAAAAAAGGTGGATTTCGACCGTTCCACCCATCCGATGGCGATCGTGATGCTGGGTTTGCACGGGGTGGGCAAAACCACGACCACGGGCAAGTTGTCCCGCCGCTTCAAGGAGGAGGGCAAAAAGGTGCTGGCGGTGGGTTGCGATATCCGTCGTCCGGCGGCGGTGGAACAGTTGCGGGTGCTGGCGGAGCAGGCGGGAGTGGATATGCTGGGGCCGAATCCGGGCGAAACCGTGCAGGCGTTGGGGGTGCGGGCCAAAAACCATGCCGTGTTGCACGGATATGACGTGGTGATTTACGATACCGGGGGCCGTTTGCAGATTGATGACGAGTTGGTGCGGGAAGTAGCCGATCTGACTTCAATGACCGGCGCCAAAAACAAGGTGCTGGTAATCGACGCGGCCATGGGTCAGGAATCCGTGAGCGTGGCCGAGACCTTCAACGAACGCTGCGGGCTCACGGGCCTGATTCTCACCAAACTGGATGGCGACGCCCGCGGCGGTGCCGCGCTTTCGGTCCGTTCGGTCACCGGATGCCCCATTCTCATGATCGGCACCGGGGAAAAACAGGAAGACTTGCAGCCCTTCTATCCCGACCGCATGGCCAACCGCATTCTGGGCATGGGCGATGTGATCTCTTTGGTGGAAAAAGCCCAGACGATGGTGGACGAAGATGAAATGGCGCGCATGGAAAAGCGCATGTTCAGTGGCAAGATGGACCTCGAGGATTTCCTGAAACAGCTCCAGCAAATGAAAAAACTGGGCTCCATGACCCAAATCATGGACATGATGCCCGGCATGCCCAATGTCAGTGCCGAGCAAAAAGCCAAGGCCGCCGAACAAGGGCAGACCCAAAGCAAACGCTTCGAAGCGATTATCCTGAGCATGACCCCGCGGGAACGCCAGCGTCCCCAACTCATCAATTCCAAACGCCGGCAGCGCATTGCCGCGGGCAGCGGCACCCGGGTGAAGGATGTCAATGATCTGCTCAAGCAGTTCAAACAGACCCAGAAGATGACCAAGAAACTCAAGGCCTTCAAGGGCGGCATGGGCGGGAAAGCCGCCCGCCACATGGCCCGGAGCATGCGCTAAGCTTCAACGGAACCCCAAACACGCACATGACCGCTTTTCTTCATCGCGAACGCCTGAAAACCGCCCGACGGGTGGTGGTGAAATTCGGCACCCGGGTCCTGGTGGATTCGCGGGGGCGTCCGAATCCGGCCCGGATCCAAGCCATCGTGGATCAGGTTTCGGCCCTGCACGCGGAGGGACGCGAGGTGGTCATTGTCTCTTCCGGCGCCGTGGGGGCGGGGCTGGATCCGTTGAAATTCAAGACCCGCCCCACGGGTCTGGCGGAACTGCAAATGGCGGCGGCGGTGGGGCAAACCCGCCTGATGTCGATGTACGGGGAGCGTTTCGCGAAAAAGGGCATTGCCGTGGGACAGATTTTGCTGAACCACGACGATCTCAAGCAACGTACCCGCCATCTGAACGCCCGCAACACCCTCATGGGCCTGTTACACCATGGCGTGGTGCCCATCGTCAATGAAAACGACGTGGTGTCGGTGGACGAAATTCGCTTGGGGGACAACGACTTTCTGGCGGCACTGGTCACGGTTCTGGTGGATGCGGACGCTTTGTTGCTTTGCACCAGTGTGAATGGACTTCGGGCCCCGTCCGGGGAAGGACGCAGCAAACGGGTCCCGTTTCTCTCCAAAATCACCCAAACGGAACTGGATTTGGTGTTTGGCAAAGGGTCCGCCCTGTCCACGGGCGGCATGGGCACCAAGTTGGAGGCGGCCCGCATGGCCTATCGCGCCGGGATTCCCGCCGTGATTTGCGATGGCCGCAAATCCGACACCCTGTTGCGGGTCATGCGCGGGGAAGACACGGGCACCTTGCTGGGTCCCGCAGGAGACGAAGAACGCATTCGCGGCAAGCGTAAACACTGGATCGCCTTCTTCCACCGTCCCGTGGGCGTGGTGGTGGTGGACGCCGGAGCCCGCGGGGCGTTGGTCGAAAAAGGACGCAGTTTGCTGCCCGCCGGGGTGCTGGAGGTGCGGGGAAGCTTCCCCACCGGCACATTGGTGCATGTTTTGGACGAAAGCGGCGAAACCTTGGCGGCGGGCCTTTGTGAGTTCGACGACAACGACTTACGAAAAATACAGGGCAAATCTTCCAGTGCCATCACTGAAATTCTTGGTCCCGCAGTCTCGACAGAAGTCATTCATCGGGACAATATGGCCATTCTCCTTGAACCGGAATGAACCGGAACGAACCGGAGGCAGACACATGATTAAAAACAAAGACATCTTGGAAATGGGCGAACGCGCGGTCAAAGCTTCGCGCGAATTGGCGCTCCTTTCCAGCCGCAAAAAAAACAGCATTCTCGAAGGCATGGCCGATGAATTGGAGGCCCGCAAAATCGAGATCCAAACCGCCAACCGCAAGGATTTGGAGGAAGGGGCCCGCGAAGGCTTGAGCAAAGCCATGCTGGACCGTCTTTCCCTCACCGACGAGCGTTTCGACGGCATGGTCAAAGGCATTCACGACGTGATCGCCCTCAAAGACCCCGTGGGGGACGTGCTGAGTTCCTGGGTGCGCCCGAACGGTTTGGAGATCCGCAAAGTGCGGGTGCCCATTGGCGTGATTGCCATCATTTACGAATCCCGTCCCAACGTGACCGTGGACGCGGCGGTGCTCTGTTTCAAATCCAGCAACGCCACCATTTTGCGAGGCGGCAAGGAGGCGGTGCACAGCAACCGGGCCCTGGCCCTGGCCATCCAGGAGGGGGGCGAGAAGAAAGGCCTGCCCAAAAACGCGGTGCAGTTGGTGCAAACCACCAACCGGGCCGCGGTCAAGGATTTGGTGCAACTCGACGGCATGGTCGATCTGGTCATCCCCCGGGGCGGCGAAAGCCTGATCCGGGCCGTGTCCGAACAGGCCACCGTGCCGGTGATCAAGCATTACAAAGGCGTTTGCCATATTTTCGTGGACAAAAGCGCCGATTTGGCCAAGGCGGTGGAAATCATCGACAACGCCAAAACCCAGCGCCCGGGGGTGTGCAATTCAGTGGAAACCGTACTGGTGCACAAGAACGTTGCCGAGGAATTCCTGCCGATGATGGCCAACCGCCTCATCGCCAAAAACGTGGTCATTCGCGGCTGTGAGACCACGCGCCGACACATTCCCGAAGCCGAACCCGCGACCGAAGCCGATTGGGGCGAGGAATATCTCGATCTGATCCTCTCGGTCAAAGTGGTCGATTCCGTGGACGAGGCCACCACCCACATCAACACCTACGGCTCCCGACATTCCGACGCCATTCTCAGCGAAACCGAGACAGCGCAAAAGAAATTCCTGCAGGAAGTGGACAGTTCCACCGTGTATGTGAATGCCAGCACCCGCTTCACCGACGGAAACGCCTTCGGACTCGGCGCCGAAATCGGCATCAGCACCGACAAACTCCACGCCCGCGGCCCCATGGGGCTGGAAGAACTGACCACTTACAAATATCACGTCCTCGGGACGGGACAGGTGAGATAGGGGTTGTTGGTTGCTGGTTTTTGGTTGCTGGTTGCTGGTTGTTGGTTGAGGGATGAGGGTTGCAGGAACCCCCATTCTACTTTTGCCGGGCGATCTGTAACTTGCGTTGCCGCTCTCGCTCTCGGGCGGCGGCAATGCGCTCGGGACTTTTCTTGTCGGCACACGCGGGACAGGTCACGCCCTCCTCGTAGCGGGGATCCAACTTGTCTTCGGGGCGGATGGGATTCCAACAGCCGCGGCAACACTCGGTCCGCCCCGGCGCCAGGGTCTGGTCCACGGTCACCCGGTCATCGAAGACAAAGCACTCCCCCCGCCATAGACTGTCCGCCTCGGGCACGTCCTCGAAATATTTGAGAATGCCGCCCTTGAGGTGGTACACTTCCGCAAACCCTTTTTCTTTGAGCAAAGCGGTTGCCTTCTCACAGCGGATGCCGCCGGTACAAAACATGGCCACTTTCCGGTCTTTCGCCGGATCCAGCGCCTTGTTGACATAATCGGGAAAGTCGCTGAATTTTTCCGTGTGCGGGTTTTCGGCCCTGGAAAAGGTGCCCACCTGAAATTCGAAATCGTTGCGCGTGTCAATGACCCGCACCTCGGGATCGGCAATCAGTCGGTTCCAGTCCACGGGTTCCACGTAGGTGCCCATTGGCGCGGCGGCGGGATTGAGGTCGGGGCGCCCGAGATGCACGATCTCGGATTTGAGCTTCACCTTGGTTCTTCGGAAGGGCTTTTTTTCGGAGGTGGCGAATTTCCCGTCAATCGGCCCCATTCCCAAGTCCGCCTCCAAATACCCTCGAAAACGCGCAATGGCGTCCTCCCTGCCGGCCACGGTGCCATTGATCCCCTCGGAAGCCAACAACACGCTCCCGCAAATGTCCTCCTCCTCGCAAAACGCAAGCAGAGGATCCCGCAGTCGTTCAAACTGCGGGAGATCGAGAAATTTGTAAAAAGCGAAAATCGTCCAAGGCATGACCATGCTTCATAACCGAAATCGGAACGGAGTTCAAAAGAAATGAGCACGCCTGCGGGAATCGCCGCCCCGATGTCTGAATCATCACGATCCCTCCCGCTTCTCGGGAGAAATCAAGGCGAGGTTTTCAACGGTTGATTGAGGTGCGTGCCCATTCTTCGCGCACGGGAGGCTATTTTTTCCGTTTCAGACATGAAAGGCCACCGACGCATAGAAAGGTGATGGCGACCAAGGCCCATGTGGCGGGTTCGGGAATGGCCACCAAGGTCATGCCCTCATCGGAAAGCTGAACCTCGAACTCGTGTTCTTCGACTTGAAGGGGTTGGCTGTTCGAAAATTGGCCGGTGAAATTCGACCAGGTGGCCACGAGGAATTCGTCGCCAATCGAGGGCGAAAAATTGTCGAGGAGGGCGATTTGCAAGAGTCCGCCCAAGTTTGCGGTGCCGCCGATTTGCAGGAAATCAAATTCGGCGCCGGGTTCGTGTCCGCCGAGTTCCATAAGGAGCGTGGCGGTGTCTTGCAGGGTCATGTCTCCCTCAAAGGAGATATCTCCGGGACTGTTGCCGGGACTGAACGTTTGATTGAACTGCACGTTGCCCGTGCCGGTGTAATTGCCGGAGCCGTCCACGTTGTCGTTAAACACCAGGGTACTGCCCGAAGAGACGTGCACGGTGCCATCGTTGGTCATATCCCCGCGAATCGTGGAGGGGGTGAGTGCCGTGAGCGATGCGTCGGAGGACAAACGAAGCCCCTGCCCAGCATTCAACTCCCCGTTGTCCAATACCGTGTCGCCGGTCAATTCAGCCTGTCCGTCGTTCAGCAACACCAGAGTTCCGTTGGAGATGGACAGGTCCCCGGAAAAGGCAAAGCCGTTCGAATCATCCGGGTTTCCCAAGGTCATGTTCCCCGTGGCCTCAATCGAAGACCCGGTGTCCCCGGAAACGGAGCCGCTGAGGATGCCATGCCCGGTGACCGAACCGGTCGCACCCAGATCCATTCCATTTTCGGCCCGCAACAGGCCGCCGGACAAGGTGGTTTCTCCGCTCAGGACAGCCGCGCCCGCACTCAAAACTTGCACGGTGTGGGAACCGACGGACAAGTCGCCTTGGTGCGCGAATCCGTTGGCGGCGGAGGCATGGCCCAATACGAGAAACCCTTGGGCGTCAATATTGGACCCGGCATCACCTGAAAAGGACGCGGTGGCGGTGCCGGAACCCGTGAGTGCGGTGCCGGTGGAGAGATGAATGCCGGAGGCATTGGAAATGCTACCGCCCTGGAGGTGAAGTTCCCCGGATTGTATGTGCGTGGCCCCGGTATGGGCCGCCGCGCCGGCGAGTGCGAAACGTCCGCTGCCCGCGTCAACATTCAGATCGCCCGCACCCGAGAAAAACCCGGAAAAGGCCGGGGGGCCCGAATTGTCGGCCAAGGCGAGGCTCGCGTGGAGGAGAACCGTTCCGTTTCCCGACAAAGAAGCGCCGGTTTCGTCATCCATCACTTGCAAATTCGCGCCGGCAGAGAGGTGCACAGGAATTCCGGGGGCGAACACATTCCCGCCCTCCGTGCGAAGGGTGCCGTCACTGACATTGATTGTACCGGTAAACCCGGCGTTGTTGCCCGCCAGGGTAATGGGGTGTGGACCGATAAGAGACAGCTCGCCAGATCCGGAAAGCGGGCCGGAAAAATGGCCGGTGCCACCGCTCGCCTCGACGGTCCCCCCACCGCCACCGATCTGTAGTTCGCGGGTGCCGGAAACATTCCCCAGCAAAACCAAGGAAGCATTGTCCAGGGAAAGCGTGCCCGAGGAGGCTCCCAGACTCGCATCGGATTCAATGGCGATCGCGCCGCCACCCGTCACTTCCGTGCCGCCGGAATAGGTGTTGGTCCCCGTCAGCGTCCAAGTGCCCGTGCCGACCTTTCGAATACTCCCTGGACCTCCGTCGGCATCCTCGATGGTGCCCGCAAACGTGCGGTCGGTGTTGCTGCCCCCAACCGTCAAAGCGGGTCCCCCGGCGGGATCACTGAGGCGCAATGTCGATCCCGGCGTGCCAGTGGTATAAACCCCGCCGGCCGTGAGCGTGCCACCATCCACGGTCACGGTGTGGTTGTCGGTGCGAAACAGCAAATCCGACCCCAACTCGATGGCACCGCCGTCTTCCACCCATACGTCGCCACCCGAATCCGGAGAATCGAGACTGCCCAGGACCAACGTCGCGCCCGCTTCCAATCGCGATCCGGCGCCCGTCACCAAAATCTCCCCCCGGGCATTGCTGAACGCGCCCACCCAAGGGCCAATTTCCGTGGTCATGGTTCCACCGGAACGGATCTCCAAGCGCCCGAATGCATCTTGTCGATTTCCGATTCTAGACCGAAACGAAGAAACATTGGCCCCGTTTTCAATGACCAGCAGGCCTTCGCTGGAACTGTCCCCAACAATAAGATCACTTTGAACAACACCGGAGGTACCCTCACCCGAAAACGTGACCCTGGTTCCAGTATCTCCGGAAATTCTAAGCTCTTGCGAAGTTTGGGAGAGATCCACGACGGCACCATCCGTAACATCCAGGGTTGGGGCGTTGGTCCGGAAACCGCTCCCCACCCTGAGGGCTTCCGAAGTGGCGGCATGAGGGAACATCACCGAGGCCCCCTTGATTTCGGTGTGCCCGTTGAGCAAGTGCAACTGACCCAGTTGACTGTTCCCTTCCAGCGTCAGCGTGCCTTCCCCCACCCGAGTGATCGTATGGTTGGAGGTGTTCATCACGGAACCGGTGATTCTCAAGTGACTACTGCCAATGTTCCATTGTCCGGAACTCTGGAGGGCCAAATTGCTTGCAAGGGTGTGCGTGCCTCCCGCGTCCGTGGTGGTGATTCGTCCCGAACCCAAAGTCAGGGTCGAATTGGTCACGGTGAAAGCTGCGCTGGTATCGAAAGTCGCTTCGTCAACGGTCCGATCTCCATTCAAGTTTACGGTGGGACGGTTGACTGAAATAAATCTGACATGGGTGTTTTCGTCGGGCAATTCGAAAGGAGTCCAATTAGACATTGTACCAAAAGGACCCTCTTGTGTCGTGTCCCAGAATTCATCTATAGCCCCTGACCAGTTTCGTTCGTTTGCATGTAGAGTAGAAGGAATACAAAACCCAAAGGTCAAAGTAAGGGCGGCAAAAATGAAGTGCCTGGGGAGGGATTTCCCCCACCAGGCGGATATCTGGTTGAAAGCGATCATAAATACATCATAAACATGATCCCCCATATCGCAAGGGATTATCCGTACTAATTTCACAAATCACCAAAATCCGTGAATTCTGCGCTTTCATCTGAATCCGTGGGCAAAAACCCCGTGCCTTTGTGCCTCCGTGAGAATACTCGTTGTTGGGCATTGGTTCTCACAGAAGCACCAAGGCACGGAAGGAATTCGTAAAGGGATTGGGTAGATTGCGATTCCGTTTCCCTCTCTGCGCTCTCCGCGTCCTCCTGTTCAAAAAATACGGAGGATTGGAACGGATGTTACGATTAGGTTTAGGTTTCATATATGAAATATGTTTCATATATGGAACATGGACCTTGCTTGTGGCATGGGATTCGGGGAAGAAACCACTGAGTACACTGATTTCCACTGATCGCGGCTTGTGGTTCGGGTGTGGGAAGGCGTAAAATTCGAATGTAAATCAAGCTTTCCGTATCCTACGCGTAATCCTACTCCTAATCTTAATCCTAATCCTAATCCTAATCCTAATCCTTCAAAACCCCAAGCCCCAAAGATCCGTGTGCATCCGTGGTTCTTTTCCAAAACCAAAAGCCGGAACCCAAGATCAGTGGAAATCCGTGTGAATCAATGTTTTCAGTACTTTCCCAAACCTGATCCGTGTGAATCAGTGTCCTCAGTGGTTCTCTCCACAACCGGACGGCAGGGTTATCGGCAAGGGACTGCCGATCTACGGACTGTAGCGCGACAGTCCCTTGTCGCGAACGGCAGGGTTATAGGCAAGGGACCTGCCGGTCTACGGTTCCTCAGGTCAACCCCTCACCACGGGTCATGACCACTTTGCCGGTGCGGACCAGTTCGATGAGGCCGAAGTCCTGCATCATGCTGATCATGGCGTCCAGCTTGCCGGTGTCGCCTGTGACCATGAGGATAAGGCTGTCGGGGGTGAGGTCGAGGGTTTTGCAACCGAAATGCTCGCCGATTTGCAGGGCTTCGGCACGGCGGTCGGGGCCCACGGCCACCTTGACCAAGGCCAATTCCTTGGAAACCACGTCGTCTTCGGTGTGATCGGAGCAATGGATCACGTCGATGAGCTTGCCACATTGGGCTTTGATTTGATCCAGGTTTTCGGCGTCGCCGCGCGCCCCGATGGTCATGCGGGAAAAACGCCCGTCATTCGCGGGGCTGACCACCAAGGATTCGATGTTGAATCCCCGGCGGGCGAACACTTGGGCGATGCGGGCCAGGACCCCGGGCTGGTTGTTCACCAACACACTCAAGGTGTGCAGCGGCTGCTCGGGGGGCTTGATTTCCATGGGAACGGGGGTGTCGGTGGTGACAATGGTACGGTTCTTCATAACGGTTCTCTTTTTAAAATGTCGGGTTGTACGGAGGATACGATATCGGGATCAGGTGGAGCCGATCGGCTTTTCCATGCGATATTTGGGTTTCTCGATGATCATGTCCTCGAGGGCGGCCCCGGCGGGAATCATCGGGAAGACGTTGTCTTCCTGCAACACCTCGCAGTTGATGAGGCAGGGCCCTTCGTTGTATTCCAAGGCCCGGGTGAGGATTTTCTCGATGTCGGCGGGACGTTTGATCTGGAATCCCTTGGCGCCGTAGGCTTCCGCCACTTTCACGAAATCCGGATTGCCTTCCAAATCCACGCCGGATTTGCGGTTGTCGAAGAACAATTCCTGCCATTGACGCACCATGCCTAAGTAATGGTTGTTGAGGACCAAAATCTTCAAGGGCAGTTTGTGAATCACGGCGGTGGACAATTCGAAAAGGGTCATTTGGAATCCGCCATCCCCCACGACCGCAATCACGGGTTCGCCGGGGCGTCCGAACTGGGCCCCAATGGCTGCGGGAAATCCGAAGCCCATGGTGCCGGCGCCGCCGGATGAAATCCAGTCCCAGGGCGCTTCGGTTTTGCAGAATTGCGCGGCCCACATTTGATGCTGGCCCACGTCGGTGGTGATCACCGCCTTGCTTTTCGTGAGGGTGTCGAGGACATCCAAAACGTGCTGCATTTTGAGACCGCCCTGCTTTTTGTAGCCCAGCGGAAAACGCTTTTTGTAACCATTCAGGGTCGCCAACCAACTTTGCGTTTGCAGGCGGGTCACATGCTTGTTCAATTCCGCGAGAATCACCTTGGCATCGCCAATGGCCTGCAAATCGGGACGGATCATCTTGCCGATCTCGGAAGGATCGATGTCAATGTGCACGATGGTGGCATTGCGACCGAATTTGTCGGCCTGGCCAATGATACGGTCGTCAAAACGGGAGCCGATGGACATGATGAGGTCGGCTTCGCAAACGGCTTTGTTGGCGTAGGCGGTGCCGTGCATGCCCAGCATGCCCAGGGACAATTCGTGACTCTCGGGAAAAATCCCCTTCCCCAACAGGGTCGAGGTCACCGGAATCTGACAGGTTTCCGCCAAGAATTTCAATTCTGGACCCGCATGCGCCAACATGGCGCCGTGACCGGCCAAGATCAACGGACGCTGGGAACGGTTCAAGGCATCGGCGATTGCGATCACGTCTTCTTGATTGAAAACATTCGCGATTTCGGGATGATATCCCGGCAAATCCATGGGCATGTCCAAGGGCGCATTGCAAGGGCCTTGACTGATGTTCTTGGGCATGTCGATCAACACCGGTCCGGGACGGCCGCTGGTGGCAATGTGAATCGCCTCCTTGGCAATGCGGGGAATGTCATCGGTGTCTTTGACCAAATAACTGTGTTTGACCACCGGCATGGTGATGCCGAAAATGTCCGCTTCCTGGAAGGCGTCCTTGCCCAGCATCCAGGTGACCTGCTGACCCGTGATGACGATCATGGGAATCGAATCCATGTGGGCGGTCATAATCCCGGTAATCGTATTTCCCGCGCCCGGACCGCTGGTCACCAACACCGCCGCCGGTTTGCCCGTGGCCCGTGCATAGCCGTCGGCCATGTGGGTGGCGCCCTGCTCATGGCGGGCCAACACAAACTTGATTTTGGTGCCGGCCGTCTCCAAGGCATCGAAAATCGGCAAGGCCGCACCGCCGGAGTATCCGAACATGTACTCAATTCCGCCCGCTTCCAAACATTTCAGCAGGGTCTGGGCTCCGTCTCTGGCTTCTGCAATCATAACGCGTCTTCTCCTAAGGGTGAAAAAATCAATTGAGACCCAATATCATGACAAAAGCCAAAGGGTCAACACAAAAAATGACATTATTTTCACAAGATACGCTAATCGTTATTTTTTTAACGGTTTTTAGAGATGTTTTCAAGACGAACGCACGTAATTTTATCAAACTTACGTCAAAATAACCCAACCATAACCAATAACATAAGAAGGAAATGGTTTTTAAGCGTTCCCAGCGGTTTCTGAAATGTTCGGAGTCCCGCGTTTAGGCCTGTCGATTGATTCAAAAATTCATAAGGAAACCGCTTATCTTCGCTTATCTTACGCTAATAAAATACATATTTTGTTAATATTAGCGCAGATTAGCGTCGATTAGCGGTTAAAAAAACCTTTCGTTTCAATAAATCGACAGGCCCTAAACGCGGGACTCCGAACTTCACTTTCATTTCCCTTTCCGCTTTCTTTTTCCATGATCGGGATGATAAGGGGAAGGTTTACATTCCCTCCCGAATCTTATGGCCTCCTCCCTGAACCAACGTCTCATCCAAAGTTACACCGGACAACCCGTCGCGCTGCCCGATGACCTGCGCGCGGAAACCGAACGCCTCTGGCAGGGTCAGCCGATCATGCTGTATGCGCTTGCGGATCTGGACGCACGGGGAAATTTGCAGGAACAATGGGTCATTCTCGGTCCCAACGAACTGGCGCTGACCGCGAGCGAACCGGGCAAGCAAAGCTGGATCCGCATTCCCCGCGAACAAATCTCCGGCATCGAAACCGGCGGCGGCCTGTCCTGCTCCCGCTGGAAAATCATGGGAACGGACCCGGAAGCCGCTCCGCTGGCGGAACTGAGTTTCAGTCGCAGGCAACAGCGCTGCATGGAAAACATCAAAATCATGCTGGAGTCCAAGGACCCCTCCACGCTGGACACGGATGCGGACACCGTCTACGCCGAAAGCGTGGCCGAACCCATTCGCAATGCCCAGGCGGCGGTGCGGGGCAGTCAAATGGCGGTGATTTGGCGCCTGATGGGCTACCTCAAGCCCTATAAAGCGGATTTGTGGATCGGGGGATTCGCGGCGGTTTGCATGACCGCGCTTTCCCTGGTGCCCCCGCGGGTCTCGGGCCTGCTCATCGATGGCATCGAAGCGGGTGCCCTGGGCGCGGACCGTCTTTGGCTCTATGTCGGACTCTTGGGCGGCGCGTTTCTCTTGCGGGCTTTCTTTCTGTGGATCCGCCTGCGCCGCATGGCCTTCATGGGCGAACGGGTGGCCCACGACATTCGACAACACGTGTATGGTCACCTGCAAACCCTCAGCCTCCGCTTTTTCACCCGCAAGCAAACCGGGTCGATTATCTCCAGATGCTCCTCGGACACCGACCGTCTCTGGGATTTCATCGCCTTCGGGGTCATCGAAGTGGCCCTTTCGGTGCTGATGCTGATCGGGCTGGGGACGGTGTTGCTGACCCTCGATTGGCGGCTGGGGCTTCTGTTGACGGTTCCGGTTCCTTTCATTCTCTTTGCGTTTTACCGTCACAGCCGGGGCATGCAGACCATTTTTCTCAAGGCCTGGCGCAAATGGTCGGACCTCACCTCGGTGCTCTCCGGCACCATCCCCGGCATCCGCGTGGTCAAAGCCTTTCACCAGGAAGAGCGGGAAGTGCGCCGCTTTGGCAAGCAAAACGACGACTGCCTGGACACCTTCACGGAAATTCACAAAGTGTGGACGCATTTCTGGCCTCTGCTCACCTTCTCTTTTCAGGCCATTACCCTGTCCGTCTATGTGTTCGCCCTGCCCCGCCTGACCGGCGAACAGTCCCCTCCCCTCACCATGGGCACTTTCGTGACCTTCCTGCTCTATGCGGGCATGTTCATGCAACCGCTGGAAACCATCGGGCAAATGACCCGGATGATGAACCGGGCCGTGAGTTCCGCCCACCGGATTTTCGAGGTGCTGGACACCGAACCGCAAATCCAGGACGTGGCCAATCCGGTGGTCCTTGCCCCCCTGCGCGGGGAGATCGTCTTTGAAAACGTGGGCTTTACCTACGACGGGGTTCGCCAAGTTCTTCGGGACATTTCCTTCCATGTCCAGCCCGGGGAAATGATCGGACTCGTCGGACCTTCCGGCGCCGGCAAGAGCACCGTCATCAATCTCCTCGCCCGCTTTTACGACCCCACCCTGGGCCGGGCGCTGATCGACGGCGTGGATTTGAAGGATCTGGACATCGGCAGCTATCGGCGCCAGGTGGGCATGGTGCTGCAGGACCCGTTTCTGTTTCACGGCAGCATCATGGAAAACATCAGCTACGGTCTCGAAAACCCGGACCCGGGCGCCATCATCGAAGCCGCCCGGGCCGCGCATGCCCACGAATTCATTTGCGGTTTCGAGCAGGGATACGAAACCATGGTCGGCGAACGCGGCCAGACCCTGTCCGGCGGCGAACGGCAGCGCATTTCCATTGCCCGGGCCATCCTCCACAATCCCCGCATCCTCATTCTCGATGAAGCCACCTCCAACGTGGACACCGAAACCGAGCGGAAAATCCAAGACGCCCTCGACCGCCTTGTGGAAGGCCGCACCGTCATCGCCATCGCCCACCGCCTTTCCACCCTGCGCCGCGCCAACAGGCTGATCGTGCTCAAAGACGGGCGCATCGCCGAGACCGGCACCCACGACGAACTCCTGAACCTGCCCGACGGGGTGTTCAAAGGACTTTACGACATGCAACAGGAACTCCACCAGAAATTCGCGGTATGAGCAGTCCCCCTCCCCTTCAACTCGAACGCGCCACCAACGGGAAACTGATCCTGATTCAGGGAGACAAACGTTTAACTGTGCGCGTCAGCCGCTGTTTTCCCTGGACCCATCCCCGCAAATGGATTTCCCTGCGGGATGAAGAAGGCGAAGAAGCGGCCCTGATTCCCGACCCCGTCGCGTTGCCCGAGGCGACCAGAACCTTGCTCGAATCCGAACTCGAGGAAAGCGACCACACCTTTGTCATTACCCGCATCCTCGTATGCCGCAAAGAAATCGAACTGCGTTGCTGGGAAGTGGAAACCCGGCAAGGCCCCCGCGGCTTTCAAACCGAACTCGACGAATGGCCCCGCCGATTTGGCGACGGCAGCGTCCTCATCCGCGACATTTGCGGAGATCTCTACACCGTGGAAGACCCCGAAGCCCTCGATCCCGAAAGCCGCAAAAAGCTTTGGGTGTTGTTGGATTAGAAGCTTGGAGAGGTGGATGAGCGCCTCCAAAATACGCTCCGCGGGCTCAGGAATGCGTGGTTCCTTTTCCTATGCCCAATCGGTCTATTTTACCAGAAGTCCGACGACCTTTTCGAGAGTCACTTCCTGTTGTTCACTGTTGCTCATATCTCGCCATTGCACGGTTCCCGCCGTGAGTTCGGCTTCGCCGCGAATGAGGACGGTGGCGGCGTTTTGGCGTCCGGCGGCTTTCATTTGCGCTTTCATGCTTTTGCCGGTGAGATCCATGCGCACCCGGAGTCCGGCCCGGCGCAGGTCGGCGGCGAGGGAGAGATTGGCTTCGCGGGCGGCGTCGTTTTGGGCCACGAGCATCACCAAAGGTTTTGCGTCCACGGAAAATTTGGCTTGTTGGGCTTCGGAAAGGGCCAGCAGCACGCGCTCCATACCAATGCCAAAGCCCACGCCTTCCAATTCGGCCTTTCCCATGGCCATGCGGTAGCGTCCGCCCCCGGAAAGCGCGTCCTGTGCGCCCAGTGCGGTGGAGGTGACCTCCCAGATGCTGTGCTGATAATAATCGAGACCGCGCACCAGCAAAGGATTCACTTCATAGGGCACTTTCAGGAGATCGAGGGTTTTGCGTACCCGGTCGAAATATTCCAGCGAGGCCGGATCCATCCAAGTGGTGATGGGGGAAAGTTCTTGGACGATTTCCTTGCAGCCGGGGACCTTGCAGTCCAAGACCCGCAAGACGTTGCTGTCCATGCGGCGCTGACAATCTTCGCAGAGATCGGATTTGCGGGCTTCCAATTCACCGCGTAGTCCTTCGAGAATCCGGGGGAAATCCTCGGGGCTGCCGCGAGTGTTGAGTTGAAAGCTCACGGGACCGAGTTCCCAGGCTTCGAAAAGCGCGGCCTGAAGGGCGATCACTTCCGCATCCTGTTCCGGTGTGGGAGGTCCCATGCATTCGACGCCCAACTGGTGGAATTGGCGGCGGCGTCCGGCCTGGGGACGTTCGGCGCGGAACATGGGCCCCATGTAATAGACCCGCGCGTCCTGGGCCTCCTGTCCGCGTCCCGCCAAATGCCGCATCACCCCGGCCGTACCTTCGGGGCGCAGGCAAACCTGCTTGCCGCCACGGGTTTCAAAGGCGTACATTTGCTTTTGCACGATATCGCTGGTGTCCCCCAAAGAATGGAGATACACGGAAGCCATTTCGACGATGGGCGTGCGGACCTCCCGGAAGTCAAAACGGGCCAGGACTTCGCGGGCACGGGTTTCGAGGGTTTGCCAGACTTCCACTTCCGGGGAAATGATGTCGGACATGCCTTGCAGGGGTTGGGGGATAGCGGACATAATTGGATATTCGGAGGTTATTCAGGGGGTTGAAACAAAAAAACCCCGCAAAGCGGGGTTTTTCAAGAAAAAGCGAGATCGAAATTACTCGATGCCCTTGCTCTTCAGGTACTCGACCACACCGCCGACGGTGGTGAGCTTTTCAGCGTCTTCGTCGGGGATTTCAGCGCCGAATTCTTCTTCGAAGGCCATCACGAGTTCCACGGTGTCGAGGGAATCGGCACCGAGGTCTTCAATGAAGGACGCTTCGGGTTTAATTTGATCGGCGTCAACGCCGAGCTGTTCAACAATAATGTCTTTGACTTTGTCTTCAAGGGCCATGGTAATTACTCCTAATGGGGTTGGATCATGGTGTGTTGGTTTGAAAAAAGGGGTCAGGCCGTAACCATGCCCCCGCATACGGAAAGTGTCTGTCCGGTCACATACCGGGAAAGATCGCTGGCGAGGAACAGGACCACGTTGGCCACGTCCTCGGGCGTGCCGAAATCCTTCATGGGGATCACGGCAAGCATTTGATTGCGGACGTCCTCGGAAAGGGCGTCGGTCATTTTGGTTTTGATGAAACCGGGGGCAATGGCGTTGGCGCGAATGCCGCGGGCGGCCAATTCTTTGGCGGCGGTTTTGGTGAGGTTGCTCACGGCGGCTTTGGACGCGCCGTAGTTGGCCTGTCCGGGATTGCCCATAAGGCCGATCACGGAGGAAATGTTCACGAAAACGCCGGAACGCTGCTTCATCATGACCTTGGCCGCGGCCTTGGTCATCAAAAACGTGCCTTTGAGGTTGATGTTCATCACCAAGTCCCAGTCTTCTTCGCTCATGCGAATCAAAAGACCGTCCCGGGTAATGCCGGCGTTGTTCACCACGATGTCGATATGACCGAAATCCTTGGCCATGGCGGCCACGCCGGCCTGCACTTGGTCCCCTTTGCTCACGTCCACCCCATAGGCTTCGGCGCGACGCCCGAGGGCCTCGACCTTTTCCTTGGTTTCCGTCAGCCATTCGGCCTGTACATCACAGAGAGCCAGATCCGCGCCTTCTTCCGCGAGGCGGAGGGCGATGGATTGACCAATGCCGCGGGCGGCTCCGGTGACAACTGCGACTTTTCCTTCCAAAAGGGCCATAGATTCTTTCTTTCGTTTTCGTGTGTAAATTACAGAGAGGCGATGGCCTGCTCCAAGGTTGCATTGTCTGATACGTTATGCAGATCAAATGACTTGTCAATGCGTTTCACAAGTCCGGTTAACACCTTTCCGGGTCCGCATTCGACCACTTGCTCCACGCCGAGACCGGCCATGAGCACCACATTTTCCACCCATCGCACCGATCCGGTGATTTGTCGGGGCATGTCGGCGCGAATGGATGCGGCGTTTTCATGCACCCCGCCGGTGACGTTGGACATGACGGGGAACTTGGGCTCGGAAAACTCGATTTCATTGAGGAAATCGGCGAAGATTTTCTCGGCGGGGGCCATGATCCGGGAATGGAAAGCGCCGGCAACCGGCAGGGAAACCGCCAATTTGGCGCCGGCGGCTTTGGCTTTCTCCGGTACCCGGGCCACGCTTTCGGCCTTGCCGCTGACCACGGTTTGGCCGGGCGAATTGTAGTTGGCCACTTGAATGTCCAGTTCCTCGCATATGGCGGCGATTTTTTCGTCATCCAGACCAATGATGCTCACCATGCCGCTTTTTTCGGCTTCGCAGGCGGCCTGCATGGCCTCTCCGCGCACGCGAAGTATGCGGATGGCGTCTTCAAAGCTGACCACTCCGGCCGCATACAGGGCCGCCCACTCCCCGGAACTGAGTCCACCGCCCGCCACCGGGGTCAGCCCGGTCTTGGCCTTGAGCAATTCATAGGCGACCACGCTGTGCACGAAAATCGCGGGCTGGGCGCGGTCGGAACGGGTGAGTTCTTCGGCGGGACCTTCGAAACAAACCTTGGCCAAATCAAAGCCAAGCGTTTCCGAGGCCCGGGCGAACCAATCGAGGGCTTCGGGGTAGGCATCGACAAGGGCCTTGCCCATGCCAACGGCTTGGGCCCCTTGTCCGGGAAAAATGACGGCGGTTTTTTTCATGATGGGGGGGTTCTCCATTCCAGCAACATGCCGCCCCAGGTGAAACCGGCCCCGAAGGCGAGTAACATCACCTTGTCGCCAGGGTGAAGTCGGCCGGTTCGCACCGCTTCATCCAAGGCGATGCCAATGGAGGCGGCGGAGGTGTTGCCATATTTGTCTACATTTACGAACACATTGTCTTTGGGAACGCCCACCCGAATGCGGATGGCTTCCAAAATTCGTTTGTTGGCCTGATGCGGAATCACCAAATTCAGTTCCGACGGGTCCCAGCCCGCTTCCGAGAGCAGATGTTTTGCGGTTTGGGTCATGTTGTTCACCGCATGCTTGAACACTTCCTGACCCGCCATGCAAATGGTATTGCTGCGCTCGATGAGCACCTGGGCGTCCACCGGGCGACGGCTGCCGCCTGCGGGCACCATCAGCAATTCACTCAAGGCGCCGTCCGAACCCAAATTGCAAGGACCGAGGCCCCCCTGCCCTTCGGCTTGGGAGGAAATGACGACGGCGCCCGCACCGTCCCCGAACAAAATACAGGTGCCCCGGTCTTCCCAGTTGACGATGGACGACATCTTTTCGGCGCCAATCACCAAGGCGGTTTTGTAGCGTCCGCTTTCCAGCATATTGCGAGCGACTTCCAAACCGTACACAAACCCCGTGCATGCCGCGCTCAAATCCATGGCGAAGGCGTTTTTGGCGCCTATTTTTTCTTGAACCAGGGTGGCGGTACTCGGAAACGCCATGTCGGGGGTGCAGGTGGCCACGAAAATGATATCGACGTCCTCAGCGCCCATTCCGGCGGATTCCAGGGCAATGCGCGCGGCGTGGGTGGCCAGATCGGACGTGGCTTCATGCTCGGCGGCAATGTGCCGCTGGCGGATACCTGTGCGAGTGGTGATCCACTCGTCGTTGGTTTCCACCATTTTTTCCAATTCTTGATTGGTGAGCACTTTTTCAGGTGTGTAAGAGCCGGTTCCGAGAATATGAATGGGCATGAATCTCTCTCAAATCGCTTTGCGGGCCTCGACCAGTCGCGCCACGTCGTCGATAATGTGATGGTTGATGTCGTGTTGGAACGAGTCCCGTATCGTTTTGATCGCATTGAACACCGCGTGCCGGGAGGAAGAACCATGGCCGATGAACACAAGGCCGTTGGCGCCCAACAACGGGGCACCTCCGGAAGTTTCGGGGTCGGATTTCGCCTTGATGGCGTTGAAAGCGGGCTTGAGCATGGCCGCGCCCAGTTTGCGCGGCAGGGTCGCGGTGAATTCATCCCGAAACCATTTGCGCATGGCCCGGGCCACGGCCTCGCCGGTTTTCAGGACCACGTTGCCCACGAAACCATCGCAAATGGCCACGTCGACCTTGCCCTCGAAAATATCGTGACTTTCCACGTTGCCGGTAAAATTCAAATGCGAGGCCTGCAAAATGCGGAAGGTCTGCTTGGTGAGGTCGTTGCCCTTGGCATCCTCCTCGCCAATGCTGAGCAGGCCGACCTTTGGGCTGGGCACCCCGAGAATTTCCCGGGCGTACACATCGCCCATGACCGCGAACTGGCAAAGCATCTGCGCGGTGCAGTCGGTGTTCGCCCCGGAGTCCAGCAACACAAAGGGATGTTTTTGGGTGGGCAAAACGGTGGCAATGGCGGGACGGTCCACGCCTTTGAGGGTCCGCAGCTTCAAGGTGGCGCCGGCGACGGCGGCCCCGGTGTTGCCGGCGGAAAACACCGCGTCGGCTTCGCCGTTTTTCACCAGCTCAATGGCCCGGCCAATGGACGAGTCCTTTTTACGGCGCAAGGCCATGGCCGGGGATTCGCCCATCTCGACCACTTCACTGGCGTGACGGATCTCGATTTTATCGGGCGTGTCGCCGTGTTTGTCCAATTCCTGGCGAATCAGGTCTTGATCCCCCACCAAAATCAGGCGGGTGACCGAGGGAAATTGACGCACTGCGTCCACACAACCGGCCACAATTTCCCCGGGGGCATGATCTCCCCCCATGGCATCAACAGCTATGCGCATTTGAAACGGTAGTGGTTCGCGGGAAGGTGATCAGTCGTCCACGGAAACCGTGAGCACCTGGCGACCATTGTATTGACCACAGGAAGAGCAGACGCGATGAGGCAGGGAAGGATCGCCACAGGCGGAACACACCCCCACTTTGGGGAGGGGACGACTATGGGAAGCGCGGCGAAGGCGCTTTTTCATTTTTGAAGTTTTTCTCTTTGGAACAGCCATGATGACCTCTTTGGGTTAAAATGTTGGTGAAAATGTTTTCAGGGTTACGGTAAATTCAAGTCATCCAATGCCGACCATGCGGAGGGCGCCGGATCGGGATCTTCATCGGTGGAGATCCCCGGGAGAACAAAATCTTTTGATCGGGCTTCGGGGCTGACTGGATAGGCGGGAATGTTGATGATCACCGCCTCCCGAATATCTTCGGTCAGATTGATGTGCCCTTTCAGGTCCGAGTTTGAGTAGTCGCGTAAAAAAGCCGATTCTTGGACGATTGTCGAGAAAAAAAGCCCACTTCTTGAACATTCCAGTTCCATGGGGGCCTCCACGGTTCCCCGAACCAGGATTTCATGGGATTTTCGCTCCGCGGTCAGCTTGTACGAGATATCACCGACATTGCGTACGGTGGGGTCGTCGCCCAAATCCAACAAGGTGCCCGGCAAACGGCCTTCGAGAAGAACCGAGCCGTGCTCCATGGATTCCAGATGCAAATGTAATTGGCTGTTCATGATCCATCCACTTTCGCAAGTTTACAGAAAAAGTCAACCGCCGGCTGCGGATCTGCGCGGGGTATCCCGGGTTTCCTGCCGGGCCTGAATTTTGTCGAGCAGGGCCTGATAGGTCCCGGGGGTGACGTAACGACGCACATCCCCGTTCAGGGCCGCGATTTCACGTACCCGGGAGGAACTGACGTAGCTAAACTCTTCGGCGGGCATCAAAAAAAGCGTTTCCACGTCCGGCGCCAACTTCCGATTGATGAGCGCCATTTGCAATTCGTATTCGAAATCGGAAAAGGCGCGTACCCCGCGCACGATAAACCCGGCGCCGCAGGCTTTGGCGAAATCCACCAGCAGCCCCTCAAAGGTCCGCACCTCCACGCCTTCCAGCCCCTGAAAGGCCTCTCGCACCAGTTCCACCCGCTCCTCGATGCTGAACCACACGTTTTTCGGGGTGCTGCGGGCCACGCCCACAATCAGCTTGTCACAAATCGGGGCGGCCCGTTTCACCATGTCAATGTGACCAAGGGTGATGGGATCAAAGGTACCGGGATAAATCGCGCAACGCATGGAAAATTGATAGCAGAATTATGGGCGAAAGGAAAGCTTCAACCGATCATCCATGCAAAATGGTGGCGGGCTGATGGGGAAAAAGGAAAGGGGAATGAGGTTCTGAAATTCCCCTCTCCCAAAGGAAAAAATGTGCCAGCGGGCCTTCTTCAAAACCCCACCTGGACCGCCGCGAACAGCATGGGGGCGTTGGGCGGGGAAATTTGTTGGGTTTCTCCGTTTTCAAGGGTATATTCCCAGCGGCGCTCAAAGGCGTATTCGACGCCGCCGCTGAGGGAGGCATGGGGGCCGAACGTGCGGGTAACGCTTCCCGCCCAACGCCAACGACGTTCCCGGAAGGTCGAAGTGCGTTCGAATTCGGCGTCGCGTACCCGCCATTCGCCGCCGTCGGGCCCCACATCCATGGAGACCGTCCATGCCCGGGCCGGGGTCCAGACGAGGGCGCTGTCAGGCAAACCGAGCGAAAGTTGTAGCGGGCCCTCCCCGGCGCTTTCCCACGAAACATGGGGATAGGCCAGCATACGCCCCCAACGGCTGTCCGACTGCAACCCCCATCGCCATTGGCCATCTGCGAGAGCCGGGGCCTGCCAAGCGGCTTTGCCATGGGGTTGCAAATCGCGAAATTCAAAGTCACGGGTCTCCCGAAGCACATTGGAGGAAACGGCCATCAAGGGATGCAGGGTCACTTCGGCGGTTCCCGCGGAGAATCGGAACACCGGTCCGGTGGCGTGCAAATGTCCGTTGGTGGCCGGAGAAACGTCGTCGCGATCGGGCAGATCGAAAACCCGATATTGGTGACGGTATCCAAGAGGATCCTTCGAAGATGCATTCAGCGTGTAAACGGTTTCCCGATAGGCGTGCGCCTGATCGTTTTGGGTGAATTCCTCTTCAAAGCCTTGGCGGAGGGCTAAATCCAACCGTCCATTCTTGTCGTCCGCAAATGACCCTCCGCCAAATGCGAAGAGGAGCAGAAGTGGAAATGTTCGCCACGGGGTCATGAAGGATCAGGTTCTTAAAAAGCGCCGAAGAAAATGGAGCTGAACGTGGTAATGGGCGAGGTTTCCCGGAAATCGTCAATGGTGGCGCGGGCTTCGTCGACGAGAGACACGATTTTGCGATAGAGCACGTCTTCGGTCATCAGCAGCTTCAGGGTTCCCTCCTGTTCATTCAGGGTTCCGGTGAACTCCTTGAGGGCGGCGACGGTGTCCCGGAGATCGTCATAAACCTCCGCATCCGCGCTGAGCAATTTGCCCACGGTCCCCTCGCCGGCTTCAATTCGGGCCAGCATTTTGCGGGCATCCTCGGTGGCGGCGTTGAGATTGGCCATGGTGGCGGCGAAATCGTTGTAGAGGGTTTCGTCCTCAGACAACAGCTTGCCCACCAAGCCCTTTCCTTCGGCCAATCGGGCGGTGATGCCGCCAATGTCCTTGGAAGCCTTGCGCAGATTGTCAACCAATTCCGTCGCCTGCCCGTAGAGCGCATCGTCATTCACAAGTTTGGCGAGAGAGCCTTCTCCGGTGTTGATTTTCGTGGTGATGTCCCTGATGTTGGTGGTAAACACTTTGATATCTTCCAAAATTCCGTCCTCTTCCAAGGCTTTGCGCACCAACAGCACGGTTTCCGTGGCTTCGTCCAAGAAATGAACCACGGGCGTTCCCTTGAGTTTTTCCAAGTCGTCACCAGTCAACACCGGCATGCTTTCGGAACCTTCTTCAATTACCAACCGCATCCCGCCCAGCATGGAAGAAGGTTCGATGATGAAGCGGTAATCCTCGTGCAATTCCACCTCCATGGTCAGCCGCAGACCCACATCCACGCCCCGCCCACTTGGCGGTACACTGATTTCGTTGACATTCCCCACCCGGACCCCGCGCAAAAATACGGGCTCACCGGTTTTCAGCCCCCCCACGTCTGGAAATCTGACATTTAAAAAGTAGGTTCGTTCGAACAGTTTGTTTTGGCTGATGACCACGGAAATGGTCAGCAAGACGACAAGAATGACGAACATGAAAGCGCCCACCACGATTTCGGTGGTGACATCGGAACGGCGTTGTTTGGTACTCATTTGAGAATCCTTTCTGGAAAATCTTCGAAAAATTCGGTGTGAATGCACTGGGAGTCAAGAAATCCGCGGACGATTTCGTTCTTCGAATGCAAAAATTCATTGGGCGGAGTCACCTCGACGACTTCGCCCTGATGCAACATGGCGATGCGGTCGGAGATGGTGAGGGCGCTGATCATGTCGTGCGTCACGACCACGCTGGTGACCCCCAGATCTTTCTGCAGCTTGTGGATCAGTTCGTCGATGGTGCGGGAGGTCACGGGATCGAGGCCGGACGTGGGTTCGTCGTAGAGGAGGATGTCGGGTTCGGTGACCACGGCCCGGGCCAAGCCCGCGCGTTTTTGCATGCCGCCGGAAATGCTGGCGGGCAATTTTTCCGCAGCGTCTTCGAGCCCGACTTTTTGCAACACCGCGTCCACCTTTTTGTGAATTTCCTTTTCGCTCATGCGGGTGTTTTCCCGCAAGGGCAAGGCCACGTTTTCGTACACGGTCAGCCACTGCAAAAGGGCCGCGCTCTGGAACAGGTACCCGAAGCGGGATCGGATTTTGCCGAGTTCCTCGCCGTTGAGGTCATTGATGCGGGTGCCGTCAATGAGGACATCGCCCGTGGTCGGGGTCAGAAGTCGGACCATATGCTTGAGGGTGACGCTTTTTCCAGCCCCGGAGGTGCCCACCAGGGAAATGGTTTCGCCTTTGCGGATGTGCAAATTGAAGCCCCGCAATACGGGCACTTTTCCAAACTCTTTGATCACGTTTTCAAATTTGATCATGAGGGCCTCAATTGTAAAACATTTTGGTGAGGATGAATCCGGTCACGAGAATGACGAGGAAGGAAATCACCACGGTACTCCGGGTGGCTTTCCCGACGCCCACGGCGCCGCCGGTGGTGGTAAAGCCTTCATGGCAGGCCACCGCGCAGATGATGAACCCAAAGCAGAGGGCTTTGAAAAGTCCGGTGTATAGGTCCTTGAGTTCGGCGTAGAGCACGGCGTTGTCGAGGTATGCTTGAACCTCCACGCCCAATTGCGTGACCCCGATGATGGCGCCGCCGGCCACGGCCAGCAAATCCGTGTAGAGCGTGAGCAGCGGCATCATCACCAAGAGGGCGATCATCCTGGGCATGACCAGAAAGCGGATCGGGTCGATGGACATGATTTCCAAGGCCGCGATTTCTTCGCTGACGGTCATGGTCCCCAGTTGGGCGGAGATACTGGACCCCACCGAGGCGGCGATAATCAAGCCGGTCATAAAGGGTCCCATTTCCCGAAGCATCACTACGGTCACGGCACCGCCCACTTGCACCTCCTGACCGAAGCGGGCCAGCTCAATCCCGGTTTGCACTGCAAAAATCATGCCGGTGAAAAGCGCCACCACGCTGATGACGGGCAGGCTTTTGATGCCAGTGAAAAACAACTGATACCAAACCTCGTGCCGGTTCCGCTTGCTGAACATCAGGGGGATGTAGACGATGGCCCGAAGCGCCACCAACAGGGCCTGTCCCACCTGCTGGCAAAAAGACAGGCCTTTGTACCCCCATCGGGCAAACATGGAGGTGCACTCGGGGCAGTAATAAGGTTCTCGGGTAATCATGCGCCTGTCTCAATCTTCATTTTGTGTTGCCTCTTTATCTCCAAATCGGAAAAGGTACAGGAAACGCCACGATTTTTTTGACTCCACGCGTTCATACCCGAACAGGCCTTTCAGCAAGCTGAAAGAACGTCCCTCGGGCTCCCGTCCCCAGGAAACCAAGGGAAACAGGCTGCGATGACGGGTTTCCTCGCCCCGCTTGATGGAGCGATACATGCCCCATAGGATTTCGGTGTCGATTTTCTCTCCGACCTGTTCGCGCACAAACAGATGCCAAAAGGGGGCGTAATTGCGTTCGACGGGTCCGCCCCGGAACAGGTTCAAATCGGGAAAGACGGTGCGGCGAACCGGACCCTCGGCATGATACAAATGGGAGCCGAAGGGCCACAACTTGGTATAACGGCTTTCGGTTTCCTCGGTTTCGGCATGGGTTTCGTGAAAATTTTGCACGAATGGCACCAAGGTGAAGCGACGTTTCACGGTGTCGGGTCCTTCGGTTCGCTCGTTCCAAATGAGGGGCCAGAGATAAAAATCGCGTTGGACCGTCCCAATGGTTTTGGTTCCGTAGAGGGGCCACAGGTAAAATTTGTCCGTGGCGCCTTCGCTGATCTGCACGAAAGGCCATGGACCCAACAAACGGTTTTTTTCCTCGCCAATATGATAGCGGAACAGAGGCGGCAAAATCCACCAACTTTCTTGGTCCCGCAGCTTCAAATGACCGGTTATGGGGAACAGAATCCACCCTTTCCCCTGATTTTGCGGCATGGTGTATTCCACCTGGTTCCATATCGGCCACATGACAAAGGTTTTGCGCCCCAGGCCCTCTCGTTCGTTGTATCCATAAAAGGGAAAAAAGCGGGCGCGTCGGATGCCGGGGCCTTCGGTGCGGGACAACAGCGGCCACAACACGGTTTGGGCTTCCATTTGGTTCTTGCGACTTTCGACGTAGAGGGGAAAGAGCACGAACCGAATTTCGTCCCAGAGGAAAAACTCATGGAGGGTACCGCCCAGGGGAAAAACGGCCCGATAGTCTTCGCCTTTCGTATCGCGGCCATGAAAATAAAATGGCAGCACCCAAAGGCGATGGCGGGATTCGGGATCGTTGACATCCCAATTCATCCCAAAGGTCAGCAAAAACCGCCAACTGCGGGCATCTCCGCGACGCGAGGCCTTGGCCACCGGCCAAAGCACTTCGCGACGCTCCACCCGGTCGCCCTCGTGATCCCACAGGGAATGAAAGGGTCGCACGGCCTGAAACTGCCAATTTTCCGGGGTTTCGATTTTTTCGTAGACCGGTCCCAGCGCCCGGGTGCGGGTGTTGTCATGCACATCCGTCCATCGGGCATAAAAAGGCCCCCAATCGCTTTGCACCACCGTCGGCGCCGGATCGGCCCCGGAGACCGGAAGGGCGGCCAAAGCGATCATGATCGCCGGCAAAAGCATCATAAGGGATTTCAAGCCCGGGAAATGCAATTTAATGTCCTCCCAAGGCGGCGCCGACGGTTTTCGCGAGACGATTGGCAATGGATTCGGTCAGCGCGGCGGTGGAGGCTTCCACCATCACCCGGCACATGGACTGGGTGCCGCTGTAGCGGACCAATACCCTACCGTCTCCGTTTAACGCCGCTTCGGCTTCCAAAATGGCGGTTTGAATGGATTTCACCTCATCCAAGGGCGGTTTGTCGTTGACGGACACGTTGATGAGTTTTTGGGGGAACATTTCCATGATGCCGGCGAGTTCGGAGAGCTTTTTCTTTTCGGTTTGCATCACCCGAAGCAATTGCAGGGCCGCGATGATCCCGTCCCCGGTGGTGTGGTGGTCACGGCAAATGATGTGCCCGCTGGGTTCTCCGCCCAAAACGCCGTCACTCTCCAGCAGCCGTTGCAGGACGTACCGGTCGCCGACGTTGGTCATTTCCAGATCCACTTCCAACTCCCGCATACACTTTACAAAGCCGAAATTGCTCATCACCGTGGTCACGACCTTGTTGTTGGGCAGGGTTCCGTGGGCTTTCATGAAACGGGCGAGAATGGCGATCAAATGGTCGCCGGTGAGTTCTTCGCCCTTTTCGTCCACGGCGATGACCCGGTCGCCATCCCCGTCAAAGGCCAACCCCAAATCGGCGCGGGTTTCCAACACTTTCCGGGACAAATCCTCGGTGTGCTGCGAACCGCAATTGTCATTGATGTTCAGCCCGTTGGGCAAATTGTGGATGGGCACGACCTCGGCCCCCAATTCGTCGAAAATAATCGGGGCGATCTTGTAGGTGGCGCCGTTGGCACAATCCAATACAATCCGCAATCCTTCCAGGCTCAAATCGTTGGGAAAGGTTTTTTTGCAGAAAACGATGTAGCGGCCAATGGCGTCGTCAATGCGTTTGGCCCGCCCCACTTCATCGGAAACCGGGCGCACGTTTTTGATGCGTCCGGAAGTAATGATGTCTTCAATTTCATCTTCCACGGCATCGGGCAACTTGAAGCCGTCGTGGGAAAAAATCTTGATACCGTTGTCTTCGAAGGGGTTGTGGGAGGCGGAAAGCACCAGCCCGGCGTCGGCGCGCATGCTCAGGGTGGTGAAGGCAATGCCCGGGGTGGGAATGGGCCCCAACAAATACACGTCCACGCCCATGGAGCATATGCCCGCGGACAGGGCGCTTTCCAGCATGTACCCGCTCACGCGGGTATCCTTGCCGATCACAATCCGCCTGCGGCGACCCTTGCAGTGGTTGCGTTTGCAAACATACGCGGTGGCGCGCCCGATATCGAGCACGTTTTCCGCGGTCATTTGTCCCACGTTCGCGACGCCGCGAACGCCATCGGTTCCAAACATTCTAGCCATAAAAAAATTCCTCTTTATTGGGCGCGGTCCGCGATGGACAGGGCCCGTTGCACTTCGGTGTTTAATCTTGAAAAAATGGTTTTACGCTCTTCCGCGTTCAGGCCCTTCACGGCCAAGGGCACGCTTTCGGCATGTTCGGCATGGGTTTCGGCAATCTTCGCCAGGGCGGGCGCCGCGCTTTCCGCCTCCAATTCGAGACGCAGGGCTTCATGCATCAAAGGCCAGCGGCGGGCCACTTCCAAGGCCTCCCCCGCATCTCCGCCCGCCTCGCCATGCGCCTCGTCCAGTTTCTTGACCCACTTGTCGAGTTGACGCACCCGCTCCTCGGCGGCCTCTCGCAGAACTTCAACCGCAGCCACCCGGCACCGCTCCCGATACGGATCCGCGGACATCAGCGGTTTGCGAAACGTCTGGTACCACAAGCGCAAGGCGAACAAGTTGCCGATGTACCGCAAATTGGCCTGCAAACGCCGTTCCGCGTCCCGCACCCGACCTTTGGCGTAGGGTTGCGCGCTCGTTTGCCCCGCCCCGGCAAAACGGTAAAGATGCCCCGGACAATCCATGTCCTCCCGGCAAATCGATCCGGCGGCCTGCACCACCCCGAATTCGACGGACACGGGACCGACAATGCCCCCCTGCCCGCCCAGAAACACTGGGGGCTGATCCAAAAGCACGCCCCGGGGCACGTCTCCGATCAACGTCGGCGTGGCCTTGTCGCCATGCGGCGTGAAATTGAAATGAATGAAAGAGGACCCCACCTCGCCATGGTCCTTGCGGCTGGTGCCCCCCGCCATCAACACGTCACAAAAATTGATCAGACTCCCCAGGGTCACGAAGGGAAGCAAAATGGTTTGTTTCAGTCCGACCGCGTGGGCGATGGAGGCTTCTTCTTCCAGAAGGCAACCCGGACGCACGTGGGCGGAGGACCCGCAACCGCTTTCGTCCAGAAACACCGACCCTTGATAAAACCCGCCTTTCAGGGCCACATCGTGGCCCAGTTGGCAATCCACCACCGTGGCCGGGGTTTCCCCGCCAATCACGCAACCGGGTCCAATGGACAGGGTTTCACCCGACAGGCGCGTGCCGGGATGCAGCACCACCCCGGGGGCAATTCGCTCCTGATCGACATCCGAGTCGATAAACACGGAAGCGGGATGCGGAATGACCACGCCACGGTCCAAGAGCTGTGCGTGATGTGGAATATGCGGGAATTCGTAAGGAGGGGGGATGTCCATGGCGCGTATACTGACGCAAAGCAGGGCAAAGGTCAAAGCCGATTTCGCATTTCCCTGATTTTGGCAAAGACTTCCGCCGCGGGTTTTCCGCCCAGGTTCAGCGCTTCGGCCAGGCGAACGTGGTCCGCCATGAGCATGGGGTTGGAACGGGTTTCCATGCCCACGGTGGTCGGCATCAGAAAGTCCCCTTTCCGGCGGGCGTTTTCCACCTCCTCCAAACGGTCCCGGAAAATTTGAACTTCGGGAAAGGTCCGGGTCGCGAACGTGAAATTGTCCCCGGCATAATCGTGACCACAACACAAAAGGGTGTCATCCGGCAAGGCCCGCAAACGCAGGAGAGAGGCCCACATGCGCTCCGGTTCGCCCGTGAAAAGCCGTCCGCACCCGCCCGTAAACAGGGTGTCCCCACAGAAACAGAGGCCCAATCCGGGGGCGTGAAAACTCAGGTCCAAAGACGAGTGGCCGGAAGTGTTCATGATTGTAAACGCTTCTCCATCAAACGAAACCGTCCCCTCGTCCGGTAGCGGATCCGCCCCCGGGATTTCCAGTTCGGGGTGGGCGCGCACTTTGCATCCGGTGGACCGGACCAGTCCCGCAATGCCCGCGGTGTGGTCCCGGTGCCCATGGGTGATCCACAATTCAGAGAGGGTTCGCCCGGATCGGGAGGCCGCCTCCAACAACGGCCCTGCCTCCGGCGCGTCCACCACCAGGGTTTTGCCGCCCGGCGAGGTCAGCAACCAGCCGAAATTGTCCTCCAGCAGGGGCAAACATTCCAGCAGCCAGGGGACGGAATTCGAGGAGGCGAAGGGGTGAATTTCCAAAATTTTCACGGAAGGAGACGGGGAGTGGGACATGACATAAAGTTCCGTTGGAAGTTCGGTTCAGGCGGCGAAAGTATGGTATAGTCCCATGAATTACAGGCGGCAAGGCAAAAAAATGTCAGAAATTACATCGTAATCAAGGAGATTTTCTGTTAGGATGCTTACTTCTCCGTTTATATGGACGATTATCAATTTCTAACAAGATTTCGAGACGAGGCATGATTATTCTTCACGCGACTTACGCGGACCATCAACTACATTTCTGGGGTGAAAAGCCAGTGGACGACTTGGAAGGCACTGCCATGGCCGGCAGTGGCAAACGGGTCCCCCTTTTCCCCTATGACGCCGGGGAGGACACCCTCAAGGAAATCCTTGCGGACACCCTCTTTGATCGGTCCATCCGCCGCCAGGAAGGGGAAATGCGCACCGTATGGCTCCCCACTTCCGGTAAAACCGCCATTGCATCCAGCCCCCTGCTGAGCAAAAACCCCGTGGCCCACCGGGACGTGTCCCCACAGCCTTGGCGGGTGACCACGCTCACGCTCACCCTGGAAAGCACCATCGGCTTTTTGGCCGCCTTCGTGGACAAGGAACTGATCGGTTCCGGGGTCATGGGCGGCGCCGACCTCGCCTTCTGGACCAAAGTCATGCGCTTTGCCGGCGCTTTGGTGGCCCGTCAGGAATACCTCCCCGGCTTGGAACGCACCAAAGCCGGCGAGATGGAAGCCATCTGGGAACCGATTTTCCTCGGCAGCGACCTTGATTATCTCACCGAATTGATCGACGGCATGCCCCACTCCTGCGGATGCATGCAACCGATGAAAGGCGAAGACGCCCTCCCCAAGCTCTATCCCGGCACCATGGTGAAAGAGTTTGTCATGCAAATTGTCGATTATCTGGCCCGGTATTCGATTTTCACCCAACAGCAATCCAGTTGGCCGAAAAGCTTTCTCAGCGATCCCGGCACCGAATTTGACAGCATGCACGACCACTGGCTCAACGCCTTGGTCACCGAAGAACCGATTCTGCCGGACGCCCCCGAGGATTTGGAGGAACTGTATCGTCAGGTGCGCAATTGGCGCAAACCCATTTCCCTCTCCACGGCCACGCCCTTCCGCCTGTGCCTCCGCTTGGAGGAACCCACGGAAAAAGACGCGAAAAACAAGGAGAATCCGGAATGGTTCGTCCATTTCCACCTGCAATCCCTCAGCGACCCCGATCTCCTGGTCCCCGCCGAGCACGTCTGGAAGCCCAGCCCCGAAGAAGCGAAAGTGCTGAACACGGACTATTTTGACGCCAAGGAATTCCTGCTCTCCTCCCTCGGCATCGCCAGCACCATCTGCCCCCGCATCGAAAACAGTCTGCGGCAGGACGCCCCCGTGGGATATCCCTTGGACACCGAAGGTGCCTACGAATTTCTGACCCAACGCCAACTGGCCTTGGAACAGGCCGGGTTCGGCGCCCTCACCCCCGAATGGTGGACCACCCACGGCAGCAGCCATCGCCTCGGCGCCCGGGCCGTCTTGGCCGGTGATGTCGCCAACATCTCCGCCCCCACCGGAAAAGAAGGCAAAAAACAAACTTTTCGCCTCGACCAGATCCTCGAATTCGACTGGGAAATCACCCTCGGCGGCGAAAAAATCAGCCGACAGGAACTCGAGGAACTGGCCAAATCCAAGGTCCCGCTCGTGCAAATGCGCGGACACTGGATCCAACTCGGCGAAAAAGAGGTCGAACGCGCCCTCAAAATCACCGACGAGGATCATCAGGCCAAAGCCCCCCTGCGCGACATCGTGCAAATGGCGCTCGGCGCCACCAAATCGAATGACGATTTTCAATTCGACGGCGTGGAGGCCAGCGGCTGGGTGCATGACTTCCTGGCCCAGTTGCAGGGTTCCACCACCTTCGAAGAACTCCCCGTCCCTTCCGGCTTCACCGGCGAACTTCGTCCTTACCAGTTGCGGGGCTACTCTTGGCTCGCGTTCCTGAAAAAATGGGGCCTCGGCGCCTGTTTGGCCGACGACATGGGCTTGGGGAAAACCATTCAGGCCTTGACCCTCATTCAACACGAATGGGAAGAAGGGCACCAAAAGCCGTATTTGATCATCTGCCCCACGTCCCTCACCGGGAACTGGTACAAAGAAACCAAAAAGTTCACCCCCGAACTGCCCGTTCTCGTCCACCACGGCGTGAACCGCAACAAAGGCGCGGCTTTTAAGAAGGATGCCGAAAAATACGCCATCATTATCAGCAGCTACGCCCTGTTGCATCGGGACATTGAGATTCTGAAAACCATTGATTGGGGCGGTGCCATCCTCGACGAAGCCCAGAACATCAAAAACCCCAAGACCAAGCAAGCGCGTTCCGCCCGTTCCATCAAGGCCGACAACCGCATTGCCCTCACCGGTACCCCCATTGAAAACAACGTGGGCGATCTTTGGTCGATCATGGAATTTTTGAATGGCGGCTTTTTGGGAACGCAGGCGGACTTCAAACGCAACTACATTCTTCCCATTCAGGCCAACCGGGATCCCGTGGCCATTCAGAACCTCAAGACCCTGACCAACCCCTTCATCCTGCGCCGCCTCAAGAGCGACAAGACCATCATCAAGGATCTGCCCGGCAAGATGGAGATGAAAGTCTACTGCAACCTCACCAAGGAACAGGCCTCCCTCTACCAAGCCTTGGTTCAGGACGTGGAAAATGCGCTGGAGTCCACCGAAGGCATTCAACGCAAAGGTCTGGTCTTGGCCACCCTCACCAAACTCAAGCAAATCTGCAACCATCCCGCCCAGTACCTCTCCGAAAGCAAGCCTTTCGAAAACCGCAGCGGCAAACTGGCCCGGCTCACGGAAATGCTGGAGGAAATCATCGAAGTGGACGAACGCGCTTTGATTTTCACCCAGTTCGTGGAAATGGGCAAGATCGTGCAGCAGCATTTGCAGGACACCTTCGGACAGGAAGTCATCTTCCTGCACGGCAGCGTCAGCAAAAAAGCGCGCGACAAAATGATCGAACGCTTCCAAGAGGAAGACAACGGCCCCCATATCTTCGTGCTTTCGCTCAAGGCCGGCGGTACCGGACTCAACCTCACCCGCGCCAACCACGTGTTCCACTACGACCGCTGGTGGAACCCCGCCGTGGAAGACCAGGCCACCGACCGGGTGTACCGGATCGGCCAAACCAAAAACGTGCAGATCCACAAATTCCTGTGCGCCGGAACCTTGGAAGAGCGCATCGACGATATGCTTGAACACAAAAAAGACGTCGCCGACAGCGTCGTGGGCAGCGATGAAGCCTGGCTCACCGAGCTGTCCACCGAAGACCTTAAAAACCTGTTCCAACTGCAAAAAGACGCCATCGGGGAATAAACCCGGGAACCGAAAGGGAACACTCAACCATGTCAGATACCAACAGCAACAGCAACAACAACAGAGGCAACCGCCCCCTTACCGCGCACGGCGGCATTCGCGCCCAAACCAAAAGCCGCAAAGTCGGCAAGAACTGGTGGACCAAACGCTGGATGGCGGTGCTGGAAAACCATTACATGGGCGCGGAACTGCCCCGAGGCCGTGCCTACGCCCAGGCCGGACAGGTGCTCGCCCTCAAAATCGAAAACGGCACCGTGCGCGCCACCGTGCAAGGTTCCCGCGAACAACCGCACAAGGTCCACATCCGCTTCAAACCCGCGCCCGAAGACCAATGGGGCAAACTGGCGGAAACCCTGTCCAGCCAAGCGATTTTCGCGGCCAAACTCCTCTCCGGTCAAATGCCGGAATCCATCGAAGAAACCTTCGAGGATCAGGGCCTGCCCCTATTCCCCAAGGACATTACCGACTTGGAAACCTCTTGCACCTGCACCACCAAAGGGCTCTGCCGTCACATCATCGCCGTCTATTATTTGCTGGCGGAAGAATTTGACCGCGATCCCTTTCTGTTCATGCGCCTGCGCGGCTTGGACCGGGAAAAACTGATCCAAGACATCGGCTCCAGCATTACCCGCAAGAAAACCAAAGCCGATTATTTGGACATGGAGCTACACAGCGGCCCCCGGGAATTGGGACGCCCCATGACCAATGAGGTCGTCTATTTCTGGAACGGCGGCACCATCAACGAAGAACACCTCTCCGACACCCGCATTCCCCCCAGCCCCGGGGCCCTCTCCAAACACCTCGGCCATTTCCCCATGTGGCGCGGAGAAGAACGCTTCCTCGACGCCCTCGAACTCGTCTACAAAAAAGCGTCCAACAACGGCATGAACGTCTTTCTCGGCGACTGGTAAGCGCCTTCGATTATCCCGCGCGGGTTTCGTCGATAAATCCGGCCAACCGCGCGTCCAGTCCGTCCCAGACCCAACGATCCCCGCGATCAGCCGTAGGGAGTCGGCGGACATGAAGCGGGTCCACTTGGTGGATGGGATGCGCGAGGGCCAGGGTGGCCGCGCGGGTGAGGGCCCGGGCCATGGAAAGCGAACAAACCGGGCCCGCTTCAGGATTTTTCCGCAACACGTCGCGGATATTTTGGAAGATCACCGGCCGCAAGGCCTCATGCCGAAGGCAATTGTGGTGCGTTTGACCCTCCCGACCCTGAAGCCAGGCCCCGTCATGCGTCCAAGTCAACTCGCCTTTTTCACCGACGACGCGAATCATCGGCTCCATTTGGGTTTCGCTGACGTGGCTGAAGGCAAAATGAACGGGCACGCCGTCGGTTTGCAGATGAAGAAAGGCGGTGTCACAGCTCTCGATGTCGTTCGCCCGGTACAACTCGGCTTCGACCTGGAGAGGTTCGGCGGGGCGTCCGGCCTCGGGAGAGGCGAACCAGAGTGCGGTCAAAAGGTCGTGGGCGAAGGCATTGTGAAAAGGGGCGTCATTCACGGGTTCGGTCCCCTGCCGGAGTCTGCCCGCCCAAGCATTTCGCTGATAATAAGCAATGGGTCTGGGCCAGCCGCCCCGTCCCCTCACTTCCCGGATGCGCCCCAATTCACCCGAAAGCAACCGTTGTTGCAGTTCGCGGGTCAACGGATCGTAGCGGTGTTGAAACCCGACAAACACGCGACGGTCGGCGTTTGCCTCGGCGGCCATCATGGCCGCGACATCCGCCACCGTGGCGGCGGCCGGTTTTTCCACGAAGACGTGCGCGCCGGCGGCGAGAGCCATTTCCGTGAACGGGCGATGGGTGGCGATCCCGGTGGGAATCATCACCAGATCCAACCGCCCCTTCTCCTCGGCGAAGAACGACTTCACATCCCCGTAAATGCGACAGCCCAGCGATTGAAGTTTCGCCACCTTTTCAGGGACTTCCTCCGGATTGATGATGCAGGCGGCGGACGCGGTCGCGTTCCCCCGCTCCACCTCGCGGAGCAGATCGTCATAGTGCCGGGCCCCAAACCCACTGACGCCGATGATGCCTGTATTCATGACGTATAAAGCAATGGCCGGTCGCCATCGCATCCGTGAAGATGAACGTTTTCCACCCGCAGTCCACGAGTGTGGATGGCCAGGATATGTTCGGGTTGATCCTCGTATTTGGGTCTATCGGGATCAATGCGGGTGCGGGCGGACCCGGTGGGCTTGGTCGCGGGCGGCTGGGAAACCGGTGCCGTCACGTCCCAATCGAGGTTGCGAAGGGTGATGGTTTCCAGCGGCTGGTCTTCGGGACCCTCGATCCACACCCGTCCGGGACCTTTGAGGGTGCAATCCGAAAGACAGACGTTGCGGATCACGCCGGCGGGTTTGCCCGACTGGTAGTCCCTGGCCATGGCATCGATCAAAACCGGCCATTCCGAGGCGGTATCAAAAATCAAGTTCATCCCGCGAATGTTTTCCATGCATCCGCCGTCTTTCAAGTAGAGCCCGAAGCCCACATCCCCGCGCAATACGCAATTGCTCAATAGGATATTGCGGAAGTCGCCGAAGCTTTCCGTCCCCAGCTTGAAGCAGGCTTTGGGGGTTTCCAACAGACAGTTGGTAATGACCGCGTTTTCGCTGGCATCGCCCTTTGTGCTTTTGATGACAATGCAGTCGTCTCCGCAACGCAAACGGGAATCGCTGATAATCAGATCCCGGCATCCGTCCGGGTCGATGCCATCGCTGTTGGGCCAGGTATTGTCCATGGTGATATTGCGAATGCGGATATCCTGACAACGACGGAGGTGCAGGGTCCACCACTTGCTGTTCACAATGCGGGTGTCCTCGATGCGAATGTCCCGGCAGTCTTCGAAATAAGCCACGGCGGGACGGAACATTCCCTGCGCGGTTTTCCAGTCCGGGCAGGAATCCGCGTCGCCACCCCCGTCCAAAATCCCCGGACCGGATACGGCGATGTTTTCCGCCTCGCGGGCCCAAAGCATGGCGCAGAGGCGGTCATTCGCCGTAACCGCCAGATCATTCCCTCCTACCGGGAGATAATGCTCGGGATCATCGGAAGCCCGCAAATGCGCCCCCTGCCCCAGATACAGTTCCACGCCGGATTTCAACTCCAAGGCGCCGCAAACCCACAAACCCGGCGGAACCTCCAAACGTCCGCCACCCGATTCGGACAATCGATTGATGTGGGCTTGCAGTTCCAGGGTGAGTTCGGACGGTGTGGATTGGGGGGATAAAGTCATTCCGGTTTTTTATACATGGAATGATGGCAGTCAAGCACTGCCCGTAAAAGTTGAAGCCGCGTAGACTGGAGTTCCACGGCGCGTTCTGTGGCGCGGGGGATGTGATCCATGCAAACCAACGGGCCTGTTTTTACAACCATGCGTCATGGGATACAATTTGCAAAGACCTGAATCCGTGAGATATTTGCAAAGAAGGGTCATGAAAGGAAGTTATGCAGATAAACGAAGAGGAGGGTTCAAGCTTACCTCTACAATCGGAAAAGTCTCGGAAAACCGATTGCTCGGTTGGACCGGCAGGGGCTTGGGCGCATCGGCAATCCATGTATGGGAATTCAAGCAACTGGAAAACGGAAACACACTGGTGCGAACCAAAGAATCCATGGATGGATGAGATGATGTGGAACCACCTGAAAGGAAAATCCGGAAATGAAGACAACAAACTACTCGGACACCTTCATGGAAGGTGATTCCTTCAAATTGATAAAAGGTTTCGAGCATGACCTTTAAATTCTGGTATCGATGGCTTTTTTTCAGCAGTCTGCTTTTTGCCGGCATTGGAGTCTACATTGCAATCCTCAAAACTGCACGCGGACGCCATCCCCCACTCGGTCGGAAGGGTGGGAGATCACACGCTCCCCCTCCTGCAATCCTTCCAAAACCTGGATGTGCATCCCGTCCCGTCGTCCGGTTCGGATTTCCCTGACAACGGCTCGATCATCCTCGACAATGTAAACGGCGGACGCGCCATTTCGGCGGAAAACCGCGCTGGTGGGGATTTGCAAAACTTCATCCTCCTCCCACAAGATGAAGCCTGCCTCCACCCGGTAATCCGTCCCGAGCCGGGCGCGCGCTTTGAGCGGCGTGGTCAGCGCCACCCAAACCGGCACGCGTTGTTCCTCCACCCCCAGGGCGGAAATGCGCTCGAAACCCGCGGGTTCGACTCGGCGCACCTTGCCGCGCAACGCCCCCTCCCCTCCCCATCGGGTCAACACCACGTCCATTCCCTCCTCCACGCGCACGGCGTCCATGGACAGAAGATCGACCCGCACCTCCAGGGTATCGAGGGAACCCACCGCAAGCACGGGGGTTCCGGCGGAAACGGGTCCCTCGTCCCTCCTATGAAGCGCCAAAACCACTCCCCGCACCGGGGAGACGACCGGCAAGGTGTCGCCGTCGGGCTCACGGCTTCCGGCGGCTGTCTCCAAAGCCGCCCGGGCGCGTTGAAGCTGGTGCCGGACGCTGTCCGCTTGGTGGCGGGCCGCGTTCTCGGTTTCCCGGGCCTGATCCCGCAGTGAGATAAGTCGGTCGAGATCGGAGGGGGAAATGACCTCGCTTTGGAGGAGCGGTTGGTTGCGCTCCACCTCGCGTTCCGCGAAGGCCCGTTCCGCTGCGCGGGCCGCCAAGGCGGACTCGGCGGCGCGGAGTGCCGCTTCGCCCGCGGAGACTTCCTCGCGGGCTTGGGCGCGGGTGAGCGGATCCAGGGCCGGGGTGGCTGGGCGTTCCACCACAAAAAGCGTTTGGTCCGGTTGTACCGCGTCGCCCTCCTCCGCCTCCACGCGGCGCAGGTATCCAGTGACCGGGGCATACAAGATGTGAGGATGACGCAAAACGGTGCGCCCCTCTTCCTCGATGGACTCGGCAAAAGGCCCGCGCTCCGCTGTGGCCACGCTTACGGGCACTGGCGCGGTTCGCAAGCCAAGGACGATGAGAAAGATCGCCCCGAGAACCAAAATGAACAGGATAAGTTTGGATTTGGTTTTCATGTCGGAATCAATGGTTTAGAGGTAACAGGTTATTCGGCGCTTTTCAAGGCGGAGACCATGTCCAGACGCCACACGCGCCGGAACATGAGCAAGAGGGAGAGGAAGGAGGCGGTAAAAATGGCGGCGGCGGAGAACGCGTAGGTCCAGGGAGTGATCACAAAGGGGACGCGGTAGAGATCCATGGTCATGGCTTCGCTGAGCAAGCGGGCGAGGCCGGTGCCCACCAACCAGCCAAAGGGAATCGCCAGAACGGTGATGAGGCCAACCTCCCCCACGAGCACCCAGGCCACCTCGCCACGGGTGAAGCCCAGCACCCGCAAGGTGGCGAGTTCGCGCTCGCGTTCCGCCAGGGAGATGCGGGCATTGTTGTACACCACTGCGAAGGCAATGGACATGGAAAGAGCAAGCACAACCCCCATGAAGCCAAGCAGGGTTCCATCTATGTGGTCGCGGACGTTGCGTTCGGCTTGTCGCATGTCGCTCATGCCGGCCAAGGCGGGAATTTCGGACAATTCGCGGAACAAGTCCTCGAGGCGTTCAGGTTCCGTCATCATCCATACCCCGGAAAGGGCGGGTCCCTCGCGCAAAAGGCGATTGAGGGCGTGGCGATCCATGTAGACATTGACGCCCATGGGTTCGGACACCACCGAAACCAGGGGCGCGCGAACCTGTTGACGGCGGCCTTCCAGAACCTCGACCTCCACGAGGTCCCCGGGGCGAATGCCGAGTTGGGCCGCCAGATAATCCGTCATCACCAGCCCGTCGGGCGGGAGGACCACCGTCTCGCCTCCGGTAGTCACCAGTTGGCGGAGGGTTGACCCCGGTTTCATGCCGAGGATGGAGGTTTGCTCGCGGCGGGTCCCGTGGGTGAGTCGAACGGGCACGGAACGGTATCCCTCCAAGTGAAGCACACCCGGTTTGTGCCGCAACTCGCCCAAGGCGCGGTCCGGGATCGGATCCGTGAAGGTGAGATGCGCATCCATGCGCAGCACGACCCGGTATTGGACATCCATCATGTGATCGATCGCCCCGAACTGGTAGGTTCCCACGACAAGCAGGGCGCAACTGATCCCTACGGCACACACCGAGAAGCACGCCTTGACCGGATGACGGGACAGGTTGCGGAGGATCATGCGCGAGGTTTGGGCGAGGCGGGGCCAGATGAAAGAGCGTTCGATCAGGGTTTTGTGAAATCGCGGAGGCGGGGCGGGCCGCATGGCCTCCGCCGGGGGAAGGGCCGCCGCCTGTTTCACGGCGGAATACGCCCCCACGAGAGCGGCGCCGCCCGCAACCAAGAGGGCGAGTGCCAAAACATCACCCCGCAAGCGGAAATCAATCTCGGGAAATCGAAAATACTCCATGTACATTCCGGCCAGACCATGGGCGGCGCGCGCGCCCAGCCAAAGTCCCGCCCCGGCGCCCAACAGCACCACCAGTCCGGTGAACTGGGCATAATGGATGGCGATGCGCCCGTTGGAATAGCCGAAGGCCTTCAAAACCGCGATCTGTTCGCGTTGGGTGCGTACCATGCGGCCCATGAGCACGTGCAGAAGGAAGGCGGCGGTGCCGAGGAAAATGGCGGGCAACACCGCGGTCATCGCTTCGATCTGGTTCAGTTCCTCCATCACAAAGCGGTGGGAGGTCTGATCTTCCCTTCCCACCGCCCCCACCCCACCATAACGGGACAAGAGATGGTCGAGCGCGTCGATGACCTCCGCTTCGGGAACCTCCCCTGAAAGGGTGAGGGCCACGTTGTTGAAGGCCCCGTCCATGGCAAACGCGTTGGCCAGGGTGTGCTCATTCATCCAAAACACCCCGTAGCGTTTGTAATCCGGCATCAAATCGCCGGGACCGATCTGGTAAACAAATTCCGGGGAAAGGACGATCCCGGAAATCCGGAGACGCTCCCGACTTCCTCGGATCACCACATGGAAACTGTCCCCGGGTTCCAACCCGTGCGCCTCGGCAAAAACTTCGTTGACCGCCACGGCGTTTTCCTCGGGTCCGGGCAGCGATCCGCTCCTGAGATAAAGCCGATTCACCAACGGAACGCGGTGTGACGGCAGGGAAAGGATCTCCCCGCGAATCGGATCCGCAAACCCTTCCACTTCCACCCGCACCGGGGCGCGCACCCTGGTTTCGACACGGTCCACGCCGGGGAGATCCCGGATTCGTTCCTCCAGGTGTTTGGGGGCGCGGGTGAGGTCCGCGAACACCTCCGCGAATTGGTGCTCTTCGTAGAAACGTTGCTGGGTAAACGTCAGCGCGTCCAGCGAGGTGACAAAGACGACCAAAGTCATCACCCCGGCGGCCACCACCACCGCGATGGCGGTGGTCTGGCCCTTTGCGCCCATGAGATCCCGGATCAACTTGCGGTGCAGGGCAAGCATGGGGCGTCACCAGGTCAGATCGCGGGGAGCCACGCGGGTTTCGTTGCGGGATTCGTCCACCACCTTGCCATCGCTCATGCGAATGACCCGGTGGGCCATTTCGCCGATGCACTGGTTGTGGGTAATCAGCGCGGTGGTGGTGCCCAACTCGCGGTTGATTTTTTCCAGGACTTCCAGCACATGGACGCTGGTCGTGGAATCCAAGGCGCCGGTCGGTTCGTCGCAAAGGAGCACCGAGGGACGTTTGGCGATGGCGCGGGCAATGGCCACCCGCTGCTGCTGCCCGCCGGAAAGTTGAGAGGGAAAATGGTCCATGCGGTCCGCCAACCCCACCATCTCCAGGGCCTCCTCCGGAGCAAGGGGATCGGGAGCGATCTCGGTGACGATGGCGATGTTTTCCCGCGCGGTCAGACTCGGAATCATGTTGTAAAATTGGAAAACAAAGCCCACTTCAAAGCGGCGGTAGCGGGTAAGCTCCCGTTCCTTCGCGGTGGCGAGATCCCTGCCCCGGTACTTGACGGATCCCCCGCTGGCACGATCCAGTCCCCCGAGTATGTTGAGCAGGGTCGACTTTCCACAGCCGGACGGTCCGAGCAAAACGGCCAGTTCACCCGCACACAGTTCCAAAGTCACACCGCGCAAGGCGTGGATGGTCACCTCGCCCATCTCATAGATTTTGGTGAGGTCGCGAACTTGAAACACAAATTCATCCGTGGACATGTGGACAAGATAGTGAAGTCGGGCGCCAAAGGCAACAAGGAAGGCCCAAAAACGAAACCACCACAGACAAAGCCCATGTCTTTTTTCTCGGATTTCCGGCAATAAAAGCGCTTCCTTGCTCGTTGTTTGTTATTCCTGTACCTTGGAGGAAATTCCACCCGTTCCTTTTGGCGCCCTTTTTATCCATTCATGAACCATTTCCTTCACCATTTCAGTTTTTCACCTTTCCAGAGGGTACCGCGTTGTTCGCTTTTCATCATTCTCGGGTCCTTGGGGTTGCTTGGATGCCAAAGCGCCTCCTCGCACCGGGAAGCTGCGGATCGTTCGGCGGCGGAGATTATCGAGGAAACCCAGAAAGCGGGCCTGGGGCGGACGGAACCGTTTTTCGTGGAACGTCCAAGCGAGACCTTTCGGCAGCGTCTTCTCTTGGATCAGGGCTTGTCCCAAACGGGATCGGCCTCCATGGGAGGAAACGCGCTGACACCCCCGGAACACTGGCCGGATACGGGGGAGCCGCTGAACCGTCCGACCGCGTTTTTTCCGGCTCAAGATGAAGAAACGGAGGGACCGGTTCGCATCAGCCTGGTGGACGCCCTCCAAATTGGGGCCGGCAATGCCCGGGATTATCAATCCCGCAAGGAAGCGCTTTTCAGTTCCGCGCTTCAATTGGATTTGGAGCGGTTCCGCTTCGACAACAGCTATCGGGGCGCGTTGGAAAGTGCCTTCAGCAGCAATCGCGAATCGAGTGAAACGGGCGTACGGGGCACGGGAGAGCTGGGGGTTCAAAGAACCCTGGAAACGGGCGCGACGTTGAGCGGGCGGCTGGTGTTGGACCTGGTCCGCCTTTTGAGCGGAGACGGTGGCAGTTCCTTGGGGATTGTGGCGGATGGGTCGATCACCGTCCCGCTCTTGCGCGGGGCGGGTCGGCATGTGGTGACCGAATCCCGCACCCAAGCGGAACGGGATGTGCTGTATTCGCTTTATCGCTTTGAGCGCTTCAAACGAAGTTATGTGGTGCGCGTGGCCCGTGAATATTTTTCCGTCCTGCAACGCCGGGACGAGATTGCGAACAATGAGGCCAGTTACGGGCGGCTGGAACTTCTGGTGGAACGCACCGAAGCGCTGCACGAAAGAGGACGGGTCACGGGCATTCAGGTGGATCAGGGACGCCAGGACCTTCTGCGGGCCCGGGAGCGCTTGATTTCCTCGCGGGAAAACTATCAGCGCGAACTGGACAATTTCAAACTGACCTTGGGCTTGCCCACGGACAGTCGCATCGAATTGGAAGAAGCGGAGTTCGACCGATTGATGGAGGATGCCGAAGCCATGCTGGGCGGCCCTGCGACAACGGCACCCGGCACGGAGCAAGAAGCGGCGCAGGGTCCCCGGGGACGTTTTGAAATTGACGAGAAACGGGCCATCGAATTGGCCTTGGAAAATCGGCTGGATTTGCGGGTGGCCTTTGACGAAGTGGAGGACGCGCAACGCCGTGTGGCCATCGCCGCGGACGCCCTTCGTCCCGGGCTGGATGTCACCGGAAGCGGGCGAATTGGCGAACGCCGCAGCAGCGTTTCCTCCGCAAGCCAAGGGGATGCGCGCTTCAATCCCGGCGATGGGCTTTATGGGCTGGATGCCGAACTGGATGCACCCTGGTCGCGCCGATCGGAACGCATCGCCTTTCGCCGCAGTCTTTTGCAACTGGAATCTGCGGTGAGAGACGCGCAGGAACTCGAAGACAACGTCAAATTGGATGTTCGGAACGCGTTGCGCGACTTGCTTCAGCAGCGCGAACAATACCGCATTCAGGCGCAGGCCCTCAATATCGCCGAGCGGCGCGTTCGCCAAGCGCAGGCATTCGAGGCGGTGGGGCGCGCGGAAACCCGGGATGTGCTCGAAGCCAACGAGGCCCTGCTTCAGGCCCAGAACGCGGTGGTGGACGCGCTGGTCCGTTATCGAATCTCGGAACTGACCTTTCAACGGGATTTGGGCCTGCTGCAAGTTGACGAACGGGGCTTGTGGAGCGAAATGAATCCTGACAACTTTGACAATGAACCCCCTGAATAGGTCTATCCCATGAACACAACCCACAAGACTCAAAAACAAACGCGCAAAGGGCTGGTTTTCCGTCCCATGCTCTGGATCGGTGGACTCACGGTCATCGCGCTGGTGGCCGGGGGATTGGCGATGGCATGGTTCGGCGGATCCAGGGAGAACGCATACAGCGGGCTCACCCGTGAAGTGCGACGCGGCAACCTGACCATCAGCGTCACGGAATCGGGGGCGCTTCGGAATCGGGATCAAGTCGTGGTCTCCAATCGCGTGGAAGGCCGCACCACGATCCTCTGGATTATTGAAGAGGGACAGCAAGTGGCGAAAGGGGATTTGCTTGTGGAATTGGATTCCAGCGATTTGGAAGACCGTTTGATTGATCGGGAAATCTCGGTACAGAACGCGGAAGCAAATTACATCCGTGCCCAGCAATCGCTCGAAGTGACCAAAAGCCGGACCCAAAGTGAGATTGCCGAGGCGGAACTGGCGTTGCGGTTTGCCAAGCTCGATCTGGAAAAATACATGGGGGAAGACGGCGAATACGCCCAGGAATTGGACCGGGTCCAATCCGATATCGACATCGCCCAAGAGGAGATGCTTCGCGCACAGCAGGAATTCGAGGATTCCCAGGCCCTGGCCGCCAATGAATTCATCACGCCGTTGGAACTGGAACGGGATCGCCTGTCCTTCCAACGGGCGGAGGTGAACCTTCGCTTGGCCAGAGGCCGGCTACAGCTTTTGGAGAACTACGCGCACGATCGCAAACAGCAACAGTTGGAAAGTGACGTGGAGCGCGCCCGGGAGCGATTGGAGCGGACCCGGATGAATGCCCACGCGGACATCGTGCAGGCCCAGGCGGACTACAAGGCCCGCGAGCAGGAACTGCAACGTCAGAAACAGCAATTGACGAACCTTCAAAAGCAAATCGAGTTGTGCCGGATCGTCGCCCCCGCCGCGGGAATGGTCGTGTATGAAACCAGCGCCAATCCCGGACGCCGGGGAAATCGCGAGCCGTTGGAGGCCGGACAAGAGGTCCGGGAACGGCAGGAATTGATTTATTTACCTTCGTCCTCGGGAATGACCGCCGAAGTGCAGGTGCACGAGTCCGCCTTGGAGCGCATTGACGTGGGAATGCCCGCCCGCATCACCGTCGATGCCCGCCCCGGGCAAAGTTTCGCGGGACGGGTTCGCCGCATCGCCCCCATGCCGGATGCGCAGAGCATTTGGCTGAACCCGGATCTCACCGTCTACAGCACCCTCATCGATGTGGACGCGGACAACCTCCGCACGGGGATGAGCGCGCGTGCGGAAATCATCATTCAGGAACTCGAAGACGTCCTGTATATCCCCATCCAATCGGTGGTTCGCCATAATGGGAGTTATTACGCCTATGTCCTCGACAGCCGCGGGGTTCCCCGCGCCCGCGAGGTGCAAATCGGATTGGACAACAACGTCGTCGTACACATCCGCGAAGGTCTTGAAGTCGGTGAAAAAATACTGCTCGCCCCGCCATTATCCGACCGGAATTTGGAGGAAACCGAGTCTCCGCGAAGAGGGGGTGGCGGCGGTGGCGGCGGACGGCCCGGGCCGAGAACCTAAAACCCTTTGCGTCCCCTATCCGGAACACATGATGCCCGACAACGCCCCGCAAACGAAATCCAACGAAACGCCCATGACACGGGGACCCGTGGATCCGATCATTCGACTCCAAGACATTCGGAAAATTTACCAGATGGGTTCCGAACAGGTCCATGCCCTCGCCGGGGTCGACATCGAGTTCGCGGCGGGAAGCTTTTGGGCGATCATGGGGCCGTCGGGATCCGGAAAAAGCACCATGCTCAATCTCCTCGGATGCCTGGACCGCCCGACTTCCGGCAGCTATTTTCTCGCCGGAGAGGATGTCAGCAATCTGGACGACGACGCGTTAAGCCGCATTCGCCTCAAATATCTCGGGTTCGTTTTTCAAAGTTTTAATCTGATTTCGCAATTGACGGTGCGCGAAAACATTGAATTGCCGCTGTTTTATCAAGGCTGGGAGCCCCAGGATTCCGCGCGCAGGGCCACGGAACTGGCCGAACGGGTGGAATTGGGCGACCGGCTCGGGCACCGTCCCGCGGAACTCTCCGGGGGACAGCAACAGCGGGTGGCCATCGCCCGTTCGCTGGCCAACGATCCGCAGGTGATTCTCGCCGACGAACCGACCGGCAATCTGGACACGGCTACCGGGGATCACATCCTGGAGCTGTTGTCCGAACTGCATCGCCAGGGGAAAACCATCATCATCGTCACCCACGAAGACAATATCGCGGCTTGGGCCGAGCATCGCCTGCACATGCACGACGGACTCGTGAATCGCATCGACTGAAATCAACCACATGAAAAATTTCGCACGTTCAACCCGACTGATCCGACTGGGCATCAAAACCCTCTTGCTGCATAAACTTCGCTCCCTGCTGACAATGCTGGGGGTCGTGTTCGGAGTCGGCAGTGTGATTGCCATGCTGGCCGTGGGCACGGGCGCCAGCGAAGAGGCCCAGGAGCATATTCGCCGACTCGGCAGCCAGAACATCATTCTCCATTCGATCCAGCCCCAGGAGGATCAGAGCACTGACCGAGTCCGCATGAGCATCTATGGGATTACCTACGACGATGAGCAACGCATTCGGGAAACCCTGCCCACGGTCCGCCGCATCGTGCCCGCGAAGTTGATCCCCCACGAAGCCCGGGTGGGCGGGCGCAACATGGAGTTGCGCATTGTCGGCACCACCCCGGATTGGTTCGATTTGGTGGAACGCGAATTAATCGCCGGACGTCGCCTACAGCAACGGGACATGGACGAACGGGCGAATGTCTGCGTGTTGACGGAGCGATCCGCCCGCCGACTTCTCGCCACCGAGCATGTGCTGGGCAATCGCATTCGCGTCGGGGCGAACAGCTATGAAGTCGTCGGCATCATTCGCAGCGAAACCGGGGGGACGGCCGGAGGCGTGCAAACGCCCGATCAGGAAGTAGACGCCTACATTCCCCTGACGACGGCACGGGAACGCTTCGGCGACGTTGTCGTCCGGCGGCGGGAAGGCTCCATGGAGCGGTCCATGGTGGAGTTGCATCAGCTTGTGATTGAAGTGGACGAGTTGGAAAACGTGGAAGCGACGGCGGAGGCGATCGAGCACATGCTGGCGCGTTTTCATCCTCGAAACGATTATCGCGTGAGCGTGCCCCTGGCCTTGCTTCGTCAGGCCGAGGCGACCCAACGGACCTTCAACATCGTCTTGGGGTCCATCGCGGGCATCAGCTTGCTCGTCGGCGGCATCGGGATCATGAACATCATGCTGGCATCGGTCACAGAGCGAACCCGGGAAATCGGGATTCGCCGCGCCATCGGGGCGAGGCGCTCGCAAATTATCGGGCAATTTCTGATAGAAACGATCGTGCTTTCCAGTGCGGGGGGGCTGATCGGGATCGCCATGGGCATGATCATTCCGAAGATCATCGAGACCTTTGCCGGGATGCCGACGGTGGTGCCGGTCTACGCGATTGTGCTTTCGTTGGGCATCAGTGTGCTGGTGGGAGTTGTCTTCGGAATTTACCCGGCCATACGGGCGGCCCGCCTGGACCCAATCGTGGCCCTGCGGCACGAATAAAGGAGAAGCATTCATGACAAATGTCAGGATGAGGGTCATGCACAACCTTCCAGGTTGCACAAACCCCTCCTCCCATCCCCAGCATCCAAAACAGACCAATCACATACAACGTTTCACGCATGACATGACACTAGACCCAATACGGGCCTTCAAAAAACGAAGATGAATTTTTTCGGGTGGATCAACGAACACGACAAATCAATTTTCGGCAAACGTCCTGAAGTTACAGGCGGCAAATATCCGTAACATTTGACTTGCCAATACAATTATGTAGAGGCGGATCATCGAATGAGCTATAAAACAAAAATGCTTAATTTTAACCCATTTTCGGAAAATGATCCACTTTTTCAGGTGGATCAATGGACCCGTTGAACCACTTGTTATGAGCTAAATCATGGGAATGTTCGATCACTATCAACCGGATCCCCTATTACTTTGCCCGGAATGCAAGGAGGAACTAAACGGTTGGCAAGGTAAGGATGGGCCATGTGCATTACTCTTCTGGAAACAAGGAG
>JAFIGC010000185.1 GCA_020831635.1 Verrucomicrobiota bacterium | reverse complement strand
AAGAGTTCATTTCCCACGCGGGCTGAAAGTCCGCGCAAATCACCCGCGTGCCATGTCCCCGGTGATTTGTGCGGACCTACGGCCCGCATGCTCATGCTTTCCCAACAGAACCCCAGCCCGGTCCCGCGGTCCGCTTGCGCGGCCCCCGTGACCGGACTGGGCTGGTATTGGCTCGGACCTACGGCCCGAACACCCCTGTCCGGAGGCATCCGGTTTGTGTATAAGGTTCAGAACAAGCAGAGAGGCGGCGCATTCAATGGCACAATGAAACCTTTGCAACCGCCACAAGCAACCCACAACCATCAACCAGCAACCCACAACCATCAACCATCAACCATCAACCCCCACCGGCATTCCGCTCGGCTTCTTCGGCAATCCCGAGAATCACGTCGGTGAGCCCCGGGTCGGTGCCCACGGCGGAGGTCATGATCAATTCGCGCCCGTCTTTTTCCGCGCGCCCGTTTTCCAAGCCCAAATCCTCGGGGATGGTTTCGGTCACGTGCCAACCATCGGCGATAAAGAGGGGCACGATGACGATGCGCCGCGCGGTCAAGGTGGTCCACACTTCCTGAACCCAGGGGGGCTGGTCAATGAACATGGTGTGAATCTCCGCCCCCGGATGGGTGCGGCGCAGACGTTCGGCCTGTAAAAACACGTTGATCCCGGAGGCGGGATTGCGCTCGGTGCCGTGTCCCAACACCACCAGGGCATCCCCTGCTCGCCAGCCGGCGGCGAGGGCGTGTTGGTGGATCAGGCGCACGAACATGGGATGACTGCCGACGGAGCGTGTGTAGATCACCCGGCCATTGCCGCGCAGGGTGATGGCGCCGGTCAGCTTCATCTGTTCGGGGATCACGGTTTGGGTGTAATACCCATCGGCAATGAAAAACGGCACCACGGTGATGTCATCGCTTTCCAGACGGTCCAGGGTAATGGACACGTGGGGTTCTTCTTTCCAAAGTCCGCAGCGCACTTCGTCATATCGTCCGGTGCGTTTGATGGCGTTGACGTTTGCGCACACGGGCAGACGGGTGCCGGGATTGCGGGCGCTGCCGTGTCCGACGAGCACCAAGGCTTTGGAACGACGGGCATTCATCAGGTGCTAAGCAGTTGCAGGGATTCGCCGGGGGGATCGTGCAGGACGGTGTCCTCGGCCTCGGGAAGCATTTCCGGATAATCCAGGGTGAAATGGAGCCCGCGGCTTTCTTTTCGCTTGCGGGCGCAGCGAACCACCAATTCCGCCACCGTGGCCAGATTCCGCAGTTCGAGCACGTCGGCGGTGATCAGGTAATCGAGATAATATTCCCGGATTTCATTGCGGAGATTGCGAATGCGGCGCAGGGCCCGGTCCAGTCGTTTGTCGGTGCGCACGATGCCCACGTAGTCCCACATACAGGTGCGCACTTCATTCCAGTTGTGCTCCACCACCACCTGTTCGTCACTGGGCACGGCATGATGCGATTCCCAGTCGGGAATGGAGAAGCTGTCTTTGGGCAAATGATGATCCAGGGTCAAAACGGTTTTGGAGACATTTCCCGCCATGACCAACCCTTCCAGCAGGCTGTTGCTGGCTAGCCGGTTGGCGCCGTGGAGTCCGGTGCAGGAAGCCTCGCCGATGACATACAGGCCGGGCATGCGGGTCACGCCATTGACATCGGCCTCGACCCCGCCACAAAAATAATGGGCCGCGGGCACCACGGGGATGGGTTCGCGGGCCATGTCGATCCCCAAGGCATAACAGCGGTCATAAATATTCGGAAAACGGTTTTTCAAATACGCGGCGCTTTTGTGGGTGATGTCGAGATACACGCAGGAAGCACCGCTGCGTTTGATTTCATGGTCAATGGCCCGGGCCACAATGTCACGCGGGGCCAGCGACCCGCGCGGATCAAAGGCCTCCACGAATTTTTTCCCCTTGTGGTTCACCAACACCCCGCCCTCTCCGCGCACGGCTTCGCTGATCAGAAACGACTTGGCCCGCGAGTGAAACAAACAAGTGGGATGAAACTGCACCATTTCCATGTTTTTCACCGGGAGTCCCGCCCGCCAAGCCATGGCGATGCCGTCCCCGGTGGCCACATCGGGATTCGAGGTGTACAAATACACTTTGCAGGCGCCCCCGGTGGCCAAAATGGTGTGCCGGGCGCGCACCGCGAACACCTCGTCGCGCGCGGTATCGAGAAAATAGGCCCCCAGGCAGGTGTTTTCACCGGGTTCGTGCAACCAGCCCGTGGTGACCAAATCGATGGCATGGGCGTTTTCGAGCAGGGTGATCCGGGGCTCTTCCAACACCGAGCGCACCAAGGCCTGGATGATGGCATGGCCGGTGATGTCCCCGGCATGAAGTACCCGGCGGAAACTGTGCCCCCCTTCCCGCCCCAGATCATAAGCCCCGGGCTGTTCCACATGTTGCTCAAAGCGGACGCCAAAACTTTCCAAGGCCCGAATGCCTTCGGGACCGGCGCGAATAATCGCCTCCACCGCGTCCTCGTCGCACAAACCCGAGCCCGTGCCCAGGGTGTCCTCGATGTGGGATTCAAAGCTGTCGCTGGGATCCATCACACAGGAAATCCCGCCTTGGGCCCAATCGCTGCTGGACACATTGGCGGTCCGTTTGGTCGCCAAGACCACCGGCATGTCCTTGGCGATTTTGAGCGCGGCCATCATTCCGGCAATCCCCGATCCCACGACCAGGGCCGGGACTTCAACCGTACGCATCATGCCTGTGTTGCTCATTATTCGAATACAATGGTTTTGTTGCCGGTGACCACCACACGGTCTTCGAGAAAAAAGCGGACCGCGCGCGCGAGCACGCGTTTTTCCACGTCGCGTCCGTTGCGGGCCATGTCTTTGGGCGAATGGTTGTGGTTCACCGGAATCACGTCTTGGGCGATGATCGGGCCTTCGTCCAACACCTCGCTGGCGAAATGGGCGGTGGCGCCAATGATCTTCACGCCCCGCTCCCAGGCCTGCCGGTAAGGATTGGCCCCCACAAAAGCGGGCAAAAAGCTGTGATGGATATTCAGGATGCGGTTCTTGTATCTGGAAATGAATGCCGGGGTGAGGATGCGCATGTACTTGGCCATCACCACCAAATCCGGGGCATGGGCGTCGATGCGCTTCATGACCTCGACCTCGTGCGCTTCCCGGTCCAGGCCCTCGTGGCTGATGCATTCAAAGGGGATGTCAAAGGACTCGCTCAGCTTCCGCAAGGCTTCATGATTCGAAATCACCCCGCACACTTCCATGGGCAAATCGCCGTACGCGGAACGGATCAGCAAATCTCCCAGACAATGCGGTTCGGTGGTGGCCATCAGCACCACCTTTTTGCGTTCGTCCCCGCCCACGCGAATGTTGGCCTCTGCGGGCAGTTCGGTTTTCAGCACCCGCTCCAACAAATCCACATCCCGGATGCCTTCCACGGCCGTGCGCATGAAAAAACGATTCACGGAAGGGTCCACATACTCTCCGTTCTCAACGATGTTGCCGCCATGGCGGTGCAACACGCCGGTAATGCGCGCAATCAGTCCCGGTTCGTCAGGACAGGAAATCAACAGGGTGACGCGGGAAGGTTCCATTATCGGTTGATCCTCGCGGATCCGCCCTTGGCCACGTGCAATAGTTCGGAGAGGTTGATTTGAGAGGTGTCCCCGCGGGTGGTTTGCAACATCGCCCCGTGGGCGGTGCCCAGGTTGACGGCCTCCTGCGAATCGTATCCATTCAGGAACGCGAAAGCAAAGCCGCTGGCAAAGCCGTCGCCCCCGCCCACGCGGTCTTCGATTTCCATGCCGTCAAAGTCAGGACCCTTGTAGAATTGATCGTCGGCTGCATCGTATAAAATGGCGGACCAGTTGTTCACGGTGGCGCTGACCACTTCCCGCAGGGTGGTGCCGATGATTTTGAGGTTCGGATAATCCGCCGCCACCATTCGCACCATGCTTTTGTAGGATTCGATGGGCAGGGCGGAAAGGTTATGATCCACGCCCTCGATTTCGTATCCCAGCACCGCTTGGAAATCCTCTTCGTTGCCAATCAGGCAATCGATGAATTTGGCCAGCGGACGCGTGGTGGCGATGGCTTCTTCGCTGGACCAGAGTTTGGAGCGGAAATTGAGGTCATAACTGACGATGGTGCCGGTTTCCTTGGCCAGTTTCAGCACATGGGCGGCAATTTCGCGGGTGTTTTCCGACAGACAAGTGAAAATGCCCCCGGTGTGCAACCAACGCACCCCGTCCTTCCGGAACAGCTTGTCCCAATCCACGTCCGACACCTTCATTTTCGAAGTCGCGGAATGGCCGCGGTCATACATCGTCACACTGGCGCGCGGACCGGCGCCGACTTCGGTGAAATTCAGACCCATACGGCATTCGCGTCCCACGCCGTCATATTTCAATACCGGCGCGTAACTGCAATCCACGCCCATGGAACGGGCGTGGCGTTGGACGATGCGGCCCACCGGATTGTCCACCAATCCCCCGACCCAGCCCGTGCGAAGCCCCAGACGGCTCAGCGCGTATGCGACATTGTATTCCCCGCCGCCGACCCAGACCTCCAATTGATCCGCGAACTCAATCCGTCCATGCCCGGGCGGACTCAAACGCACCATGGTTTCTCCCAGGCTGATCAAATCGTAACGGCATTCTTCTTTGGCGCGAAGCGGCAGGGTCATCATCAAAGGTCTCCAAAAAGGTTGGGGTAAAAAGCGTATGGGGAATATGACGTTAGAATGCCATGAGGTCAAACGGAAAAGACAACGCATTGAGGATTGACTTTCCCCGGCCAATCCCTATGATTCCACCTCATTTACGACAACCTGGATCCGTGAGAACTTTGCAAAGAAGGTGTGCAAGATCATGGAGCGAAAGGGATTGTCGGGAATCGAGGCATACCCGTGCGGTCTGTCGAGCGTTCCCGACAATTCATTGCAGCCTATGAGATTGTGCGGATTCACAGCAAAGATCTCACGGATTCAGGTAAACACAAACATTTTTACGAACGAGAGAGGGGGTGAAACCTGTTCATGGATACCGAAGTCAAATTAAAAAAAGGCGAATCAGTTGACCGCGCAATGCGTCGGCTGAAAAAGAAGCTGGATAAAGAAGGCACCATGCGCGAACTGCGCAACCGGGCCTACTACGAAAAGCCCAGCGAGAAAAAACGGCGCAAACAGGCAAGGGCGCGTACGCGTACCTTCCGACCCATTACCCCCTCCAACTCTTACTAAGAGCGGATTCCCTCTACAAAAAGCCCGGCACTGCCGGGCTTTTTTTTATGCAGGCGCACCGTCCGTGTCCGCCGCGGCAGCGGAGTGCGTAGGAGGATTTCCGAATCGACAGGAGAGAATCCAATGTTTCAGGGCAAAAAAAAACGTTCCGGCAGATGCCGGAACGCGCGCCAAATAAATGGCACCCCCAAGGGGACTCGAACCCCTGTTGCCGGGATGAAAACCCGAAGTCCTAGGCCACTAGACGATGGGGGCGTCTCAAAGTGTGTGGGGGATATACAGGGGGATTTTTCCCCCGTCAACTCCGATTTGCAAAAAAATATCCCCGGGGGACCCGGGGATCGTTTTTTCCTTTCGGAATTGGGTTTCCAACCGCTTGAATTAGGGTTCCAAGATGTTGAAATCCGCTTCGGCGGGATTCAGGTTCCGGTAGGTCAGGTTCCGACCGGTGATGGCTTCACCGCCACCGCCGATACGGATCACGACAATGGCGCGGTTACCGTAAGGATTGGGGTAGGTGGAACCCACGACGGTGTCAGGAATTCGACCATCTTCGTTACCGGACAAGTTCCCGAGGCTCAGGTTACGAGTCACCAAGAACGGATGGCGAGAGGGGGACTCCTTGGTCACGTCCTCGAATACGGCCCAAGCATTTCGATCAGCGTTGAAGTTACTGATATCGGTGGCTTGAGTAACGTTGGCGGCCACGAACACACCGAAATCTTCGGAGAGCACCTCGCGGTCCTCATCCATCAGCCAGAGGAAATACTGTGTGCTGCTTGGATGATCAGAACCATCATTCCCTTCGCGCACCGGCCAGAAAATCTCGTCGGCGAACAAAACGGTTTCCAAATCGGCGGCCAAAATGGATTGGTGAATCCCACGTCCATTGGACAGCACGCGGGTACGGTTGGCATTTTCGAGCGCACTGGTGACGGTGGGCACGAGAATCGCGGCCAACAAAGCGATAATCGCGATGACCACGAGCATTTCAATCAGCGTAAAGCCGCTGTTCTTTTTTGTCTTCATTTTCATTACAGTCTCCATATGAGGTTGAGTCTCTCCCACCGTGTGGATTGGGAAGATTTGGCGTGGACTTTATCCTAGACCACTTCTGTTCTGGAAGTCAATATCGTTTCTTTCTTTCTACAAGCTTTTTCTCCCCTTATCCTACACCACAACCCTCACTTTGTAAAATCACCATGCAAACCGCCGAATTTGATTATCATTTACCCGAACATTTAATCGCCCAACATCCTGCCGACCGAAGGGACGCGGCCCGCATGTTGTGCATGGACCGCGCCACGGGCGCCATCCAACACCGTGGCATCCGCGATCTGCCGGGGTTGTTGCGCGCGGGTGACGCCCTGGTGCTCAACAACACCCGGGTGATTCCCGCCCGCACCCATGGTCACAAACCCAGCGGCGGCAAGGTGGAATGCCTGTTCGTGGAGCCCGTGGACGGCAGCGACGACGAATGGCTGGTGATGATGAAAAGCAGCCGCCGCCCGAAAACAGGCTCCGAGGTTCACCTGCCCGCCGATCTGGTCTTGGAAATTCTGGAAAACCGCAGCGATGGACTCAACCGCGTGCGCACCTCCGGCCCGGATTCGGTTCTGGCCACCCTCCGGGAAATCGGCGAACCACCCCTGCCCCCTTACATTCATCGCGAACATCTGTGCGAGGACGATCCCGAACGCTATCAAACCGTGTACGCCAAAACGCCGGGCGCGGTGGCCGCGCCCACGGCGGGTCTGCACTTTACGCCGGAGTTGCTGGACGAAATCCGCGCGAACGGTGTCGAAATCGTGGAAGTCACCCTCCACGTGGGCCCGGGCACCTTTCGTCCGGTGAAAACCGAAACCGTGGAGGCGCACCACATGGACGAGGAGCGCTATGAGATCAGCGAAGCGGCGGCGGAGACCCTGAACCGCGTTCGGTCCAAGGGCGGTCGCATCGTGGCCGTGGGCAGCACCAGCGCCCGCACCCTGGAAACGGTGGCGGATGCGCAAGGGCACATCGTGGCGGGCCGGGGACGCAGTGGCATTTACATCCATCCACCTTACACGTTTCGGGGGGTGGATGCGATTCTCACCAATTTCCATTTGCCCCGTTCCACCCTCCTCATGATGATGAGCGCCTTCTCGTCCCGCGAATTTCTATTGCAGGCCTACAAAGAAGCGGTAAAGGAAGAATACAGGTTCTTTTCATATGGCGACTGCATGTTCATTTCCTAAAAATCCCGCCACCCAAACATGGATTTGGGCGGGCGGTTATCTACTGCTCCGGCTGGCTTGCGCACCCTTCACGCCCGTGCCCATGGCCGTGCCACTGGATCCCGCCGCCATTTGCCTCGCGGGGATACTGGCTTGCGCCAATCCTCGCCTCCGCCCCATTGCATTGGGGGTCCTGTTGTTTTCGATGGCGGTCGGGGATTTTTTCGCGGGCTTGTCCGTTTTCCATCTGGTTTTCCGAACCGCGGGCCTCCTGGCCCTGGCGCTCGCGAAGCCCGCTGATGCCAAAGGCCGCACCACCGCCTGGCATTTGCTTGCCCACCATGCCCTCTGGTCCGCATTGCCTCCGGAACTGCGCGGCGATTTTCCGCTCACTTACCTCTATGCGGTCACGTTCCTACAGGGACTCCTGTTCTACGCGTTGTTCTCCCCCCTGCTGCCCAAAGGACAAAGCCCCGGCCGCCAAACCTTGCTGACCGGAATGGCCATCCCGGCGGGCGTCTTTTTGTTGTGGGTCTTTTTCCGCCCCTTCCGCGTGTGGCCGCCGCCCACTTTGGGCGACACGGGCGGACTCTGGGTACGCCTTTTGGCTTTCCCGCTCCTGCTTTTGCCCCTCGTGTCCCCGGCCCTGTCCCGCATGAACCGCAAGTCCCCCCGAAAAAAGAAAAATACCGCCCCCAAGGCCAAAGAAAAATCTTCCAAGGACAAGGACAAGGACAAGGACAAGGAAAAGGAGAAGGCTTTGACTTGGCGCGATCTGGCGGATTGACCTTCGGGGTCAAACCCGCGGAAAACGGTGGATTTTCATCACGAAACGCGATTCAACTCCCGCGGATGCCGTCGTTCCAATTCCGGAATCGCCCAGTCCCGTCCGGTTTTCCGCAGAAATTCCAGATAAGGCATCAGTTTCCCCCGGGCGTGCAAGGGACCGCCCTCACGCATCACCGTCCAGAGAGGATCGACATTGGTGATGGAGCTTGCCATTTGTTCGTCGTGCCAGTTCAGCAAGCGGGCCGCGCCTTCCCGGCAAATTTCCGGGTGGGTGTCCGCCAAATCGTTTTGCTCGTGGGGATCCGCTTCCACGTTGAAGAGCATTTCCTTGGGGAAGAGGTGAAACCCGTCGTGATAGGTGCGCATGTACAGCCAAGGACCAAAGCGGACCGAACGCTGGCAGACGTGGGCGCATTGTGAGATCACCAGTTGATCCCGCCCGCAATCCGCGCCCGAGGTCAGGGCGTCCGCATAACTCCGTCCATCCCAAATCGGACTGTGGTCCAAGTCCAGGTAATCCGCCAGCGTGGGCGCGAGATCGAGGGAATAATGCAGTCCTTCGTCCACCATGCCGGCGGCAATACCGGGACCTTTGATCAGCAAGGGCACCCGGCAGGTGGCCCGGTCGGCGGTGGCGTGCTCGCCGTATATGCCCAATTCGCCCATGTTTTCACCGTGATCCGACGACAAAATCATCAGCGTATCCTCGTAAACGCCCGCCTGCTTGAGCCTGAAAATCAACTGACCGATCTGATCGTCCACGTAGCGAATGGCGGTGTCGTAGCCGTCGAACATGCGCCGCAAGTCCTCCCGCGTGCGCAGGGAGCCGGGATGTCGGGGAAATCTCGGGTCTTCCCGGTCATCGAACATATTGATTTCGTTGGCTTTGTGGGGGCCCGCCATTTTCAAGTGTTCCCGCCAGACTTCTTCGGTGATCCACGCGGGCAGCGGCTCGTCCTTGAAAGGTTCGCCATAAGATTCCGGGGCCCGGTACGGGGTGTGCACGTCCCAATAATTCAGGTGCAAAAACCAATTGTCCGACTCCACGTGATCATCCAACCATTTCATCAACAATGGGGTGACTTCCTCGGCCGACTCCATGCCTCCGCCGCCAGTGTTGTGAATTTCCTGAAATCCTGCGTAAAATTGACGGGCGGAATGACGTTGACCAAACGGGCTGATCATGGCGGTGTGATACCCGGCGTACTGCAGTTTTCGCGGCAAAGCCTCGTTGTCAATCCGGTCACGGAACGAACGTCCCCGCCCTTCGTGAAAGAGGTCGGCCGCGGTGCCGCCATGGCCCACCACGCCGCTGTGTATGCCGAACATGCCCGTGTAAAGTGCGGTGCGGGAGGGCAAACAGGGGGCGTCGCTGGTATGACAATTGGCAAAACGGGCCCCTTCCGCCGCCAAGGCGTCGATATTGGGGGACGTGTTGCGGTGATATCCGTAACAGCCGAGGTGATCGGGACGAAGGGCATCGATGTCAATGTAGAGAATACGCATGGGTCAATTGGGGTTTCAGTGTTTGCCGAAGGGGCGCCGGCGTATTTCGGGAATAAATTGTAAAAAGGTACGGTCCCGCCAACCCCTGTTCGATTCAACCTGAAATCATTCCGGTTCAAATGGCGCCGGCGTGGGTGTCGTGCTCGGCGAGGTGGTTGACCAGCGGGTCGAGC
>JAFIGC010000184.1 GCA_020831635.1 Verrucomicrobiota bacterium | reverse complement strand
TTGCATACGAAATTACCCCCAAGCTGCTTTTGTCTTTGAAAAAATCAGCCGTACTAAACGCGGGACTAAAACCTTTTCCAATTGACTTTCACGGGGGAGGTGATTCTCTCCTGGTCGTTGTACAACGATCCACTGGAGGCGTAAATGAAACGATATGAAGACCTGCCGAACGATTTTAATTTTGAGCAATTGATCGATTTTCTGAAGGACCGAGTCGATCACAAGAAACTTGTCAGAAATGAAGACAAGAAGGTTGTCTTCACAAGAGGTTTGTTCCTGGGCGTTTCGGTGGTTCACAACACGAAAAAGGACTGGCTCGTGCTTCTGGGTGTCTCTCCCGTGTCATTGCCTATCATTGACCTCTTCTACATCGCTCCGCAGCACAACATGGAGAAGGAAGTGGAGGCCGTCGTGAACTCGTTTTTTGAAACAGGCGCGTAATGTCGGCTCCTTCCGACGCTCGGAAGCCGTTTTAAAAACCTTTCCGACGATCGGAAAAGCCTTTGGCATCTGCACGCGTGGTCTCTTCGCGCATTCGGGGAGGGTTTTTCAAAAACCTGCATGGCTGATTGATTCACGTTTTATGAACTCAACCCTTGTTTGAGGGTATGGTCCGCATTCGTCGCGTAGCGACGTCCGACGCATAGCCGTGGATTTCAATCCACGGATCAACGGAAAAAATCGGTGTGCGCCGCGTAGCGTCGCCTGACGGACCCGGGGGTTTCAACCCCATTATGTTTTGGGATTGTTGATTGCGCAGTGCCAATAAGGGATTGAAATCCCCAGGTCCCTCAACCGTCACTACGCGACGGATTTACTCATCCATCCCGGAACCGTGGGTCCGTCGCTACGCGACGCGGCACCGCACCCTTATCCTCATCTCCGTATATCCATGTCTGGTTGAGGATCCGTATCCCAATCGTAACCTCCGATCCAATCCTCCGTATTGTTGAACAGAAGGTCGCGAAGGACGCGAAGAATTTCAGTGGCTTTGCGCTGTTGCCACCGTAAGGAGGGGCTGTGGCGCATTTCAATTCTCAAAACCAGAATTCCTCCTTGATTTTTCGCAAAATTTGTGGAGGATTACGGAATATGAAATTTCAGAATTGTTTTTATGTGCTTGCCTGTGGCCTGTTTGGCTTGTTTTCCTGTGCGTTTGGGGATGTGCCCGCTTGGGTGGGGGTGGAGGTGACGTGGGAGGCGTCCGATGGCGAAACCCGGCGTTTGTCGGGTCAGCTGGAGTTTGACCGTCTTCCGGTGACCCGTCTGGAGCGGGGCAATTTTGGAATCACGAATCTCGTCCCCTTGGAAAATGGCGAAATTCAGATTCGGCACACCGGGGAAACGCATGAGGGCGCGCCGGTTTTCGTGCTACAGGATTATCAGGGCACGCACCGTTTTCTTTGGAATGTGGAGGCACTGCCCGTGGGGGCCCGGGACACCGGGATGCGCGGGTTGGAAGTGGGCGAGGGCTTTGATACGCCCCCGCCGGTGCTGGACCTGGATTTGGAGGAACCCGAGCCCGTGGATGAAGGTGCGACGTCAGAAGCGCCCGCGTCCTTTCGTTTGGTGCCCGCCGCGGATTCCCCCGTGAATGCCATTCCCGTGGCCGCTTTGCGGTACATTCATTTTCAGGCGCTGGCCGATGACGGTTTCCGCAGGCAATCCTATACCGGCCGTTACGTGCAGTACAGCCGCGCCGCCACCGGGGATCAGGGGCGGGTGCAACCGGTTGCGGCCACTTTCCTGGGCGGGGAGGGGGATGAACACTTTTCCCACGGCGGCTTTTTCCCGGATGGGCGCATTTATGCGGCGGGCATGTTTCACGATTTGAGCTTTCTCGCAAACGTATCCCCGCGCGTCATTGGACGGGATACGAATGCCTCCGATTATCCGCCGGTGCATGGAACGGATCGACGGGGGCGCGAACAAATTTCATATCCGGCCTCCGCGCCGGTGATCTTTGTTTTCTCGGAGGATTTGTCCGCCGTGGAGGAAGTGATCCGGCTGCCATGGGCCTCCGGTCAATTGGCGGATGTGCAGGTGGGGAATGACGGCGCCCTCTATGTGGCCTTGCGGGAACGGCAGGCATTTGAATCCCTGGCCGGACATGTGGGGGAGGTCACGGTCGTGGAAAACCCGGGGCACGTCGCACAGGCCCGACAACGCGCCGAAGCCCGGGCCGAAGAACTGCGACTCGCCGAGGACGCCCTGCTTTTCCGCTTGTCTCCCAATTTGCGGAATGTCGATTGGGCGGTGCGGTTTCAACACGCGGGCATTGGGTTTACCCGACTGCAATCCGACCGTTTGGTGGTGCAGCGCGGACGGGACGTCTATTTTGTGGAAGGGCCTACGGGTGACGTACGGCAGGGGCCGAATGTGGAACACGGACGCAGCCACAGCGGCATGGTGGTGGATCCGCGGGACGGTTCGTTTTATTTTGGCGGCGAATATCACAGCGGCACCGGACTGGAGCCCTGGCGCTGTCCATTTTTGCGGAAATTCGATCCCGAAGGTCATCCGGTCTGGTCCGCATACGATTGGACGGGGCCGATCGTGGGGGTTCAGTTTTTCCGTTTGGTTTCCGATTCCGCCGTCAATGACGTGATCGCCGACAACAGCGGGCGTCTGTTGCTGCGGGGTTGGTCGGACGGCGGGAATTCCGTATTCACCCGTCAGCCCTACGATCTGCGGAAACCCGCGCGGGTGGGCGGCACCGCCAGTTCCATTTGGGGCGCAAGCGTCTTGTCCGTCTCGTATCTGATCCAAATGGACGCCGACAGCATGGAAGTGTCCGGGGTGACCCGTTTCCTTTCGTATTTGCCCACGAGCAACACCCCCAACAGCATTTCCCTGCGTGCCTATCATCAGATGGAAAACGGTCAGGTGGCCATCTTCGGGCATTCCGCGTTTGGTCTGATCGAAACCCAGGATTCCTGGTTTGATCCCTGGTACGTGCAATACCGCACCAACCGTCATGCCCTGGCGCGGGGCGGCCCCTTTTTCGCCCTTTATGCCGAGGGATTGCAGACCCTGCGCATCAGCACCATTTTGCCCGGCGCGCGCGCGATCGATTTTGCCGCGAAAGATGACAAGCTGTTGCTGTTCGGTTCGGCGGAACCCCAAAACAACAGCTATGGCGACGAGACGCCCGCGATGACGCTCAACGCCGTGCAATCTGAATTCGGCGGCGGACGCCAGGACGCGTATTTGCTCTTGGTCAACACCGCCGGCGACCCCAATCCACCTCAAATTCCGGAGCGGAGTTGGTGAGGGGATCGTCACTTCGGATTCCGCATTCGACACTCCGCACTCCGCACTCGAATGCCCCCTTCGCCCCAGCCGGTGCGGAGACCGGCGCTCCCGTCCCCCTTCGCCCCGTCGGCATTCGTTCGATGTTCGACGTTCGTATTTTCAAACGTTATCGGCAAGGGACTGCCGATCTACAGCCCATTCACCCCGAATTTCCCAAATAAAATGAAAATAAAGATATTTTTCCTTTTGGCTCTCCCATGTCTGGTCCACGCGCAGGATGCCCTGAACCAACATCAGCGGGTGATTACCGCCGCGAGCGGCGTGTATGACATGTCCAAGGAGCCCCGGCGTTATCCTTTTCTGTTGATCTTGGATCAGGAGGCGCTCAAATATCCCAGTTTTTGGGCCGGTGGACATGCCGGGGGCGAGATCACCTTTTCCCCGGAAACGGATCTGTTGACCGGTGATTTGGAATTGAATGCCGAGGGCGGATTCAGCTTGCAGGTCACCAACAGTACCCGCAAACACGGCATGGAAGCGCAGATCCCCGGCGGACCTTGGATGCAAAATACCCGGGATCGGAATTTCCGGGTGACCTTTGACTCCTTTTCCGACTACACCGTCGGCGAGGTCCGGCGTGGAAACGATGGAAATGTGATTGAGATTCTGGCCAAGGCCAAGGGCAAGGTCGAGGTGGACGGAAAAGAAGCGCCCATGGAGGCCAAGGTGCGTTTTCTGTTTCAGGAGCGCACCCCGAATTTCACCATGCATGCAAACTTCGAATTCGAGGGAGCGCTTTTGGGGCTGGATGGCAAACAGGCGGGGCCAATCAAGGCAACCTTGTCCACCCTGTCGCCGCTGGGAGAAATGCTCCCGCCCAAAGCGGGGAACGATCCCAGCGATCCATTTGGTGATTTGGGGTTTTAAACCGCCATCCCATGCCGCATGACCTCGACCAGGGTGCGATAGTAGCCGTCCTGTTCGAGGAGTTCCGCGTGGGTGCCTTGTTCGATGAGGCGTCCGTGGCGCATGACGAGGATGGTGTCGGCATTCATGACCGTGGAGAGCCGGTGGGCGATGGCGATGCTGGTGCGGTTCTGCATGAGCTTGCCGAGGGCGTCCTGAATGAGGGACTCGGTTTCGGAGTCTACGCTGGCGGTGGCTTCGTCGAGCAAGAGCAGCACCTTTGGATCTTGCAGCAGAACCCGGGCGAGGGCAATGAGCTGTTTTTGTCCGGTGGAGAGGCGGTTTCCGCCTTCGCCCAAGTCGGTGTCGTATCCGGCGGGGAGTTTTTCGATAAAGGCGTGGGCATTGACGTATTTCGCGGCTTCGATCATTTCCGCGCGGGTGATGTCGGGACGTCCCAGACGAAGGTTGTCGGCCAAGGTGCCTGAAAACAGCATGGGATCCTGTTGTACCACCCCCAAATGCCGGCGCAGTTCGCGCTGTGAATAGTTGCGCACGTCCACGTCGTCCAGCCGCACCGCCCCGGAGTTGACATCGTAAAAGCGGCACAAGAGGCTGAGAATCGTGGATTTTCCGGCTCCGGTGGCCCCGACGATGGCGGCGGATTGTCCGGGCAGGATTTCAAAATTGACGGCGTGGAGGACCGGGTTTTTTCCGTCGTAGGAAAAATGGACCTGATCAAACTGAATGTCGCCGCGGAGGTCGTTGAGCGCATGGGGCAGGGGGGGATCCCGCAGCGGTTCGGGTTCGTCTAGAAGAGCGAAAACGCGTTCGGCGGAGGCGAGTCCGCTCTGCAATTGCTGGGATTGTTCGGCCAATTCCTCCAGGGGACGGAAAAAGAATCGGATGTAATAGAGAAAGGCCACGAGACTGCCGATTTGGTCGGGGATGAAAAGGCCGCAGGCGAGGATGAGCAACACGTTTGCGAGGGACCGGGTGCCGTCGAGAATGGGAAAGTGCCAGGTACTCCAGTCGGCCACGGTGGCGCGGGCGGCGCGAAGGGTGTCGCTCTGTTCGGTGAGCTTGGCGTGGATGCGTCCGCGCTGATTGAGCATGCGGAGGGTGAAGAGTCCGCTGAGCGTTTCCTGGGTGAGGCTGTTGAGGGCGGAGGTGGCGGAACGGGCTTCGCGTTGGGCCCGGCGGCTGTTGACGTTTACCCAGACGAGCAGTCCCGCGAGAACGGGGAAGGCGGTGTAGGTGACCAGGGCCAGGCGCCATTCCAGAATCCACATGAAAACCATGGCGCCGACCAGCAGGAGCAGGTTGGCCAACATGCCGATGATGCCGTTGCGCACCAGTTCCTGCATGGCGTCCAGATCGCTGGTGGCCCGGGTCATGAGCCGACCCACCCGCACCTGATCGAATCGCCGCATGGGCAGGGAGAGAACCTTTTCAAACACCGAAAGCCGCAGATCCCGCAGCACGCACTGGCCCACCCAGGTCATCAGGTAGGCGTGCGAAACCCGGAACAAGAACATGCCGCCGACCAGGCCCGCGAGGATCAGACAAATGGATTTCAGGCCTTCGAATCGCTCCAAGGTCGTGAGTTCGGAGGTGACTTCGGGACGGAGAAAGCTGTCGATGGCCTCTTTGATCAAAAGCGGCATGGCGTTGACGCTGATCACCTGCAGGATCAGCAATACCAGTCCCAAGACCAGCCAGGCGGCGTAGGGGCGGGCGTACACCAGGATGCGGCGCAGATATCCGTGGTCCCGTCCAAGGGCCTGTTTGGCCGCGTGGCGCGTGCGTGGTTTAGACATTGAGGGCCTCCAGTTCCGCTTGAAGGCGCTGGCGTTCCTCCAACTCGGCGAAGAAGCCCGGCACTTTCAGCAGGGCATTCGGGGTGTCGAACTGTTCCATGCGACCTTCCCGCATGACCAAAACGTGATCGCACTGCCGCAGGGCCGCGTAGCGGTGGCTGACAATGATGCCGGTGCGCTGGCGCAAAAAGGGGAGGATGCGGTTGAGGATCATGGCTTCGGTGGCGGTGTCCACCGCCGAGAGGCTGTCGTCGAGGATCATCAATCCCGGATTGCCCAGCAGGGCCCGGGCAATGGCGCAGCGTTGACGTTGTCCGCCGGACAGGGTAACCCCGCGTTCGCCGACGCGGGTGTCGAGGCCGTCGGGCAGTTCCCGCACGTCCTCGTCCAGTGCGGAAAGCCGCATGACGTTTTGCAATTCCTCCTCGCCGGCGTCCGGTTTGGCCAGAAGCAGGTTTTCGCGGAGGGTCATGGAAAACAGCACCGGTTCCTGCGGGGCCAGGCGCAGGAAGTGATAGAGGGATTCGGCGGGAATGTCGCGTACATCGTGTCCGCCCAAGCGCACGGCGCCTTTGTTGGTGTCGTAGCGCCGTAACAGCAGATTGAGCAGCATGGTTTTGCCCGCGCCGGTGGGGCCGGTGATGCCCAGAAGTCCGCCGGCATGGAGGCTGAAATCGATATCGCGCAGGATTGGATGTCCCTCCAGATCCAAGCTGACATGCTCGAAAGAAAGTCCGCCCGCGCTCAAATCCACTTCTTCATGGGTGTGTTCGCCATCCGCCAGGTCGGGTTCCTCGTCGGTCACGGCCCGCAACCGGGAAAGGCTGGCCCGTCCCCGGAGGATGAGGCTGAGGGTCCAAGCGAGGGAGAGGGTGGGCCATTGCAACACCATGAGATATTGTTGGAATTCCACCAGCATGCCCAGGGAAAGGTCGCCGCGGATCACTTGACCGCCCCCGAACCAAAGCAGGGCCACGTTGCCGAGGATAAACCCGGCGTGCATGAGGGGCCACGCGGGCACCTCCACCCGGCTCAGGGCCATGTTGCGGTGAATGTATTCGTCGTTCAGTCCCTTGAAGGCGTCCGCGCGCAGATGTTCGATGCCCATGCCTTTGACCACGCGGATGCCGTGAAAGGATTCTTGACAGTAGGTGGTCAGCTCGCCGAGTTGTTCCTGCACCGCGAGATGCCGCTTGCGAATGGAGTGCAGGAGTAAAAACCCGATGAGAATCATGGTTGGCAAGAGGGCGGACATGACCAGGGCCAGCGGCGGGGAACGGTGAAACATCACCCAAAAGGCCAGACCCAGGGTGAAGCCCGCGCGGATGACGCTGTGTCCGCCCAAGGCGATCATTTCCGCGACCGCGTTGACATCCGAACTCAGGCGCGACATCAAATCCCCGGTGCGGTGACGACGCACTTGGGCGTCGTCCAGTCGCAGCAGATGCGCATAAAGATCGCCCCGCAGGAGATGGCTGATGCGCGGACCCAGCCGCATGGGGAGTTGCCGCATGGTTTTGCTGAACACCGCCCCCAAAAGCGCGGCCGCAAAATAGAGGCCCGCCATGCGCAACAGTCTTTCGCGGGAGACTTCGCCCTCGACCAAGGCGTCCACGATTTCGCCCAGATAGCGCGGCAGCCACAGCGCGAACAAAGTCGCGATCAGGGTCAGCACCACCGTAACCACAAGCAACCGGACCCCGGCGGGGCCCAGGCGCACGCGAAACCGGGTGTTTGGGAGCTTGTCAGACATAAAGCCGCGCAACTTGCACCAGAAAGGGGGCTTTGTAAAGCATTCCCCCATGAATCCTTGGCCGTAATTCAAAATTTAGGAAACCACCCTCCGGGGCGTAGGCCCCTCAGGGCCGGAGGCTGATCACACTGATTTCCACTGATCTTGGGTTCTGGCTTTTGGTTTTGGGAGAAGAACCACGGATGCACACGAATTCACACGGATGTTTTCGGGGGGATCCGCAGGACGGCGAAGCATTCGCAGGCCGTGTCTTTGTATCCGCAGGCCGAAAATATCGGTAGATTTGTGGTCTATATTCCTCACCAAAAGATTCGCGGGACGGCACCGCAATTCGCGGGTCAAAACAACTGAAAAATCCATTGTCCGGCGAAGCCATCCGTTGGCCGAACCCGCATTTTTCCACGGAACAGGTTTGGGGAACCACGGATTGAGCATTGAATTTTGTGTGGCATCCTGTATTTTGATTTTATGACAACATTGGAAATATCTGTACCGGATCATTTGGAGTTCAGCCTGGGGTTGCGTACCCGGCAGGAATTGTCCGATGAAGCCCGTATCCTTCTGGCGGTCAAACTTTTTGAGTTGGAACGCTTGAGTTCAGGCCGTGCGGCTGAGCTTGCCGGTATGGACCGGGAAACCTTTCTGCTGACCCTGCCACGATATGGGGTACCTGCGGTAAAGTGGAGTGATGAGGAAATACAGGCCGAGGCGGATGCGGTTTTGAAATGAGCAAAATCAGGTTGATCACAAACACGGGACCTTTGATTGCGCTTTCCAGAATTGACTGCCTTTTCCATGCCACCGATTTGTATGAAATTCTTGTCCCCGCGAACGTGGTACTTGAATGGCGTTCCGCTCCAAAAATATGGCCTGCTTCTCTTCCTGTCCTTGATGCTACTGTTCCGGACCCGATGCTAAGGATCCATCTGGATTTGGGGGAAGCCTCTGTGATTGAGTCCGCGCTACAGAACCAAATTTCGCAAGTGTTGATTGATGAGCAAAAAGCACGCAAAGTTGCCAGAAACGTCTACGGGTTGACCGTGGTGGGAACGGCCCGTGTACTGGTTGAACTTCATCAGGCAGGCTTAATCGGGCCGCTCTCACCCTTGTTCAAAATCTTGGGTGCTTCATCTTATTGGATTGATCAATCCATTGTAAACTGGGCTTTAAAGTCTGTTGGTGAGGAAGCGTAATCCATATTCCGTAAAACGGAGCGCGGACACTCCTGTCCGCAATTTCTTCCGCTTTCCGAGTGTCGGAAGCCTCCTGAAAAGCTCTTCCTTTAGGAAACCACCCTCCGGGGCGTAGGCCCCTCAGGGCCGGAGGCTGATCACACTGATTTCCACTGATCTTGGGTTGTGGCTTATGGTTTTGGAAAGGGATCCCATTGCGATCAATGGATGAAAAATTTGAACAGAAGGTCGCAAAGTAAGCGAAGAATTTCTGTGATTTTGCTCTGTATTCTCTGTTTTCTCCTGTTCAAACCCCTCTTCCCTTCCCGATCCAATCCACCGAAATATTTTGAACAGGCGGGAACGGAGAGAACAGAGTGAGAAACGTTTGATGTTCGGCGTTCGCTTCCTCCACTCCGCACTCCGCATTCGTCACTCCGCACTTGATAGCCCCCTTCGCCCCTGCCGATGCGGAGATCGGCGCTCCCGTCCCTCTTCACCCCGTCGGTATTCGTTCGATGTTTGAAGTTGGACGTTCGATGTTCGGCGTTCGCATTTTCAAACGTTATCGGCAAGGGATTGCCGATCTACCCCTCCTTCGCCATTCGTTCGATTTCCGAAATACGCATTTTTCATTTTATTTCGCTTTACAAACATTTCGGATATCGTAATATTCGGAATATGAAAAATCAAAATCGCGAAGAAAAGCTGGGATTTATCTTTGAGACCGGGCGGGCCCTGCGGTTTCACATGGATTATGCGGTGGGGGCGATCGAGCCGGAGGATTCCCCGGGCCATGGCGACCTTTCGGTGATTCAGATGAAAGCGGCGATGGAGGTTTGGCTGTATCAGCCCATGAGTTTGGGGGAGTTGGCCCGTCGCCTGAAGGTGAGTCCTTCTTCTGCCAGCGCTTTGGTGGACAAGTTGGTGGAAAAAGAAGTGGTGACCCGCGAGCCCGATCCGGAAGACCGCAGGCGGGTGGTGTTGTGCATTCACCCGCAGGCCGCCGAATCCATGGTCGCCTGCAATCGCCGCTTTCACGAGGCCTTCAGCGCCATTGCCGGTAAGGTGGGGGATGCGCATGTCGATAAGTGGTATGACGTGATGATTCAAATTCGCAAAATTCTGGATGAAGAGGTGAAAAATGGATGAGACAAAACCCGTTCCCGAAGACGGCCCCGAACAAACTCCCGGACAAAATCCCGAAGGAATTCCCGAAGACGGTCACAATGAAACGAACGGTGACAATCCTTTGCTCGCCCGCGTGGGCTGTAGCTTGCTGATTCTCTTGCTTGCCATCGGTGGCGCGTCGGGACTTTATGCGCTGCGCGACCGCACCGAACCGGTGGTGCCGC
>JAFIGC010000183.1 GCA_020831635.1 Verrucomicrobiota bacterium | reverse complement strand
CCTTTCGCTCCATGATCTTGCACGCCTTCTTTGCAAATATCTCACGGATTCAGGAGTTCCTCAGGAAACGGATTCAGGTCACAAAAAAAAATCGAAAATTTTTATTTTCCAGATTGATTTTTAAAAAACCCGGATTTATTCTGCATTTGTCGAGTGACGAACCGTGTTCGTCAGCGGAGGACCCAATCCCTTGGGGTGAATTCCGGTACAACCGGAAAGAGCATCTCTCAGCTCTAACCCGTCAGCTAACTTCGTAGACATTGAGGGAAGACCAGAGCCGACATATGCCTTGCTCGACGTCTTCCATACCCTTGGAAACTGAAAGGATATGTCATGAAATCATACGAACGCACCCCGGGTTGCAGAACGCGACGTTCTCCCCGCACTTCCGCGATTGCATTGAAGCAACGACGGACTGTTTAACTCCCCCCACCTCATCCGGAACAAATTCCACAACGCCTTTTGTCGCGTAGTGGCTTCCCCCTGTTTGTACCCTCTGCGCCCGTGCGTGCAGAGGAGCCCGGATCAGGGGAGCCCTGCGCCAATATCTCAACCCAAAAGATTCTTCCTATGAACGCTCTGCCTTTTACCGACCCCATGTATGTGTTTTCCACCGTCCTTGCGATCATCCTCTTTGCGCCCATGGTGGCAATCAAACTCCGAATGCCCGATGTGATCGGTGTCATTCTCGCGGGGATCCTTGTGGGGCCCAGTGTCCTCAACCTCCTGACGCTGGAAGGCTCGCTCACCCTGCTGGGGCAGGTCGGCCTGCTCTACATCATGTTTATCGCCGGCCTGGAGATCAATATGACCGATTTTCTGCGACACAAGGATCGCAGTATCGTCTTTGGAGCCATCACCTTCACCATTCCAATGATTCTCGGGACCCTCCTGTTCCTGTATCTCGGATTCAGTTGGTTGGCCTCCCTGTTGATTGCCAGCATGTTCGCCTCGCACACCCTGGTGGCCTATCCCATCATCTCGCGGCTGGGCATCACCCAAAACCGGGCGGTGACCACCACCGTGGGGGGAACCATCCTCACCGACACCGCCGCGCTCCTGTTGCTGGTGGTGATCGCGTCGGCATACCAAGGCCAATTAACCTCCGCGTTCTGGGTGCGCATGGCCCTGATGTTCCTGCTGTATCTCTTTCTGGTGGTCAAAGTGATGCCCCGGATCGCCCGCTGGTTTTTCTCTCATGTGGAGGATGCCAAGGGGGATTTTCTGTTCGTGCTGTTTTTGGCCTTCAGCTTTTCGGCGCTGGCCAGGGCCATGGGCATCGAACCCATCGTCGGCGCGTTTTTCGTCGGACTGTCGCTCAACCGCATGGTGCCCAAATCCTCGGTGCTGATGAACCGCATCCAGTTTGTGGGCAATAGCCTGTTCATTCCCTTTTTCCTGCTCTACATCGGATTGCTGGTGGATGTGCGGGTGATTCTGAGCGGAACGGGCGCGTGGGTGGTCGTTGGGGGATTGATGCTGGGCAACATCGGCACCAAGCTGATCGCATCCAAAATCACCGAGAAAATCTACGGATTCACCCCCGCGGAAGGCTGGGTGATCTTCGGACTGTCCACCACCGAGGCCGCCGCGACTCTCGCGGCCACGCTGGTCGGCTATCGCCTGGGCATCATCGGGGACGAGGTCATGAACGGTGTGATTCTGCTGATCCTGAGCACCTGCGTGCTGGGATCCGTCGTGGTGGAGCGCAACGGTCGAAAAATCGCCGCCGCAAAGGCGCATCCGGAAACTTCGCCCGACACTGCCTCGCCCCGGGTACTGATTCCTGTGGCCAACCCGGCCAGTCTGGAGGGCCTCATGGAAACGGCCATGTTGATGAACCCCGGACCCGAAACCACGCTCTATCCCATGACCGTCGTCTATCCGGGTAAAAACCTGGAACAGCGGGTCGCCGAATCGGAGGCGTGGCTGCACAATGCAAAAGATCTCGCCACCGCGAACGACATCTCCGCGGAGGCCCTGGTCCGCGTGGACCTCAATGTCGCGGCCGGCATCAAGCGGGCCGTGCAGGAACTGCGCATTCGTGACATGGTCCTTGGTTGGGACCGACAGCCCACCGCCATGGATATAATCCTGGGCACCATCCTCGACCAGCTTCTGGACATCACCCGGGAACAAATCATGGTGTGCCATTTCACCCAAAAAATCACCCTGCATGAACGTTTGGTGGTTGCGCTTCCCGTGAACACGGAGAACGAATCCGGTTTCCCTCGGGCCATGCGGGCGCTTCTGGAACTGGCGGGCAATCTGTCCCTATCCGTTCTGATTTTGCTGGAGGGAGAAGAAGGAGAACCGGCTTCCCGGCCCCCGCGAATCCCCGACAGCCCGGTTCAGGTTCAGATCGAGGCACTACCGCATTCGGAGGATCTTTTCACCGAAATCCGGAGGTCCCTCGGACCCAAAGACATTCTGTGCCTGCTTGCGGCCCGTAAGCATACGCTTTCTTGGACATCGGAAGTCGAGCGCTTTCCCCGCAAGCTTGCCGAGCAATTCGAACGCCAGAGCTTCATCGCAATCTATCCGGAAATTCAAGGCGACGAAATGAAATAAAGCAAACCCAAAACCGAGGTGCATCATGAAAACGTCAATACGTATTCTGCCTTTCTTCTTGTTTACACTCTGGATGGTGTCCGCGGCCTGCTCCCGGCCGGCCCCCGTTTCCGAGACGCTGACCGGACACTGGGAACTGACCCCGGACTCCCGTGAACGCGCGGATCGCGCCTGTATGGTTCTGAGCTTTCCGCCGCCGGGCCAGCCGTCCTTCGAAATCGCGCTGATCGAGCCGAACTGGGTGTTGCGGTTCAACGACCCTGGCCATACCTCGTGGCGCGGTTCGACAGGCACGCGAAATTTTACCGCCCGGCAATTCCTGCCAACCAGCTCAGTCGGGAGTTTTTGCGGGCGGCAGATCCAAGTTCAACTCCGTTTGCACACCCTGCCAGACGATCCCGATATGCTACTGATGGAGTTCGAAACCCCCGACTGCAATGTCTGCACCGCATTTACCCTGACCGCAACCCGTGTGACCGTAACTAAGAAGAACCCTTAACCCATATCCCCGGACTTTAAAGTCTGCGGCTCCTTCATCACCACAATCACCCGAAAATGAAAAGGAATAAAATGAAAAGACGACACCCTGTCCGCTGCGGATTGGATTTGCTTGGGAAGCATATCCTTCCTCCCATGTTAGGTTTCGCCATGCTGTTGGCCATATGGTGGTTTACAGCGGCGTTTCTGACCAATCTCATGCCCGATCCTCTAACGGCCTTGCGGGAAAACCGGGAGTATTTGCTCAACCCCTTCTATGTACGGGGCCCCGGAGATGTGGGGATTGGTTACTTGTTGCTGCATAGTTTGCGGCGGGTTCTCATCGGGTTCGCCCTGGGAACGTTGGTGGCGATCCCCTTCGGTTTCTTGATCGGGCTTTCCGACACAGCCAAACGCATCTTTTACCCGGTCGTCCAGATCTTACGGCCTGTTTCCCCGGTGGCCTGGCTGCCCGTCGCCCTCGCCGTGTTCAATCTCGCCAATCCATCGGCCATTTTCGTGATCTTCATCACATCCCTCTGGCCCACGGTCATCAATACGGCCGCAGGCGTTTCAAGCGTCCCCAAAGACTATTTCAATGTGGCGCGCGTCATTGAAATGCCCCGATGGAAACAGATCATCAAAATCGTGCTCCCGGCCAGCCTGCCCTACATCTTCACCGGACTTCGAATCAGCTTGGGAATCGCCTGGTTGGTGATCGTGGCCGTCGAAATGCTGACCGGCGGACAAGGCATCGGCTTTTTCGTCTGGGATGAATGGAACCGCCTGAACCTGAGTTCCGTGATGCTCGCCATCGTCGTCATCGGATTGACGGGCTTGGCGCTGGATGTACTCATTGGGAAAGCCCAGGGAGCTTTCAGGAAATGGGAGGTGGAAGGATGAACACAAAAAATCAATACAACCGCCGTGAATTTTTGAAAACCTCGGTCCTTGGCCTGGCGGGAGGCACTCTGCTTTCCGCCTGCTCCGATCACGGGAGATCCCCCCCCGCAATGGTCCGGCAGCCGGAGGATGTCGATCCGGTGGTGGATCCGGCAAGCTTGGAAAAACCCGACCTCACCCTGGGGTTTGTGCCCGTGAACGATTGCATCCCGTTCGCGGTGGCGTACACCAAAGGCTTCTTCAAAAAGTACGGCCTGAATGTCCGCCTGAGCCGCGAGTCCAGTTGGGCCGCAAGCCGGGACGGGGTGATTTTCGGGAGGTTGGACGCGGCCCCGGTGGTGTCCGGAGCCGTCGTCAACGCCCGCAACGGCGCGGAAGGGGCCCGCCCGGCGCCACTTTGCGCCGCCATGACCATCCACCGCCATGGCAACGCCATCACCATGAACCGGGGCATGTGGGACGCGGGCGTGCGTCCGCTCCACGAATACCATGGGGATGTGGAAAGAATGGGTCGGGACATCCGCGCCTACTTCCAAGCGTTGCCCCCGTCGCAACGCACGGTCGCCGTGGTTCTCAGTTCAGCGATTTATGAATATTTCATTCGCTACCTGTTGACCCTGTCCGGCATGAATCCCCGCCGGGACTTCCGCATCGTGATCATCCCGCCGCCCCAAATGGTCACCAATATGCGAATTGGCGCGATGAGCATGTACATGGTGGCCGAACCGTGGAACACCCGCGCCATTGTCGGGAATGAGGGGGTGGGCTTCACCTTCGCCCATGGCGCTGAAATCTGGAGGGGACATCCCGACCGTCTGCTGGCGGTCATGGAATCGTTCATCGAGCGTTACCCCAAAACATATCGCTCTTTGGTCAAGGCCATGGTGGAAGCCTGTCGATGGGCCGACCGGCCGGAAAACCGGGAGGAAATCGCGGAACTGGCATCCTTGAGGGCGTTCACGGGCCCCCCTGCGAAATTCACGAGACCCGCGTTGGTGGGGGAATACAACTACGGAGGTTTCGACGACCAACCCCGAATCGTCAACCTGCCGGACGCCACCATGTTCTTCGAATTGCCCGACCGCATCAAGGGAAGCCCCCGGGACCACTCCACATTCTTATGGCAGTCCGACGCGCTCTGGCTCATGTCACAGGCCGCCCTCTGGAAACAGACTCCCGGCCTGCCCTCTGATCCAATTGGCGTGGCCAAACGCGCATGGCGCACCGACCTGTATCGCGAAATCGTCGGTGAAATCGGTATCCAGTGTCCTGAGGAGGCGTATAAGACAATTCCCGGGGATCTGTTCATCGACAAGCGGCCTTTCGACCCCTTCGATCTGGAGGGATACATTTCGTCCTTTTCATCCAAAATCCATTAAACACATGCAAACACCTCTCCCCATGAATCCCATGAACCCCATAAACACCGACAAAATCAGTGACAACATTCCCTCAGGACGGCCACTCCTGGAGATCCGGAATCTGGCCAAAAGCTTCCAACTCGCGAACGGCCAGTCTTCCGTGATTTTCGACGGCCTCGACCTCACGATCCATGAAAACGAATTCGTAGCCGTGCTGGGGCATTCCGGCTCCGGCAAATCCACTCTGCTCCGGATGATCGCCGGCCTTGAGTCTGTAACCGGTGGGAACATATCCCTTCGGGGCCAAGCCGTCAACAAACCGGGCAAAGACAGAATGATGGTCTTCCAGAACTATGCGCTTCTCCCTTGGCTAAGCGTATATGGAAATATCCGTCTGGCCGTCGACGAGGTGATGAAGGACCGCTCCGCGCAGGAAAGGGACTCGATCGTCCGTGAACATATCGCGATGGTGCATCTGGAGGACGCGGCGGATAAAAAACCCGGCGAGCTGTCCGGTGGCATGAAACAACGCGTGGGCATCGCGCGAGCCTTGGCCGTACAGCCGCTGCTGCTCCTGATGGACGAGCCATTGGGCGCCTTGGACCCCTTCACGCGAGCCCGGCTTCAGGACCAAATACTTGAACTCTACTATCAGCGCCACCAAACCATCGTTCTGGTGACCCACGACGTGGAGGAGGCTCTTGTGATGGCGGACAGGATCATTGTCCTGAAGGCGGAGGAAACTGCATCCATCGGACAGGTTTTGAAAGTTCCTTTCGGGCATCCGCGGGACAGGAAGGCGCTCCGCGAAGACCCACGTTTCCATTCCTTGCGCAATCAAACCCTTGACTTGCTCGAGCGGTATTTCGATGAGAGAAAGCAAAAAGCCCATGTCGGTTGATGCCGACGCGGGCCCGAGGCCGAAAATTCGCCGTCATCGAAAGTCCATACGTTTCCAGGAACCACCCTCCGCCAACTACGAAAAAATCCTGATCCCCCATATCCTAAACCGAACTCCCGGTCTCAAAGCGGGGAAACGTCCTCCAAGCCATAAAATATGAATACGACACCAACGTTCACAAGTAGATTGAGAAACAATGTTGTTTTAGTTCCTGATGAAATAAAATCCTGTTCAGGCATTCGGATTTTCGGGCAAATACTGAAATCCTTCCTGTTCAGCACGGATGTTGCAATCATCCGCAACACCAATGCCGACGCGATTATTGCCGTGTATCCGTTCACACCCCAACCCATTATTTCCCATTCACTGATTCTGGCTGCGGACAAGCCGATTTTCTGCGGGGTGGGCGGGGGAATCACAACAGGTGACCGGGCGATTGCGCTTGCGGTTGACGCGGAGTTTCAAGGTGCAATCGGGGTTGTGTTGAACAAACCGACCCCGAACGAAGTGATCAAAAAACTCAAGGATAAAATCGACATCCCCGTCGTCATCACGGTTGTGTCGGAACATGAAGACCTCAAGGGGCGAATTGCCGCCGGTGTTGATATCATGAATGTGTCGGGAGCGGACAGAACCTCTCATATCATTCGAAAAATCAGAGACCTTCACAGCGACATTGCAATCATTGCGACCGGTGGAAAAACCGAAGATACCATACGATTCGCCATCGAAGCGGGTGCAAACGCCATATCCTACACCCCGCCCACACCTGCGGAATTATTCAAAGAAATCATGGTGAAATATCGAACCGCTCAGCTGAAGAGGGTGTTTTCAGAGTAAGCATCGCAGTTCCCACCACTAAGAACACCCTTGGCTCTGCTTGTCTGCCGGAGTACGCGTCGAGCTTTCCGTTGCCGTGACCGGCTTGGTGATGGCCGCAAGGCGTGATCATTCAAACGGAATCAAAACCGGAATCAACACGACACTGACGATCAGCACGAGGATGGCAAAGGGGACGCCGAGGCGCACAAAATCGATGAAGCGATAATTGCCGGGCCCCATGACCAGTGTGTTGACGGGCGAAGACACTGGCGTCATGAATGCGCAGGAAGCCCCCAGGGCGACGGCCATTGCGAAGGGATAGGGAGACAGGTCCATGATTTGCGCGACGGACAGGGCAATGGGGGCCATAAGAATCGCTGTCGCCGTATTCGAGATTCCCATGCCGATTACGGCCGTGATGAGAAATAACAGACCCAACACCAGACGCGGGGAGCCGTCGCCGAAGGAATTTGCCAATAGATCCGCAGCCAGCGCCACCCCGCCGGTCCGTTGCAGTGCCAGAGAAAACGGCATCATGCCGACAATCAGTACCAGTGTTTTCCAGTTGATCGATTGATAGGCGCTTTTCATATCCATGCAGCGGAAGGCCCCGAGCAGCAGGCAGCCAATCAACACGGCATGAACATTGCGAATCACACCGGAGAGCATCAGGATGATGACCAAAGCCAGAATCCCCAACGCATGGAAGGCGCGATCATGGGCGGGCAATACATCGGAGAGTTCCCGGGGCAGGGCCAGGGGAAGGAGGTCAGAGCCATCTTGTGCCAGGATTTGGATGTCCTCCCAGAAGCCGGTCAGGAGCAGTGTGTCGCCTATTCTCAGGGGTTCGTCGAGCATGTCGTTCGCAAAAACGGTCTGTCCGCGACGCAAGCCGATCACCGTCAGGCCGGTCTCCAGTCTGATGTTGGCTTGTATGACCGTATGGCCAATAAAGCGGGATTCGGCTGTGACAATGGCCTCAATCATGCCGAGATCCTGCGTGTGATCCATTAAATAGCGATGCGTTGCGCCCAGAGGCAAGGCCTCCAGCCCCATTTCCTCTATGAACTGTTCAATATCCGTGTCACCTCGTAAATCGATCAACAAGATGTCATCCGCTTGCAGCATGGTGGCCCGGGTCGGACGAACCAACTTGCGGCGGCGGCCATCAACACGTTCAATTGCCAAAATGTGGGCTCCGTACTCTCGCAACTCAAACGCCTCCAGTCGTTGCTTGAGGAGAATGGAGTCGGACCGCACGCGGACCCGCCGCTCCCGCTCGTCCAACTGGTATCGTTCAATCCATTGACGGAACGTGGGACGCTCCCGCTTGGATCCGTCGGCATCGTGCCCCTCCGGCAGCCATCGTTTGGCCCAGAGCATGTAGAGAACGGCCAGCGCCAAAAAGATCAGACCAAAGGGCGTGACGGAAAAGAGGCTGAAGCCTTTTTCGCCCTGACGGATCAATTCCCCCTGTACAATCAAGTTGGGTGCGGTGGCCACCAGGGTCATCATGCCGCTAATGAGGCCGGCCATGCTCAGCGGCATCATGAGTTTGGCGGGTGCCATGCCGTTGCTTTGGCAGATGCGCAGGACCACGGGAATAAAAATCGCCACCACCGCCGTCGAACTCATAAAAGAACCGGAAAACCCCACGGCCAGCATCAGAAGAATCAACAACTTGGTTTCGCTGCCGCTGGACGTTTTATAGATCCAATCCCCCATCCGACGCGCCACACCGGTTCGAACCAGGCCGTCTCCCAGAACGAAGAGCAAAGCAATCAACACCACATTGGGATCGGAAAATCCGGCCAAAGCCTCCTGAATGGTGATGGTGCCGGTGAAAGGCAGAATCGCAATCATCAACAGCCCCACCACATCCATGCGGGGCCGATTAAGCGTGAACATCAACATGGCTGCGGTCAACAGCCCCAGCACCCAAAACAGTTCCCAGCTCATAACGATGTCGTTGTACGGAAAATCCCGATTCGCACGGGAGCACGAAAGGACGGAGTTAGGATGGATAGCGTGCAGATCATGGTTAAAAGGGTGCCCGGAAGCGGTTCGAAAGTCAAGGCGAAAGGGCGCATCCCCGAATTGGTGTTTGGTCATTTTTCATCCAAAGGAGGAGCCTTTCCAGGCTGTCACAGTGCCTCTTCGCAGTGTCAGGCTAAAAGCCTAAGGCTGACTTCCGTCCGCAACCCAATCAACCACCCGCTCGCAAGCTCGCTGGAGCACACGGAGAAGCACGGAGGCCAGCACGACGGCAGGGGCCGCGCGGAGCCCCGGAACTCCCTCCACAACCCAAGCCTCCGTGAACATCCTCCGTGATCTCCGTGTCTCCGTTCAAACCCCAACTTAGCTCTGCTTGTCTGCCGGAGTACGCGTCGAGCCTTCCGTTGCCGTGACCGGCTTGGTGATGGCCGCAAGGCGTGGCGCCAGGTCAGGAAAACGCTCCCGGTAGTCCTCGCAACTTCGGCGGATCAGATCCAGGGCTTCGTCCCGTCCGTAGACGTGGGTAATTTCACACGGCTGGGGCGGTTTGACGCCGGGCACCTGTTTGTACGTGAGAAAATAGTGCCGCAGGCGCTCGATCAAAGCCGGCGGGCAGTCCTGGATCTCGCGGTAATTTCCATACAGCGGATCCCCCTCCAGGACGGCAACAATTTTATCGTCCGCCTCCCCGCTGTCGATCATCCGGAATCCGCCCACCGGGATGGCTTGAACGAGAATGTTCCCGTGCGAGACGGACCTTTCCGTCAACACACAGATATCCAAGGGATCCTGGTCGCCCACGATGTCCGCTCTTCCGGTGCGTTCCGCCGTCAGGGCGGCCACACGGTCGGCGGCCAGCGTCTGCGGAATCAGACCATACAAACTGGGGCAAACGTTTGAAAACGTTTGGGGCCGGTCCAGCATCAGATGTCCGGTGAGTTTATCGACCTCGTACTTCACGGTATCCGTGGGCACGATTTCCACATACACGGTGAGTTGTTCCGGAGCCTTCGCCCCGATTGGCACACCATGCCAGGGATGGGCCTGATAGAGCATGGGGGCCGGAGCCGGGGCCGGAGATTCCGCCATCACGCCCACCCTTTGGATTTCCGCTCCAGCTTCATGTCGGCCGCGACGTCTGCCGTCCCCAGGGCAAGTGGAGGGGGGATGGCTTTTCGCGCCGAGAGAGCGAGAGGGGGTTTCGGGGTGGTGAGGCGGGTGCGCATGGGGGAATGTTGGGGCAATGAGGGGGGAAGTCAAGCCGAGATTGCGGTCCTGATCCTTGAGCCACGTAATTCGACGCG
>JAFIGC010000182.1 GCA_020831635.1 Verrucomicrobiota bacterium | reverse complement strand
AGCATTTCCAGCCCCAAAGGGACTTTGCATGGCGACAACCCCAATGAAATTCTTTGCTTCCTTCGCGACCTTCTGTTCAACAACAAAATGGATTGGAACAGAAGCACTCAAAGAGAGCAAAGGCAAATCCACCGCCATTTCCCTCTGCGCCCTCCGCGTCCTCCTGTTCAAAATATTCGGTGGATTGGACCGGAGGTTGCGATTGCGATTAGGATAAGAATGAGAGTAGAGACCAACGGATAGCTTCGCCGGACAACGGATCAAGACAGACTGGATATTTAGCCCTGCTGATGCCAGGACACGGCCTGCGGATCTTCCGGTCTCGAGTCTTGTGGGGGAGCGCAAACCCACTGAAATTCTTCGCTTTCTTCGCGGCCTTCTGTTCAAAAACACGGAGGATTGGAACAGAAGCACGCAAAGAGAGCAAAGGCAAATGCACCGCCATTTCCCTCTGCACCCTCCGCGTCCTCCTGTTCAAAATATTCGGTGGATTGGACCGGAGGTTCCGATTAGGATTACGATTAGGATTAGGATTAGGATTAGGATTAGGATTTCTGTCAGGGCCGTAAGTCACGATGCACAAGAATTGTGTATAAAAGACAGGACAAGCGGAGGGGCGGAGGGAATTGGATGAATCGAAAATTCCATCAATAGTCGCGTAGCGGCAGTTTCAGGCTGAGCCTTGGGTTACAACCCATGGTTTCCCCCTTTTCTCAGTCGCCGGCGGTGAAATCGATGGGGGCGAGGATGCCGAATACAAAATCCTCAGCACCGCTTCGGGATGGGGTTCTCGGGGATCCACGCATCTTCGTGGAACCGCCATTGTCCACGAGGTTTTCGCCGATGGCATAGACGATGGCCTTGTCCCGGTCATAGCGGAAAGGGTGACCATCGAAGGGGTCTGCTGGAATTGCGGCCAAATATGCCGGCACCAGGTCCTGCAAGGTTTGGGGGAACTCGCCTTGTTCCCGCTGGTACAGTTGCAGGGCGGTGACCAAGATAGTAGCCCGGTTTTCGGCTTGGTGCCTGAAGGCTTGAATGGCGAAGCCGTCATAAGATGGATAGAGTTCTAAAAGCAGCCTTTTCCCGGTCCGATTGAAATATCGCCGGGGATCCCAAACAGGTTTGGATCGGATTTCATTGTCCAACTCGGAAATGAAGCGGTCAGAATTTATGAGGGCTTGCAGATTACCGGTTTTCAAGGACAGCATAGGGTTTTGATACGCTTCCAACCCTGCTCGGCGAGTGTTGTTGGGTTGAAAAGCAAACGGAATGGTTGCGTACGAATTCCCATTCTCGTTAAAGAAGTAATATTTTTGATTTTTATGGATGTACGCCAGTGCATACTTCAAAAATTGGTACTCCGTTCGGAGGGCATTTTTCCACGGTGTCCATGGGGTTGTGTTTTCTGTCAGCATGGAGAGGATTTGCCATAAATACTCCGTCTGGGTTTTCGGGTCCCTGGCCAGATGCAGAACGGCGTGATTTGCCTCCGTGCGGCAAGCCGCCCCTACCGCGACTGCGACCATATAATCCGCATACTGAAGGAGTTGATCGCCAAGCGCCAAAGCGAGGCCCACGTATTTTTGGGCTTCCAGTGGATTCTCGGCATCTTGGGCCGCCAGACGGAGCAGCGTGGACGCGGCCAGAGCTGGTGAAACCCAGGGGACATGTGAATCAGAAAAATCAATGGGCGGACTTTGCAGTCGGCCTTTTGAAAGTGCCTGTTCCAAGACCTTGAAAAGAGGTCGATTTGCCTCAAGCGCTTTTAGGACTTCCTCCTGATGTGCCAAAGGGCTTTCAATCCAATTTTTGAAGTCGAAAATCGTGGAGGATTGCATATCCAGTATATCTAACGCCGCCAGCAAAAGCTCGAAGCCGTTTTCGTCCTCGGGCACGGTTTCGCGTTCCCAAAACATATCCGCGTCATCCGGGGGCGGACCATCCCAGATGGGGGCGAGGATCAATGCGGCCACGATCCCGATCGGCGCCAAAACCGAGATCAGCGCCACGATCAGATTGAATTTCCAGGTGGCGCGTTTGTGGGTCGGCGTTGGAGGCGGGGGCTCCACGTTGGATGGGGACGCTTCGGGCATCAGGTTTCGAAGTAGGTGTATCCGTTCATGCCGTTGTTGTAGGCGTCCACGATGGTGCGGCGTTCGACGGCGGTGATCATGCCACGGCGCACGGCGCGTTCGGCGAGTTTCCTGAATTGGGCGGCCAGTTCCTTGGGTTCGTATTCCACGTAGGAGAGCACGTCGGAGACGGTGTCGCCCTGGACTTCGTGGGTGAAGGCGAGGTCGCCGTCTTCGTCGAGTTCGACGCTGACCACGTTGGTGTCGCCAAAAAGGTTGTGCAGGTCGCCGAGGGTTTCCTGGTAGGCGCCGACGATGAAGACCCCGATATGGTAGGGGTTTTTCTCGTCCCATTCGTGCAGGGGCAGGGAGCGCCGGATGCCGTCGGGGTCGATGAAACGGTCGATCTTGCCGTCGCAATCGCAGGTGATGTCCGCGAAAACGGCCTCGCGGGTGGGGCGTTCGTTGAGACGATGGATGGGCATGATGGGGAAGAGCTGGTCGATGGCCCAGGAGTCGGGAAGGGACTGGAAGAGGCTGAAATTCCCGTAATAGATGTCGGGAATCGAGGTGACGAGTTCCTTGAGATCGTCGGGGGCTTTGTCCATCAATTGCGCTTTTTCGGCGATCATCCGCACCGTGGTGCTGAAAATTTGTTCGGCCAAGCCGCGTTCGCGGAGGGAAATGACGCCGTGGGCGAACATGGAGCGCAATTCGTCCCGATAGTAGACGGCGTCGTTGTAGCACTCTTGCAAGTTTTTGGGCATGAGCTGTCCGGGCAGTTCATAGAGGTTGCGCAACATGGGGGGGGCGTTTTCCGGCAGTTTGGCGGGGAGGGCGGCGGGGCTGTATTCGCCGACATCGAGAATGTCGAAGACGAGCACGCCGTAATGGGCCACGGTGGCGCGGCCGGATTCACTTACCAGGGTGGGGTGGGCCACTTTGGCCTGATTGCAGGTGGCCATGACGGTTTCGATGACGTCGGCGCTGTATTCCTCGATGGCGTAATTACGGCTGCTGATGCAACTGGACTGGGTGCCGTCGTAGTCGACCGCAAGTCCGCCGCCGATATCGAGCATGCCCATTTTCGCGCCTTCGCGGACCAAATCGACGTAGACGCGGGCGGCTTCGGAAGCGCCCGCGCGGATGGTGCGGATGTTGGGGATTTGCGAGCCCAAGTGATAATGCAGTAGTTCCAGGCAGTCCAGGGCGTCTGCGGCTCGCAATTCGTCCACCACTTGAATCACTTGGGCGGCGTTGAGCCCGAAAACGCTGCGGTCCCCGCCCGACTCCAGCCACTGGCCGCTGCCGGGGGTGGAGAGGCGCATGCGGACACCGAGGCGGGGTTTGATGCCGATGGCCTTGGCGCGTTCGAGCACCAGGGAAATTTCACTCGGAATTTCGGCCACGAGGATGACCTGCAGGCCCATTTTCAAGCCGTAGAGGGCCAAATCCACGAATTCCGCGTCTTTGTAGCCGTTGCAGATGATCACCGCTTCCGGGTCCTGCATGTAGCTCAAGGCCGCGATCAGTTCCGGTTTGCTGCCCGCTTCCAGGCCGTGGTGATACCGTTTGCCGAAACGACAGATTTCTTCGATGACTTGTTGTTGTTGGTTGACCTTGATGGGGAAAACCCCCCGGTACTCACCCTCGTATCCCGCTTCGCGAATGGCTTTGCGGAAGCTTTCATTCAACAGGGTAATGCGGTGGTCGAGAATATTGGCAAACCGCAGCATCACGGGCGTGGCGATGCCACGCTCGTCCAGTTCGGTCATGATGTCCGAGAGGCTGACCCAATTGGGGCTTTCGGCTTCGGCGAGGTTGACCTGGGTTTCGCCTTTCTCCGAGAGGGAAAAATACGGAGAGCCCCAGGCGTGAACGCCATATAGCTCTGCGGCCTTTGCGATGGTCCAATCCAATTGCGTGCGTTTTTTTTCGGTCAAAGCGGTTTCCTATGGGTGTTCATGATCCGGATGAAAGCCCAACTTTACCCAAAACCGCGCAACAATCAAAATCATTCCGGGGAATTGGCGAAAAAACAGGGGGACCGGTTTTTATTCGTCCGGCAAAATTTCCATGATTTCGATGTCATCAATCAGTAAATCCCCTTCGCCGGAGGATACGCTGATGAAAAATTCGGACATTTCCTCACGAGCAAGCAGCCTGGTTTCCATGACCCTCCATTGGGTATTGTCGGGGAGATAAAACCCGCGTTGGGCGACGGGGCGCAACTGGAGCCTTCTGGCCTCGGGCAGGCGCTGCCAAGTCCGGGAGGGAATGCGTAAGCCAATGTTGTAGGTGCCTTTTCCCCGCAACTCTATGCCGTGTCGCCAAGGCGCGTTCAGGCGGACGCGCCAGCGAACGAGGTACGTGGTGTTCGCTTTCAGGTTGATGGAGCGGGACACGCCCGCGGCGCGGCGTTCGTCCTGCTGGAACCGGAGGACCTTGTTTCTTTGGCCGCCCGCTTCCTGACGGGATTCGGTATGGAATCCGGTTCGGTTGCGTTCCCCCGGAACCGTGAAACGCCAATGGTCTTCATTGGCATCGTCCAGATTGCCATCGCGCAGAATATTGGGCCCCAGCCGCAAGTCCCGGGTCGTCGGCTGGTCCTCCTCATCGCCCGGTTCCAGCAGGGCCAGGCGTTCCCGGGATTCTTTGAGAATTTCGGTCAAGGCCACGGCGCGGCCGATGTCGCCTGCCCGGGTTTTCTCCTGGATTTCCCGCTCCAAGGCGTTTGCATAGTAGGTTTCGATTCGCAGCAGTTCTTTTTGCAACTCATTTTCCAGTCGTTCACGCTGTTGGGTCAACGACTGCCGAACGGAGAGCAGTTCCCGCGGCGTGTCGCCTACCCCGGGGTTTTCTTTTTCATCCAAATACAGGACGATTTTTTCGATTTCTCCCCGGGGGCGGGCCGATTCGATCAGTCGGTCCAAATGCGCCGTGTACATTTGCATGAGTTGTTCGGTGCGCGCTTCATGCGCGCTGCGGGCCTGGCGTACCGCCGTTTGGTATTGTTGGGTCAGGGGCAATTCCCCGTTTTCCTGCGCGAACAGCGTCAAGAAACAAAGTTGCAGGATCATGATCACACTAATCTGGAATTTCATGTTCACATTCTACACAGACTTTGGGGCAAAGGAAAAGGTTTTTTCCGAGATTTTGCATGGAAACGAGAATACATTTGGCATTCCCCTGTAAATTTGCCATTTGGAGCGCGTTCTTTCAACCCCATCCTTTCGGAGACATTTCACCATGAAACCCACTCTTCTCGTTCTCGCCGCCGGCATGGGCAGCCGTTACGGCGGTTTGAAGCAAATCGATCCCGTCGGCCCCTGCGGCGAAGTGATTCTCGATTATTCGATCCACGACGCCATCCGCGCCGGCTTTGGCAAGGTGGTCTTTGTCATCCGAAAAGAAATCGAATCGGACTTCCGGGACACCATTGGCGTCCGGTGGCAGGACCGCATCGATGTGGCATACGCGTTTCAGTCCCTTGACGATCTGCCCGATGGCATCGAAATCCCCCCGAGCCGCCAAAAACCCTGGGGCACCACCCATGCGATTCTCGCGGCTCGAAATTGCATCCGGGAACCTTTCGGGGTCATCAATGCCGATGATTTCTACGGTCCCCGCTCATTTCAACGGTTGGCGGGGGAACTCTCCAATTTGGACGCCGCGGCCCTGGATTTTGTGCTCATCGGCTTCCCCCTGCACAATACGATCAGCGAAAACGGCACCGTGTCCCGGGGACTTTGCACCTTGGATGCGCTCGGAAATCTTGCCGCGATTCAGGAATGCCATGAAATCCGCCCGGTTTCCGAGGGGATCGCGGTCAACCGTCCGGATGGTCCGGCGCTGTTGGACGGCACCCAAACCGTATCCATGAACATGTGGGGCTTTACGCCCGTTTTTTTTGATCGGGCTTGGGAGGGGTTCGCGCAATTTCTCAAAAAAATGCCCGATCCCCTTAAATCCGAATACTACATTCCCACGCTGGTACAGGACCTCATCGACAGCGGCGAAAGCCGGGTCGCGGTCAAACAATCCGACGAGACTTGGCTGGGCGTAACCTACCCCGAAGACAAACCCATTGTCCACGCGGGGCTGGCGGCGCTGATCGACAAAGGGGTGTATCCGCGGAAGTTGTAGCGCGACAGTCCCTGTCGCGAACGGCAAGGTTATCGGCAAGGGACTGCCGATCTACGGCGCTTGTAGCGCGACAGTCCCTGTCGCGAACGGCAAGGTTATCGGCAAGGGACTGCCGATCCACGGTTTTCGGCGTTAACCGATCTGGGGCGTGTCGAGATCCGCGAGGGCGGTGTCGATTTCGCCTTGGGTGAGTTCGTGGTCCACCAGTTTCCCGCTCAAATAGGTCTCGTAGCTGGTCAAATCGAAATGCCCGTGCCCACAGAGGTTGAAGAGGATGACTTTTTTCTCGCCGGAGGCCTGGGCCGCTTTGGCTTCGCGAATGGCGGTGGCGATGCCGTGGTTGGCTTCGGGGGCGGGCAGGATGCCTTCCGTCCGCGCAAAAAGAATGCCCGCTTCGAAGCATTCCTTTTGCGGGTGGGCGATGGCTTCGATGAGCTTGTCTTTGAGCAATTGGCTGACCACCACCCCGGCGCCGTGGTACCGCAATCCGCCCGCATGGATGGGGGCGGGAACGAAATTATGGCCCAAGGTGTACATTGGCAGCAGCGGGGTCATGCCGGCGGTGTCGCCATAGTCGTACCGGAAGATCCCCCGGGTGAGTTTGGGACAACTGGCGGGCTCGCTGGCCACGCAGCGCACTTTGCCGCCGCGTTTGAGGTTGTCCGAGAGAAACGGAAAGGTCAGGCCCGCGAAATTGGAGCCGCCGCCAAAGGGGGCGATGATCACATCCGGATATTCACCCGCCATTTCCATCTGTTTTTTGGCTTCTTGGCCGACGATGGTCTGGTGGAGGAGCACGTGGTTGAGCACACTGCCGAGGGCGTAATGGGCGTCATCGGACTGGGCCGCCACCTCGATGGCTTCGGAGATGGCGATGCCGAGACTTCCGGGACAATCCGGATCCTTCGCGAGTATCGCCCGTCCCGCCGCCGTGCGCGGGGAAGGGGAGGGATAGACGTCCGCGCCCCAAGTGTTCATCAGCAGCTTGCGATAGGGTTTGCTGTCGTAACTGGTGCGTACCATGTACACTTCGCAGGTGAGACCGAAAAGACCGCAGGCGTAGCTCAGGGCCGATCCCCATTGTCCGGCGCCCGTTTCCGTGGTGATGCGCTTGATGCCCTCTTGTTTGTTGTACCAGGCCTGGGGCACGGCGGTGTTGGGCTTGTGCGAGCCCGCCGGACTGACCCCCTCGTATTTGTAGTAGATGTGCGCGGGCGTATCGAGGGCCTTCTCCAGTCCGTGGGCCCGGAAGAGGGGCGTGGGCCGCCATTGCGTATAGATGTCCCGAACTTCATCGGGAATTTCGATCAGCGCCTCGCCGCTCATCTCCTGCTCGATCAGCGCCTGCGGAAACAAAGGGGCCAAGGCCTCCGGTCCGATGGGTTCGCCCGTGGCTGGATTCAGGGGCGGCAACGGCTTGTTGGGCATGTCCGCCACGATGTTGGTCCAGTGGGTGGGGATGTCGGATTCGGCGAGGAGGATTTTTCGGGTGTTCATGACTTCCCCCTTTACACCGGAGAAAATGACCTTGGCAAATCTTTTTCTCGAATAAATCGGATATATCGCGTCGTGATTATCTTCATTTTATCACGAATCTTGTTTGACCTTTTTGTCTCGATGGGGTATGGACCCCTCGCGCTTGCGCAAAAGCAAGCTCACCTCACAAAACAAGCGAACAACAAAAAAAGGAACATCGCAACATGTCAGCTTCTGTAGGAATCAACGGCTTCGGCCGCATTGGACGTCTCGTCTTCCGCGCATCCTTCGACAATCCCGCCGTGGAAGTCGTCGGAATCAACGACCCCTTTATCGATCTTGATTACATGGTGTACATGATCAAATACGACACCATTCACGGCCGTTTCGACGGCACCGTGGAACTCGTGGACGGCAAACTGATCGTCAACGGCAAGGAAGTTGCCGTGTACAACGAAATGGACCCCGCGAACATTCCCTGGAACTCCTGCGGCGCCGATTACGTGGTGGAATCCACCGGCGTGTTCACCACCACCGACAAAGCCTCGGCCCACCTCAAGGGCGGTGCCAAGAAAGTCATTATTTCCGCGCCTTCCGCCGATGCCCCCATGTTTGTGATGGGCGTGAACGAAGACAGCTACGAGACCTCCATGGACATCATCTCCAACGCTTCCTGCACCACCAACTGCTTGGCCCCGCTCGCCAAAGTCATCAACGACAACTTCGGCCTCGTCGAAGGTTTGATGACCACCGTGCACGCGGTCACCGCCACGCAGAAGACCCAGGACGGCCCCTCCAAGAAGGATTGGCGCGGTGGACGCGCGGCCGGATGGAACATCATTCCCTCTAGCACCGGCGCCGCCAAGGCCGTCGGCAAAGTGATCCCCGAACTCAACGGCAAGCTCACCGGCATGGCCTTCCGCGTGCCTACGGCCACGGTTTCCGTGGTGGACTTGACCTGCCGCATTGAAAAAGGCGCCAGCTACGACGAAATCAAAGCCGCCATCAAAGCCGCCGCCGAAGGCCCCATGAAGGGCGTTTTGGGATACACCGAAGACGCGGTGGTCTCCACCGACTTCATCCACCATGTTGAAACCTCCGTGTTCGACGCCGACGCCGGCATCGCGCTGAACGACAACTTCGTGAAGCTCGTCGCCTGGTACGACAACGAATGGGGTTACTCCAACAAGGTGCTCGACCTGATCGCCCACGTGGCGTCCAAAGGTTGATTCAAGGGCTGGGCGGCGAAACCCGCCGCATCAGCCTGAAAACCAAGCATCCCGAAGACCCTTTCCCGCGTTTGCGCGCATTTGCCGGCATGGGAGAGGCTTCGGGATGTGTTGCGCTCCAGTTGACAATTCAGGAAAAGATTTATGAATAAAATAACGATTACCGACATTGATGTTCAGGACAAAAAAGTTCTGATGCGCGTTGATTTCAACGTACCCATCACCCCCGAAGGCGGCGTGGGCGACGACACTCGCATTTCCGCGGCCATCCCCAGCATCGAATACGTCCTCAAAAAAGGGGGTTCCGTGGTGCTCATGAGTCACCTGGGCCGTCCCAAAGGCAAGCCCAGCCCGGAATTCAGTCTCAAACCCGTGGCCGCCGATCTCTCCAAAAAATTGGGCATTGACGTCAAATTCGCCTCCGACTGCGTCGGCGCCGAAGCCACGCAAATGTCCGCCGATCTCAAAGCCGGCGAAGTGCTGCTCCTCGAAAACCTGCGTTTCCATGCCGAAGAAGAAGGCAAGGGCGTCAGCGCCGAAGAACAGGAAGCCTTCGCCAAACAGTTGGCCGCCCACGGCGAAGTCTACGTGAACGACGCCTTCGGCACCGCGCACCGCGCCCATGCCTCCATGGCCGTGGTCACCAAGTCTTTCAAAGATTGCGCCGCCGGTTTCCTCCTCGAAAAGGAAATCAACTACTTGGCCAAAACCTTGGAAGCCCCCGAAAAGCCTTTCGTGGCCATCATTGGCGGTGCCAAGATCTCCGGCAAAATCGACGTGATTCTCAATCTCATGGACAAAGTGGACAGTCTCCTCATCGGCGGGGGCATGGCCTACACCTTCTTCAAAGCCATGGGACGCAAAATCGGCGGTTCCATCCATGAAGACGACAAGATGGAACTGGCCCTGAAAATCATGAAAGACGCCGAAAACAACGGCGTGCAACTCCTGTTGCCCGTGGACAACGTCATCGGCGACGCCTTCAGCGCCGATGCCAACATCCGCATCGTCGAAGGGGATATTCCCGACGGTTGGGAAGGCATGGACATCGGTCCGAAGACCCGGGAAATTTTCACCGACGTGATTGCCGACGCCAAGACCGTGATTTGGAACGGCCCCATGGGCTGTTTTGAAATGGCGCCCTTCGCGGGAGGCACCAACGCCGTGGCCACCGCCGTGGCGGAAACGAATTGCGTCAGCATCATTGGTGGCGGCGACTCCGTCAGCGCCATCAAAAAAGCGGGTCTCGATCATTTGATCACCCACATCAGCACCGGTGGCGGCGCCAGCCTGGAACTGATGGAAGGCAAAGCCCTGCCCGGACTGGAAGCCCTGACCGACAAGTAAACAACCCCCGGGGGGCCGGTTTGGGGGCCCGCCCCCCAATTTTTCCCGGTTTACCCCGGGGGGAAACGTTTAAAAAATTTTT
>JAFIGC010000181.1 GCA_020831635.1 Verrucomicrobiota bacterium | reverse complement strand
AGGGATAAATATCGGAAAGATCGAGGGTGCCCATGAACAATTTTTGCGCGGAACCCGCCTTTTGCATGGCGTCGCGGGCGGATTCGGTGAGTTCCACGGCGGCGCGCTGACCTTCGCTCATTTGCGAGGTGTCAATGCCGGGGGCGTCCTCTTTTTCGTCACTGGGGGTGTTGGCACTCATTTCGCGTCTTCCTTCCGGGAGGGGGTGGGTGGATAAAACGTCGTTTTGTTTTCGGCCATCTTTTTCAAACGTTCGCAAGGCGCGAATCGCTTGCGGCCGGCATCGACCTCGGCCTCGAGTTGCGCGACCAGGGTGGACAGGCCGACGGCGTCGGCATGACGGAGGGGTCCGCCCCTGAAAGGCGCGAACCCGGTGCCCATGATCATCGCGAAATCCACGTCCTCCGGCTCCCCGGCCACCTCCTCTTGCAAACAGCGGGCGGCTTCATTGCACATGGGCAACACCATGCGCCGGGCCAGGGTTTCGGAGGAGGCGGAACCGCCCGCGGTTGACGTGCCGGACAGCAGGGAGGCCAGTTCCGGGTTGGGCGCCTCTCTTTTCTTGTCGTAGTTGTAAAATCCCTGTCCGCTCTTTTTGCCCAACCACCCTTTTTCCACGGTTTTTTCGAGGAGGGCGGAATTCACCATGTGGTCCTGAAAATGCCCGCAAAGGTTTTGGGCCACGTGCAGGGCGATGTCGTGTCCCACTTCGTCGATGAGCCGCAGGGGGCCCATGGGCATGCCGAATTCAAGCATGGCCTCGTCGATTTCGGCGATGCCATGCCTTTCTTCGAACAGCAGGGCCGCCTCGACCAGGTAGGGCATGAGAATGCGGTTGACCAGAAAGCCGGGACTGTCTTTGACCCGCACCGGCATTTTGCCGATTTTCTGCACAAAACGCAGGGCAGTGGCCACGGCCTCGGCGGAGGTTTGGGGTCCGGAAATGACTTCCACGAGCTTCATGCGGTGAACCGGATTGAAGAAATGAATGCCCACCAACCGTTCGGGACGCTGGAGGTCCTCCCCGATCTCGGCGAGGGAGAGCGCGGAGGTGTTGGTGGCCAGGAGCGTGTGGGCATCGGCCCGGCTTTCGAGATCGGCGAAGAGTTCCTTTTTCAGTTCGAGATCCTCCAACGCGGCTTCCACGATGAGGTCCACGGATTTCAGGGGGACTTCTTTGGCGGAGGGGCTCAAAAGATCCCGTCCTTCGCGGGCTTCCCGCGCGTCCAGCACATGATGGCGCACGGCATCGACGTAAAGTTTGTTGACCGTGGACATGCCTTTGGCCAGGGCCTCGGGCGAGATGTCGCGGAGGAGTACGGGCAGGCCCCGCGAGGTCAGCCATTGGGCAATGCCAGCGCCCATGGCTCCGGCCCCGATCACGGCGGCGCGGCGAACTTCCGCCACTTCGGCCCCCGCCTCCCCTTCGAGATGCTTCGCGCGTTCGGTGAGAAAATAGACCCCGAGAAGATTACTACATTCCGGACTGCGGGCCAAACCGGGAAGCGCCTTCCGCTCCAATCGCAGGGAATCCTCCATGGATTTGGACAGCCCCTCGGTCACCACCTCCAAGGCCTTCCAAACGGCGGGATAGTTGCCCCGGGTTTTCTTTTGCAGGTTTTTGCGGGCGATGTGTCGAATGAGCGCGACCGCGGGCGGCGTATGGAGCAGTCGATACTGCGGACGCGGTTTGGGGCGTCCGTTTTCAATCAATTGTCGGGCGCATTTCTCTAGGGATTCGCGCGGCGCGAGGTCATCGACCATGCCCAATTTCCTGGCGAGCTTTGCGGGGGGAGTTTTGCCGCCGAGAATGATGTCCAAGGCTTTGGGGAGTCCGATGAGACGGGGCAGTCGTGAGGATCCGCCCCAAGCGGGGAGAATGCCGATTTGGGTCTCGGGCAGTCCGATTTTGGTGGCCCGATCGGGCGTGGCCACGCGGTAATCGCAGGCCAGGGCCAATTCGTAGCCGCCGCCGAGGCAGGCTCCGTGAATGGCGGCCACGGTGGGGAACGGCAGATCGGCGACTTTTTGCATGAGGGCCTGCCCCCGGGCGATATAGGCGTCCAACTCGGCGTCGGGCAGCTCTTTTCCGAGCAGGTTCAAATCGGCCCCGGCGATGAAAATGGCGGGTTTTGCACTGAGAAAAATCAGGCCTTTGATGTCCGGAAGCGAGGCGATTTCATCGAGCAGTTTTTCCAATTCGGTGAGGGTCTGCTCGTCGAAGATGTTGGCACTGGACTTGGCCCGGTCGAAGGTGACCAGGAGGATTTTGTCGTCGGATTGGGTCTGTTGGATGTTCATGAGGTGGCCTCCGGATTTTCCAGCCAAAGGGCCGCGCCTTGTCCGCCGCCCACGCAGAGGGTGACCAGGGCGCGCCGGGCGCGACGTCGCTTGAGTTCGAGCAGGCTGGTGAGCACCAGACGGGCGCCGGTGGCGCCCACGGGATGACCCAGGGCAATGGACCCGCCATTGACGTTGAGAATTTCCGGGTCGATTTCACCCAGCGGATTGTCGCGATTGAGATCGGTTTTGGCGACGTCCCGACTTTGCACTTGCTTGAGCACCGCGAGGACCTGGCAGGCGAAGGCTTCGTTGATTTCGACCAAATCGGCCTGATCGAGCTTCAATCCGGTGAGGGATTCGGCCCGGGACATGGCGTGGACGGGTCCCAGCCCCATGCGGGCGGGATCACAGCCCGCGTAGGCGTGTCCTATCAGGAACCCCAACGGGCTGAACCCAAGTTTCTCCGCTTTTTCCACGGACATCACCAGCAGAGCCACGGCCCCGTCGGTGATTTGGGAGGCATTTCCGGCGGTGACCGTACCGTGTCGGCGGTCGAACACCGGGCGCAATTTGGCCAACGCCTCCAGGCTCTGCCCTTCGCGGGGGCCGTTATCGGAGGCAAAAAGGGTTTTCAGGCCCGGAACGGGGTACACGGGGCAAATCTCTTCGCCCAATTTTTCCCGGGCGGCGATGGCTTTTTGATGGGAAGCGAGCGCAAATTCATCCTGCATGTCGCGGGTGATGTCGTTCTCGCGGGCGAGAATTTCGGCGGTTTCACCCATGTTCAGGCCGCAAACCGGGTCGGTGAGTCCGAGCTTCAAGCCGATCTTGGGGGCAAAATCCGCGGGACGAAAACGGGCGATGCCCCGGACTTTTTCGCCAAAAGAGCGGGCCTTGGACAATTGCCTGAATTTTTCCACGGCTTCATCGCGAAAAAACAAGGGGATGCGGCTCATGTTTTCGGTGCCGCCCACCACGAAAACCTCTCCCCGACCCGCCAGAAAACGCATGTGGGCTTGGGTCAGGGCTTCGCAGCCGGAAGCGCAATTGCGGTGCACGGTGACCGCCGGCACCTCGCGGGGGATGCCGGCGCGCAGGGCGATGACCCGGGCCACGTTCGCGGCATCCGCAGGTTGCGCCACGCAGCCGAAGATCACCTCGTCGATCAGCGATGGATCGAGTCCGGTGCGGGCGAGCAGTGCATTCACGGCAATGCGCCCGAGTTCATCGGCGGGAACCCCGGCCAGATCGGTCCCCATCTTGGCAAACGGGGTGCGAACACCCGCGACAATGGCGAGCGGTTTTGGCGAATTGCTCATGAGTCATCCTCCTCTTCCTTTTCCTCAACTTCATCCGAAACTTTGGCTGGAACTTTGTCCCCATCTTTGTCTTTGCCATTGGCATCCGGCTTGGGCCGGTTGTCCACCACTTTCAATTCCTTGAGTTGCTCCCCCACCCCGTGGAGTTTTTGCATCTCCTTGGCGCAGTGGAAATCCACCCGGTTGGGTTTGATTTCCAAGCGCTGGGTGAACAGTTCCATCAGGGCGTTTTCAATTTGATCGGCATCCGCGGAAGCGCTCTTTTGCACGTGCACGATCATTTCATCTGTATCCAGGGGATCGTCGTTGCGCTTGCGCAGTTCGATTTGCCAGGACCCAAGGCCCTCGCAGTCCTCCAGCAGGTTTTCAAGTTCGTTGAAGTCGACAAGGGTCCCCTTGATTTTATCGATGTTCATCTCCATGAAATTTGACTGGCGGGAGATGCGTCCCATCAGGCGGGGCATGGCCCGGTGACAGTGGGGACAGGGCTTGTAGGTGATGCCGCCCTCGATGATATCCCCGGTGCGGTAGCGAATGACGGCACTGCCGCGGGCATCCAGAGAGGTGTAGACGATTTCCCCGGGCTGTTCGTCGGGCACGACTTCGCCGGTGTCGGGATCGATCACTTCGATGATGCCGTAATCGGGATAGAGGTGATAACCCGATGGCGGCCCGTCATGGGGAAAGGGGCACTCGACGAAAGCCAATTTGGCTTCGGTAAAGCCGTAGGTGGCGAGCACATCCACGGAAGACGCGCCCAGTTGCCTTGCCAATTCGCGCAATTTCCGGCGCATGCCCTCTGGCGCTTTTTCCCCGCCCAGGACAATTCGGGAGAGCTTGTCCAACTTCACGTCCCCCTCCTCCACGGCCTGATTGAGCACATGGTAGAGAAAGGTGGGCATGCCGATGAGGGCGTCGGGGTTGATTTTGCGGAGCATCTTGATGTTGCCGTCGGTCCCCATGACCTTGCCGCCGCCCGTACTCAAGCTGAACGCCCCGGAGACGGTGGCCGCGTAGTGCACCTGCCAGAAGGCCAGATGGGGCGCGTAGGGGAACATGTTGAGGATGCGGAATTCCGGCGGTGTGGCCGTAAGTTCCATCATGCGTTCCCCGGCCACGCCGAGCACATCCAGATCGTGTCCCGTGTACAGAAACGGAACGGGATCGGCGGAACGCCCGGTGGTGCTGGTCATGAAAATGGGACGATATTCGCGGCCCAGGGCTTTTTGCACCCGCTTTTTGCCGGTGAAAACGGCGCGGACGATGGTGGAGGGGCGTTTGGCCAGCACCTTGGGATCGGGGATCAGGATAAAGTCCCGACTGCGTTGCGGGTTCTCGGGGGTGTTGCCGACATCGGCTTTGGACGTGAAAGGAATTTTGGCCAGGTCCGCGAGAGTGTTGAAATCTTCGGGACGCAGGTGGTTTTCCTCGAAAAGCTTCCGGTAGTAGGCCGAAAAGGGCAACACATGTTGGGCAAGGTACCGCCGGAACTTCTGTGCCTGCAGGGCCTTGAGGCTGTCTTCATGCAGCCGTGACCATTTTGTTGTCAGTTGTTTCGGGTTCATGTCGTTCCCTCCGGATTTTGGATTGAATTTCCTCCAGATGGCTTTCGGCGGCCCGGCGACCCGCTTCAATGTATTTGGCGGGGTTGTGGAATTCGTACCAGGTGTCGTCGGGACCGGTCACACGCAAAACGATATCGGCTTGTCGGCAGGCTTCTTCCGCCACTTGAATTTGGCAGGAACGGAAGCCGCACAGCACCACGTTGAGCATGTTTCCGGGGGCAAAATAGTTGAAATGACGGCTGAAAAATCCGGGGCGCTTTTTCCGGCACCGGCGCTTGTCGTCCGAAACGGATTCAGGCGAGTCGCCCCCTTCGAATTCGAAATTCGCGGCCTCGGGGCCGAGCAGGGTGTCCACGGCAATGATGGTTTCAATGCCTTCGGCTTCGAGCACGTCCACGGGCAAAGGGTCGGAGATGCCCGCATCGGTATATTCAATGCCGTCGATGTTCACGGGCACGCAAATGCCGGGCATGGCGGAGCTGGCCTGCACCACGCGCGAAAGGCGTCCATCGCGAAACACCATGGTTTCAATGGGACTAATGCGGGTGGCGACAATGCGGATGGGATGGAGGAGATCGGAAAAACCCGCGTCGCCAATGACGCTTTCGAGCAGACGGCGCGGGCGTTTTCCCCGAACAATGCCACGACGGGGCGGGAAAACGGGGTCGATCAGTTTCAAAAGTCCCCAACGTCCCTCCACTTTTTTTGCCATGGCCTCCATTTCGGCGGGGGATTTGCCACATCCCCACATGGCGGCGATATAACTGCCCATGCTGGCGCCGACCACCAGGTCGATTTCGATGCCAGCCTCCTCCAAGGCCTGCAAGACCCCGATATGCGCCAAGCCGCAGGCGCCGCCCGTGGAGAGGGCCAGCCCCACCCGGCAACGGGCAATTTCGCGGGCCAGGCGGCGCAAATGGGCTTCGACATTGCCGCCGCCCAAAAATGACTCCGGTTGCACGTAGGAATGCACCTGCAATCCGGTTCGCGTTTGGATTTCCCGGAAAATGCCCGGCGAACGTTCCCCGGGCAAGGAAAAAACCATGGGTTTCAACTGGACGCAATCCCCGCCACTGCCTGAACGAACGGAGCGTGCCAATTGTTGCAGGGCGTTCAGGGACGCCTCGTCCGGCCGCATCATCATATAGCTGGTATCCGCCTGCACCAGACATTGCACCAAGGGTTCATGGGGCAGATCCCCGGCCATGAAATTGAGCAGGACGAAACGGAAATGATTGGCGGCGTGGCTGAGCAACGGGGCGATGGCGTCCACATCCCCGGGGGCGCCTTGGAGGCGCAAATGCAGCACATGCCGGTTGTCCCCGTCTTTCCGGAGATCCAGTTGATCGTTGAAACAAAATTCGCCGCCCAACTCCGGTTGCAAATCCTCCCAGTTTTTCAGGGGCACGCCGTGTTCATCGGACGTGAAACAAAGTTCGAGGATGGGGGCGTGGACGAGACTGGCGAGATTTTGCGCCAAAGTGGTCGCGGTGGGTTCCACGGGCAAACCGGGATCAAGGGAGACGAGGGTCACCACCCGCCCCAAAGAGGATGAGGAAAGCCGCCGGACTTCCTGTTGTTCCCGCATTTTCTCACGAAGATATTGCTCGAACAACGGCACCAGCCGGGGTTTCCGTTCGAATAGCGCGTGGATCAGCTTGGCATCAACCCGCAACAGCAAGCAGTCCGTGATCACCCGGGCCGTCTTTCGATATTGGGGATGATGATGAAAAACGTCGCGCGCACCCACGCTTTCCCCGGGTCCGTGGAATTTCAGCGCATCCCGTCCGTCCCCTTCCAAGGGAACAAAGGTTTCGCAACGGCCACTGAGAATCAGATAACAACAGGCGCAGGCTTCGCTTTCGTGGAACAAAAAGGTCCCTTTTTCGCAGGTTTCCAACTCCGCGTTTTCCAACAAGTGCCGGAAAATGGATTTTGGGAGAAGATTCAGCAAGGGATGGGATCGGATTTGTTGCGTGTTCATGACCACTGTCCTATCTACCTAAATACTACACCGCAAGCGCGAGGGTGTCAATCTGGGGCATCAATCTGTCATCTCATCATTCTGTCCCGTCCCCAAACCACCATCATTCTGACGCATCGTCATCAAATTATGGAAATGATCTGAAATTATAATGGCCGAAATGTGTGGGGACATTGTAAGATTTCATACGCTCGGGTTAAACGCCCTTGTGAAAATCGTTGACAGCGGCACCCAAACCTTGACAAATCCGACAAATTCAACTATGGAAATTCTAAAATGCTCATAGTCATGCAAATGAAAATTCTGAATCTTACCTTGATTTTTTTCCTTCTCTCCCCCCTCGGCTCGGCTCAGGAGTTGACCCTTGAGGCCCTCGAGTCCCGATTCGATGAGGAAACCACCAAAGTGGAGGAGCGGTTCCGGGAAAATGTCCAAGGATTGGAACGCAACTACACTGCGGCCTTGTTGCGCTTCGAAAACAGTGCCCGCACGATCCCCGACTTGGATGGCGTGCTGGCCGCCCAAGAGGAAATCAAGCGAGTGGAACGCGGCCAGGGCTTGCGCCCCTCCGCGCTTTCCTCCCATGAAGAGATTTCACGCATGCAAACAATGGTGCGGAATCATATGGATCGTTTTGAACTGGCCCGAGCCGAAGAATTGATGCGTTTGGTGACCTTTGTCAGGAACTTCAGCGACAACACCTCCAATGAATTGACCCAAAGGGGCGACATTCAAACCGCGGTGGCATGGCGCGATTGGGGCGAAAAAGTGTCCAAACGTCCCGACGTGCTTGCCGCCAAGGCCTTGATGGAGAAAAATGCGGCCCGTACCGAACGGGAAGTACCCGCCGCGCCTCCACGCGAAATCCACCCCGCCCTCCGAGGCGACCCTTTCAAGGTGATCAACGAGCCCGTGGATGATTTCGTGGACAATCCCCGGGCCTATGTCTTCGGCAACGAACCCAAAGGCGGAGAGAAGCGGGTGACCGCCAGTACCCCCAGCGCGGCGGGTTCCGGGCACACCCTCATGCAGGGGCGACTGCGGCTCGTGGATGAAGAGGACATGTTAAGCCGCTACACCAGCCGCTGGTCCAGTTATCGCGAACGCTCCCATTTGTATGTGCCCCGACTCCAACTCAATCCGCTTCCCGGACAGACGATCCCGAAATCCTTGGTTGTCTTTGACCTCTTCAAACGAGGAAGCGGCAGCCGGCGGGAAATCATCCGCACCGACTCCGTCATCATTCCCCCCGTGCAGGCGGGGACGCAACTGGTGGTGGACTCCGGCGTCTATGCCTACAACTCCGCGCAATACCGCTCCTCCATCAGCGGCTACCGCTCCGACCGGGCTACCGCCGACCAGTTTTACGGATTCATCGTCTCCGTGTTCGACGAATCGGGAAACCTGATTTTCCAACGCGCCAGCGACCGGGCCCTGGACTCCCATGCCCGCAGCGACCCGCCCGCCTCGGAAGCCCAAGCCCGCCCGCCCCGCGAGGAATGAGCGCCGCCCTGTAAATGCCGGTCAGGATGCTGTTTCCTGATCGCAAGATGTCCGGAGTAATGAGCGCGGCGAAGCCGCTTTGGAGTGCGCGTAGCGAGTGCAACGAAGCTACCGCTTTTCCACTGCCAAACGGCCAAGGCTCTGCAAAGCGGTAGCTTCGTTGCACTCGCTACCGCACTCCAAAGTCGCTACGCGTCGCAAATCCACCGCAGGCATCAATTTGTGGGCGATGATCTTTGGGGACAAAGTTTCAGACAAAGCTTGAGACAAAGTTCTTGTGAAATCTTTTCGTACCGTTTATCATCCATCCCATGGCCAATTATTTTCAAAAAACCCTCTTGGCTTTTATACTCGCCACCATATTGCTGTCTGGATGCTCAAGACAATCGTTCGACTATACCTCCATCACGGGTAAGCTTGGGCATGATAGACAAAATCAACTGTCCTATTATTTTTTCAAAGACAACACAAACGGAAATTCCGCCGCCGTATTTTACACCGGAGATTGGGACCTTTCTCAATTTCAATACACACAAACTTCCACATTTAATTTCACATTCGAAACGCCCGAATCCATCACAACATTTGAAAAGCTGCCGTTTGGCGTGTATTTGATCACGAGTGAATTTGAAATTGAAATATTATCCACAGATCTCACTTATGAAAAAATGGTTTCTTGGGTAAAAAAAGTGCCTCTCCAAATCCACCCACACGCAAAAATCGATTGGCATGAAAAAATAAACGCTTTCCTTACGGATGAATGAGTCGGCGGGAATGAAGAAGGATTATGAATAAAATCAAAGTTTTGATACTGCTCTCCAAAATCAGCATTTGTTTGCTGACTTTACAGTTGCTGGGGATGATTTCCATCATCTTGGGTTTTCTTTTTGTGGGGGAGGTTTTTACAAATTTATTTATTGTTGAAGCGAGTTTCACCCAAGAAAATCCCAATTATGTATTTTTGATTGTGAACTCCATATTTTTATGCGCCTTTAGCCTGCTCTTGATTCATTTGCGGAAAATCGATCCTGTTGATGAATGTCGAAGCTAAAGTTTTTGACAAAATATGGGGGTGGCGCATCGAAAACCATGGGGGCGGCGCATCTTGCGCCGGAGTCTTCAGAACAAATCAAGCTCCTCCATCCAATCTGACTCCCACACGCAAGCCGAGCACACCTTTACATCATTTGAGCCTTCGAAAAATGGTAAGAAAGATCAAGCTGAAGAGCGCCCGGCGCAGGATGCGCCGCCCCCATACGCCTGCGCAATCTCGCCCCTGCTCGCCGCCATGAGCCACACGATCCATGGGATCGCTCATGGTATCAGCGCCGTGGGTAAATATATTGAACTTCCCTCTTTTTTCGATTCAATCGACGATAAAACCTGACAAACTCATATACAAGCAGCCAAATGAAAATATATCTGGCTATGCCCATATCATTCCAGTTGAAATACAACATAAAAACAATTCCAAGATATGGAATGCTCTCCAAAATAAACCAAACGAAATTACTGACTTTCATGGCGACTGATTAGGGCAAAACTTTCAGTTTCTCGCGGATACGGACGACATCGCGGATGCAGGCTTACGCGAAAAGGCAGATCGCCACCGATGCAATTAAAAGGTGCCCCATTTGAAGGCCTTTGGCAATCCATTTTCCGGTAACCGACGTTTTTTCTTCACTGTCCGGAGTAACGAGCGCGGCGAAGCCGCTTTGGAGTGCGCGTAGCGAGTGCAACGA
>JAFIGC010000292.1 GCA_020831635.1 Verrucomicrobiota bacterium | reverse complement strand
TGCATACGAAATTACCCCCAAGCTGCTTTTGTCTTTGAAAAAATCAGCCGTAGGAGCGGATGCCATTGAGGAAGAATTCATTGACAAGCAAATGAATTCAGCAACCAAGCAAGGACGCATAGCGGTTTGCTTGACTAAGGAACATCTGTATGTGGCAAACACCGGTGCGCCACTGAGTGAAGAGGGATTGGAGGCCTTGCTCCATTCACATTCCTCCCCGAAACGAGGCAACCAAATCGGACGCTTTGGGATTGGATTCAAGTCGTTGTTGAAACTGGGAGGTAAGGTGGATATCATCAGCCATCCTTTGAAAATCAGCTTTCACCCTGAACGCAGCAGAGAACTGATTCGTAAAAAATTGGGACTTGCATCTGGCACACAGGTAGCCGGACTGCGTATGGCTTGGGAACTTTCCAACGAAGATCTTGAGGATCCATTTCTGGAGTCTTTATCCTGGGCAACAACCGTGGTGCGTGCGGAGGTATCACGAGAAACCTTATTGAAACATCTTGAACATGAAATGCGGGAATTTCGTCCTGAATTTGTGCTTTTTTTGCCTTGCGACACACATCTCGAAATGGAGTTTCCCGATGGAGATCGACTTAAAATGCTCAGGGAAAGCAGGCGGGACGAGGTGAACTTACATCATGGTGAGAATATCACGCAGTGGAAAATATTTGAACATAAAGTCGAAATCAAGAATCAGGAGGCGTTAGAAGATGCCACAGGAATTCACTCTCGTGGTCAAGTCCCTTTGATATGGGCACTTCCAATTGACAAAGAGAATATCGATATTGGACAATTTTGGTCCTTTTTTCCTACAGAAAGTCGGTCACCTTTACCTGGAATTTTAAATGCCCCCTGGAAGCTGGATCCAGGCCGGTCAGGGCTGGTTAAGGAAAGCGCTTGGAATAAGTGTCTGATGCAGGAGGGTGCCATATATCTGGCCATAGACATTGCCAGTCTGAAAACTCCGAAGGATCCGGCCAAACCTTTGGATGTCTTTCCCTTAAAACTGCAAGAAGGATTTGAGTTTTTGTTTGCGTCTACGCCCGTTGGACAACCATTAGCTGACTTCCTGTGGAAAGAGCTTGCCTCTGTTGAAATTCTTCCGAATTCCCTTGGCGTATTCCATAAAGCATCCAATCTCTCAAGACCGCCAATCGACACCTACCACCTCATTAAAAAATGGGAGGCATTGGCATCAGAAAAATTAAAAGGAGATCTGTGTGGGGCACCTTGCTTCGTTGGACAGCGCGCTACAGCCTTGGACCGTTTTTCCGAACATCTTGATGAAGATGAGGATGCGAACGCAGAAAAAACTTCTGGAAAATTGAAATCCCTAACCCTTGAAGAGTGGATTCAAAGGATTGCAGACCCGGATCCGATACGCAGCATAAAAGTTTTGGGCTTTATCCATGAATATTTACTGGAAAAAACAAGATTTTTTTCAAAGTCTTTTCTAACAATCCCTTTTCTACCTACCAAAGACCACCAATTATGTTCACCAAAGGACGCTGTATTTGAGATAGAGGGTCATAAAATCCCCGGCAGAAAGCCACTGCATCCCGAATTCGTAGCTGATACGACTGTACGTAAAATCCTGGATGAATATTTTAATCTTCACCCGGAAAACCCCGAAATTTGGACACGGGCATTGAGGGATAGCTTAAAAGAACCTGAAGCCTTCTGGAAAAATGCGGGATTGTTTCCAAGAGATGTAGTTCGGAAATTTATCGAAGAGAATGACAGCGCTATACCATTCAAGAGAAAAGACGGTAAATGGCGTTATATTTACGGTGTTTTACTACCGGGAAAACTCGTTTCCGAAGATGATCCTGAAAATGAAGGAGTGTTGATTGATCCCGTTTTTTTCGCCAGGTATAAAGAATTTATTCCAGAAGGCTTGTTAAAGACCAGTATTCCGCTTTGGCGTAGAGAAAACCAGTTCTTCTCATTTTCAGATAGATGCCCCGGTTTTTTAGATGAGTGGTTTCGGGAGGGGATTCAGGGATTTTGTACTTTGCCTGATTTACCTTCAAGCCCTCGTGAAGCAAATATTCGAAGTGAAAATTTCGATCTTCCTTTATGGGCACCACTGTACCTCGAATTAAAAGGGGATTCCTTCGGAAATGCAACATTGGATTTGATTTGCAGGGTTCCTTATGACAAACGCCTCTCTCGTAATGCGAGCTTCGTCCACACTTCCAAAGGATATCCCACACTTCCGGTTAAATCACCTTCCATTTGGCTGCTTGCTTCGTTTGGCAGCCTTTCCATAGGAGGGGAGCTGCTTCCATTGACCGCGCTTACGGACCTTCGTGATGAAGAATTCTTCGAGCATGTATTTGAAGATAACGTACATTATTCAAAAGTATATAATTTTTTGCAGGATGTAAGCGCTCCCAATTCACATCAAAAAAACTTCAGATGGCCATCGTTGTTTACTGAGCTACTTACGGAAGAAAACTTATCGGCTCCTTGGATGGATTCCCTTTGGAACGCAGCCTTTCGGGACAACACACTACCCGATAGTCTGCCGATTTTAGGAACATTTAAACTTCGTGAGACAGTGTACATCAGTCATAATCAAGAAAAAGTGCAAAGAGCACTTCAATCAGGAACCCCGGCAGTAAGAATCCCACAGGAATTATTGAGCTTCTGGACGAAACACGGGTCCGTACTACTTGAGAAAAATGTATCGCACGCATGGGAGGGTTCTCCCACTGAAGGGGTGGCCATTGAGGTGGTTTTCCCTGAGTTCCGACATATCATTTTACAAGAGGTGATGCAGAATATTCCAGTTTATCAAGTCAATATGTTGGCAGAACTATACGCGGAGAATTCGCTGAGTGTCCCTTGGGCCTGTTGTAGCAATGCTATATATGTGGATGAAAAAAGCACGGCTAGTCTTAACGAAATATCGATGCGAAATCGTTTGTTGTCAGCAATGGATTCGGAAGGCTGGCTGTCCTGCAATCTATCGGAAGCACTTGAAAAACTTGACAATGAAGCTGTTCGAAGTTCGCGTAATCGTATCGCATCTGAAGCCAAGCTTGAGGTCAAAATTTGGATGTTGGCAGGTGAATTCAAAGAAAACCTAAAACAATTGAAAGATCTCGGAAAATGGAAATTTATTCCGGATTCGACAGAGGGCTTGGACTGGGCCCGTTTGGCATTGGCTGTTTATGGCTCTGGAATTCTCGTGGAGCTTTCCGATACGATGAGAGCGGAAGGGTTCGATCCCCCGGAAAAATGGGGTACAGACCAAGCTCATTTGTTTGTGGAAGAAATCGGATTTCCTGCTGAATTTGCTCAATCCCGGAGTTCCGGGAGGGCAAAGGAACTTTGGGTGGACGGACCGTTTCCCCTACCGAAATTGCATGAGTTTCAAGAGGATGTGATCCGTGATTTAAGGGAGCTTTGGAGTGCAAATCTAGGCAAAAAAAGAGCTGTTTTAAGTCTCCCAACTGGCAGTGGGAAGACATTTGTCACGGTTGTAGCCTCTATTGATCATTTTTTAAAAGGCCCGGCTCCAAGACGCGTGTTGTGGGTTGCCCAGACCGACGAACTCTGCGAGCAGGCCGTTCAGTCATTCAGGCAAGTCTGGTTAAACAATGGAATTGAAAAAACACCCTTGCGAATCATACGCTTGTGGGGAGGTAACTCCAGCCCCAAATACGTTCCGGATCCCATGGAGCCCACTGTAGTTGTGAGCACGATTCAGACGTTGAATTTTAAAGTGGAATCAAAAGAGTTGGCGTGGCTTCGCCACATGGGTCTAATTGTAGTTGATGAATGCCATCACGCAATCACCAAGAGCTATACTGGTTTATTACGCGGGCTAAATCTAGAGGACTATCACGATGGAATGTGCTCTACGCCTTTGTTGGGCTTAAGTGCCACACCTTTCCGAAGCAAAGGGGAAGGAAACGAAAGCTACCGTCTGGCTAAACGGTTCGACAACCGTCTGTTTCCTAAAGACCAAAAGAATCTTCATGAAAGGATGACATCAGAAGGAATTTTGGCAAAGGTCGAGGGTCGTCATATTCTTTCCAATGCCGAAGTGGAACCAGATCTTTCAAATTCATTTCATCAACTTTGGAAGGAAAATGAGGATGAAAGAGATGATTTTGCACTAGGGCAAGTGATGGAAAAGATTAATCTGTCACTCGCTCAAAATCCTGATCGAAGTCGCCTCTTGGTTAACAATATACTAAGCCTTCAAGGTAAAAAAATCTTGTTTTTCGCAAACTCAGTTGAGCATGCGAAAGAAATCGCCATTCGACTTGAACTTGCCGGGTGCTCTGCCGCAGCAATCAGTGGAGATACCAGTCGTTCTGCACGGCGTTTTTTCCTTTCTAAATTTGACAGAGGAGATATCCAGGTCCTTTGCAACCATTCTATTTTAACTACAGGATTCGATGCTCCTAAAACCGATGTCATTTTTATTTCCCGCCAAGTATACAGTCCTGTACGATACATGCAAATGGTGGGACGTGGTTTACGTGGTCCAAAGAACCGCGGCACAGAAACTTGCACTGTGATCACGGTTCAAGATAATCTCTGGCGTTTTGATGGTAAAGACCCCTTTGATTTTGTTGGTCAATATTTCGATCGGATTTAATCTTGAACTCGTATCATGCCATGAGAATTAATCGCGGAAGGTTTACTTGCTTGAGGACTGGAGAGCTGTATTCTGGAAGGTGGCATGATCTGCAAGCTGGCCCTGTAAATCTTTTAGTTTTCAGTCAATTTCTTCGTAATTCAACAATAATTCCCGGGAGTGGCCTAATCGGTTTACAAGTGTGGAGTGGATGGTCATGGGGGACACATTGAAATGACGCGCCGCCATTTCCACCCGCTCATTGAGGATTTTACGATCGGAAAACATGTCTTTGAGCACCTCCAAGGGACAGAGTAATTCCTGCGCAAAGGCCCGTTGGAATTTCTGCCGGGCGGTTTTCGTTTTTGTGAGGGGAAGCAATTGGTCTTCAGGGTCACTGTACAGGCAATCCCCCAACAAACGGGCCAACGCAAAACGCCGGGATGTTTCCCATTTCCCCCGAATAAGACAATGCACATTTCCATCTTTTTTGATGCCAAAATCGATTGGGGTATCCGGAGCGACTTTCTTCCCGCTTAAAAATTGTTTTGAAAGGCCCAAATAATCGGCGAAATCTTTTGAGCTGAGCGGATTTTCACCCAGCCCCCAGCCTATTCTGACCTGTTGGGCGGCTTCGTGACCGCGTGTCCACGGAACGTGAATATCCAAACGGGATTTCCGTTTCAATTTCAGCGTCTGAATTCCTTGGACGTTGAGTTTCTGATTTCGCTTTTTTGCCAGGGTTTGGATTTCGTGGATTAAACGGGGAGTGTGGTCACGACCTTCGGCCGCCAGTTCCTGAACCGCGTTTCGTCCCCATTTCGCTTCGGCATCCTGAATTGTCTGATAAAACAGATCCGGAGCCTCACCTGGATCGTACCCCGCTATCGCCTCCAATTTCCGCCAGTGGCTCAAGGTCTCGTCGCGACACTCCTCCTGCAGTTCATTCCATAGACTGAAAAAAATTTGCACCCGTTCATCCCGTACCGCCTCGCTTTCCCTCACACGAGAAACGACGGCGCTCAAAAATCGTTCCATTTCCTTTTCAAAATCCTGAACCGGCACCGCCAAATGTAATTCCCGGGAAATAAAACGAAGGGGCGCGGTTTTTGCCTCGAAGGGAGTTACATCCACCAGCACCGAGTTCCAGTCGCTGGAAAAACGGATATCCGGCCAAACATAACCGCCACCAACGGCGGGAAGACGGTGACTCATGTCCGCATCCGGGGTGTCAACCTCGGTTTCCCAACGCAAACGCCACCAGTTTGCGACAAACCACTCCGCCAAATTCCAAGCGCTGACGGCAAGATGGTCGCGCACGTTTTTCACGCTTCTATCATATACCTCGGTGAGCACATGTCCATCAAGGAGCAGTTTCACTTTGGCAAAAGTCTCCTTCTCCAACTCGGTGCCGAACTGGCGCTCGATCCATTCAAAATCAATTTGAAAACTCATGAGGTTTCCTCCCACCTTTTGCGGACCGCATCCACAATGGGATCGCCATCCTCCAAGGGGTATCCATGATAAGTCCCTTGGGTCTGGTTTTCCAACTGCGCCTCCAGCACCGTACCGTCGTCCATCACGGCCCAGATGTTCTGAGGGAAATCACCCCGCATTTGGGCGCTGAACACTCCTTTTTTCGCCCCGGACTTCAAGTACTGAAGCGCGCGTTTTTTTTTCAGAATCTCAACGCTGTCACACATCGCCTTGTCCGGCCGTTTGTGATGAGCGCTCGGAGGCTCCAAACCAAAATCCCCCGGATTTCTCTTGTGTTCCGGATTACCTCCATAATTTACTTTTCCCGTCAAAGCGTGACAAAAGCTCTCATCCGGCGTATCGGCGAGCTTTCGTTTGGGATTATAGGCATTGGTTTTACGCTTCATCAGGGTTTGACTGAACAGATTCTTTCCATTCAACTTACATCAGAGGGATATGTTGTCGAGATTTTACTGACTCCGGCAATGGACAGCGTAAGCCATCCGTTCTGTCCCGTGTTGTAGGTGTAGTCGTAGAGGGGAGACAGCCGCCACTTGGTGTTTATGGCTCTTTCGGTTTGCAGGGGCGGACCCGTTGGCGTCGCGGGGGTTCCTGCTCCAGGGCTCCGATATCCTTCGGAAGCGAGGTCAGCCGCAGGCGTTCCCGCAGGGTCCGATCCACCTCATCCAAAATCCCCAAGGCTTGGAAGACCCGCAACACCGTGTCCACGCTCCCATGCCCCTCGCGCTCCAGCCGAGACAAGGTGCTCACCGGCACACCGGAGCGCGAAGCCAGCATCGGCAACGTCCACTCATTCCGCTGCCGCATCAGACGCAACCATTGCCCCAAATCCTCCCGGACTTTCCCGGGACTGGACAATTGAAACGAACCGAAAAACTCTTGCGTGCTCATACTAATTATTTCCCATATATTGGATTTAAAGTCAAATATTTGTTTTAATTTTATGATATGGGATTTAATTCGACTTGAACGAAAGTCGCACCCTCCCCGTGGACTGACCCTGGACCCTGCTCAATCCACCGGACCCAGCGGTTCCCCGTGGCCACTTGCCGACCACCAGCGCACGGCCACCAACTGCCAGGAATCCGGATCACGGGTGTACGCCATGGGCTGCGCCATCTGTAATTCATCTTCCTGTATGCGGTACACGCGCACGCCGGTGGGCGACTGATGTCGCAGGTGATGAAATCCACGCCGCGTCCCCATGTAAAACATGTGATTGATGGTGGAACCCGAATATCGCAACATCATTCGGTCCAGATCCGATCGCGGGGTGATCGGCGCGGCACAGCCCCATCCCATCAAGAGAATCGCCCCGAAAATCAAGAAATTGAAGAAAGGACGGGAGGTCTCTTTTCGCGTCGAAGGGCGAACCGGGCTTTTTTGGAGATTCAGGGGAACGTTCATGGCGCGAAATATGCATGGAGAAAGGCCAGGTGTCAAGATCGGGTCATACGCTTCAAGCGTACAGAGAATTCAGCCTACGAAATCAAGCCAGTTCTCCGGGTCGACGCGAAGAAATTCGGCGGAGGAATATGTAGTTTGGAACGCTTTGGGGGCGCGTGATTTTTGGCCCGCTTTCCACTTGAACTCCGCGGCGAGAAGCGCCCCGTTTTGATCTTCGATGTAATCGATTTCCTGTTGCTGATGCGTTCGCCAGAAATAGGGTTGAAAAAGAGATCGTTCATTCTGTTGGCGTTTGATACGCTCCACGACCAGGAAATTTTCCCAAAGCGCACACACGTCGTTACGTAGTTCCACGGGATTCAAATTGTTTAGCAAGGCGTTTCGAATGCCGTTGTCCCAAAAATAAATTTTTCGGCTTTTCCTGAGTTCGGTGCGCAGGTTCCGGCTGAAGGAATTGAGGCGAAACACGACAAACGCCTGTTCCAGCACGTCCAGATAGGTGGATACGGTGTTTTTGTCCACCCCAAGGGTTTGGGCCAGTTCGTTGTAGGAGACTTCGTTTCCAATTTGGAGGGCCAGCGCCCGGAGAAGACGGTCAAGCAACTCCGGTTTTCGGATGTCTTTCCACATCAGGATATCCTGATAGAGGTAGCTGCCGGTTAATTCCCGGAGGATATCCACCGCATCCCGTTCCCCCGCCCGAACCACATCGGGGTATTGGCCAAAAATCAACCGCCTTTTCATGAGCCGCTGCGTTTCCAACCTCCCTTCCTCATTCAACAGTTCACGGGTGGAAAGGGGATGAAGATGAAAAACGAATTTTCGACCGGTCAGCGGTTCCTGAATGCGGTTGGCAAGCGTGAAAGAAGAGGAACCGGTTGCCAAGACTTGCACTTCCGGAATTTCATCCACCATCAGCTTGAGCGTCAATCCGATGTTCTCCACCCGTTGCGCCTCATCGATCACCAGCAAACGCGCGGCGCCCACCCAGGCTTTCAATTCGGTAGAACTGCGTCCCGACAACGCAAGCCGAACATCCGGCTCGTCGCAGTTCATGTAAAGGGTTTTTCCGGTGGTTTCCTCCAGAATTTGTTTGGCCAAGGTTGTTTTTCCGGTTTGTCTGGCTCCGTATACAATCAGGGCCCGACCTTGAAACAGCTTGGATTGGATGTTGTTTTTTATCGATCTTTCGTACATAATCACCAAATTTATATTAAATTCAGTGAATACGAAAGATAAATCAATAAAAAATTTACAACAAAGCTCGAGACAAAATGGGGTACGGCTCCGTTGGGATCGGTGAACGAAGCACATACGTTTCCCGGGGCGTTGGTTTTGCACTGCGCTCTCTGCGGCCTCCTGTTCAAAACCCCTCTCATTCCCCACCTTGAAATCCACCGAGTTTTGAAATAGAAGATAGGAAGATTTTGGGTTTGCATTGTCCGAGTTCTGCTTTCAGGGTCACCCAAAACCATTCCCAAAACATGAAGCATGATTCCGAATGATCACCCGCACCTCGTCCCCCGCTGAAAAAATCAGGCTTTTTCGCGGCTTGTTCCGCGGGCGGGAGGACGTGTACCCGCTCCGCTTTGAAAGCCGACGGACGGGCCGGGCGGGATACGCCCCCGCCTGCGGAAACGAATGGGTGCCGGGCATCTGCGGCAAACCCAAAATCAAATGCGCCGACTGCCCCAACCGAAAATTCCTGGAAGTGACCGACCAAAGAATCCGCTGGCATCTGACCGGACACGATGAAGCGGGGCGGCCTTTTGTGATGGGGGTTTATCCGATGCTCTTGGATGAAACCTGTTTTTGGGTGGCCATTGATTTGGACAAGGACGAATGGCAAAAGGATGCCAAGGCGCTTTTGGACACCTCGAAATCCATGGGCGTTCCCGTGGCCTTGGAACGATCACGTTCCGGGAACGGCGCCCACCTTTGGTGCTTTTTCTCCGAGCCCATCCTAGCGCATCTTGCCCGGAAGCTTGCCACCTTGCTGCTGACCCGAACCATGGAGCGCCGTCCCGACCTTGGTTTTGCCTCTTATGACCGTATTTTTCCCAATCAGGACACACTCCCCAAGGGCGGTTTCGGCAACCTGATCGCCCTCCCCCTGCAGGGATTGGCTCGGGAACAGGGGAACACGCTTTTTGTAGACGAAAACCTGATGCCTCATCCCGATCCCTGGGCGTTTTTATCCTCCATAAACCGCGTGGGACGCGAGGAAATCGAAGGCTGGATACATAAAGCCGAAAGCAAAGGCGGATTGCTCGGGGTTCGACCCGTGCCGGAGGATGACTTTGCCGCCGCTCCCTGGACCGCGCCGCCCTCCCGGAAAAGGCCAAAGCTGACCCTCCCTGAAATCTCCGAACCCATCCAACTGGTGTTGGCCGACCAACTCTACGTGGCCCGGAAATCACTTCCCCCGCCCTTGCGGAATCGGCTCCTCAGCTTGGCGGCTTTTCAAAATCCGGAATTTTACAAGGCCCAGGCCATGCGGCTCCCCGTGTATAACAAACCGAGAATCATTGCCTGTGCCGAAGAGTTTTCCGAACACATCGCCTTGCCCAGGGGATGCCGGGAAGAGGTGGTCTCACTCTTCAAAGACCTCGGTACGCCCTATGAACTTGAAGACAAACGCAACCCCGGCAGCCCCATCAACGTCACCTTCCTTGGTCAACTCAAACCCGACCAACGGGAAGCGGGCCGGAAAATGCTGGAAAACGACATCGGCGTGCTTTCCGCAACCACCGCTTTTGGCAAAACCGTACTGGCCGCGTGGTTGATCGCGCAACGAAATGTCAACACGCTTATCCTCGTTCATCGGAAAAGCTACGGCTGATTTTTTCAAAGACAAAAGCAGCTTGGGGGTAATTTCGTATGCAAA
>JAFIGC010000015.1 GCA_020831635.1 Verrucomicrobiota bacterium | reverse complement strand
GGGGTCGGCGGCCCCCGCGGGGGCGGGGGGGGCCCCCCCGTGGGGCCCCCCCCCCCACCCCGGGACGGTCGGAGCCCGTCTTTGCGAGACCCTTGTCGAGGCGATTGAAGCGCCGCGGACGGTCCTCGGTGTCGAACGGGTGTGGTCGGCGGACCCCGAGCTGTGGGTCACCTACCGGAATCTGGAGGAGGTCCACCTCCGCTTGGTTCCTCTTGATTTCGAGGCGTTTTTCACTTCCTGGCAAAGCCCGGGGTCATGGTATGACCGCGCGTTTCAGGAACGGGTTCTGGCCATTGAACCCGTGCTCGAATGGAGCGAACAGCTGCCTGCCACGGAGGATTACCGCGAGCGTACGGAACGGGTTCCCGTGCCGGTGGACGAACTGGCGCCGGGGTTTTATTTCCTGCTGGGCAGTCATGAACCCGTCTTCCCCCCGGAGGACAGTCCGGTCAGCGCCGAAATGGTGTGGGTGGGCGATTTGGCCATGGTGGTGCGACAGCACACGGGCCGCGACGGCGTGGAAGGGCTGGTGGTGGAGGCGGAAAGCGGCCGACCGGTGGAAGGGGCTCGGATCACGGCCTGGAGTTTCCTTTGGGGAAGGGAGCCAAGGTGGGAGCGGTTGGAGGAAAGTCCCGTGACGGACGCGAAGGGATTTTTCCGCGTGGACACCAGTGAAAACCTGATGCTGATTGCCCGGCACAACGGACAAGAGGTGGGCAGGCCCCGGCTGGTTCGACAAACCGCGCGGGTGGAAAGGGAAGAGTTCGAGAGCACCGTGTTTTTCACGGACCGTTCGATCTACCGTCCGGGCCAGACTGTACACTACAAGGGGATCAGCCACAGGGTGAACCACGCGACGCATGATTACGAAACCTTGGCCGGGAGAAACATCACGGTGGTGTTGCGGGACGCGAACCGACAGATCGTGATCCGGCAGTCGCACCGCACGAATGATCACGGGTCGTTCAGCGGCAGCTTTGTCGCACCGGACGGGCGGCGGACAGGCCAGATGACCCTTGAAGTGTCCTCGGGGCCACGCGGCGTCACCTCGTTCAGCGTGGAGGAGTACAAGCGTCCGCGCTACCGGGTGGAACTGGACGCCCCGGAGGCGTCCCCGCGACTGGGCGACGAGGTGACGCTGACGGGCCGCGCGACCGCCTACACGGGGGCGGCGGTTGGCGGGGCGCAGGTCCGGTGGAAAGTGGAGCGCGAGCCGCGGTTTCCCCCGTGGGCGTGGTGGCGAAGGTCACGGGTGGGCTCTCGCCAGGTGATCGTGCGCGGAACGGCTTTGACGGAACGGGATGGCTCTTTCTCGGTGAGTTTTCCGGCGCGTCCGGACCCCAAAATCCCGGAAAGCGACGACCCGGTGTTCACGTTCGAGGTTCAGGTGGATGTAACTGACGCTGCGGGGGAAACCCGTTCGAAATCCCGGACGGTCCGCGTCGGCCACGCGGCGATGCGGTCGGTGGTGGATGCGGGGGAATGGCAATCAACGGAGGAAGCGACGAAGATCGGGATTCGGACGGAAACGCTGGAGGGAAATCCCGTGCGGGCGGAGGGAACCGTTTCCGTCTTTTCGCTTGTCGAGCCGGACCGGCCAGTGCGCGCGCCCCTGGAAATCACGGGAGCGTATATGGTTCGCGCCATGATGCGCGGGGATGAAACCGATCAGCGCGCGGAAACGCGTCCGGAAGCGTGGGAAACGGGGGACTTGCTCACGCGTCGGCGCGTGGAAACGGATGAGACCGGGAACGCGGAATGGCGTTTGGATCTTGAGGCGGGCGCGTACCGGGTGGAGTTTGAAAGCACGGACCGCTTTGGCCGTCCGGTCACCGCGCGGCAGACGTTCCTGGTGTTGGATCCCGCCGGGGAGACCTTTTCCACGCGGGTGCCGAGCCATTTCGCCGCCCCGGGGTGGAGGGTCGAACCGGGCGGGGTGTTCACCGCGTTTTGGGGCACGGGTTATGCAAGCGGCCCCGCCCTGGTGGAAATCGAGCGCCGGGGGGAAACCCTCCAACGGTTTTGGACGGACGAGGGCCAAACCCAGGTCCGGATCGAACAGGAGGTCCCGGAGGCGTTTCGCGGGGGATTCGTGGTGCGGGTCACCCATGTGCGCGAAAACCGCGCCCATGTCCACGAGCGGGTGGTGGACGTGCCGTGGTCCAACAAACAACTCACCGTGCGGTGGGAGCGGTTCCGGTCCAAACTGGAGCCGGGCGGGAAGGTGGAGTGGACCGCCGTGGTGGAAGGGCCGGACGCGCAAGCGGCGGCCGCGGAAATGCTCGCAACCCTTTACGACGCCTCCCTGGACGCGTTTCGCCCGCCCGCGTGGCCCGCGCGCTTCCCCGGCTTGTACCACGACCGGTCCCGGGTGGTCTCGCACTTTGAAAACGCGATGACGGTGATGCGGGGAATCCACGGAAGGTGGCGCTCACCCTGGAACGCGGAATGGCCATCCTACCCCGGACTTGACGGGAGCATGGTCATGGGATGGCCTGGCATGTTGGTGAGAAGCTCCGCAGTATCTCGATTTGCTGGTGGCGTGGGGGGCGGGTATACTTACAGCGATGGGGATGACTTCATGGTCCAAGGAGAGCGCCCGGAGGCCATGCCCGATCTCGACACGGTCGCGGTTCGGGAAAACCTGGACGAGACCGCGTTTTTCCTGCCGCATCTCACCACGGAGGAAAACGGGGTCGTGCGCATGACCTTCACCATGCCGGAAGCGTTGACCGAATGGCGTTTTCTCGCCTTCGCGCACGACACCATGATGCGAAGCGGCGTTCTCGATGACCGCGCGGTGACCGCCAAGGAACTGATGGTGCAACCCTTGGCACCGCGTTTCGCGCGGGAGGGAGACGTGCTCGAGTTTCCGGTGACCGTGAGCAACATGTCCGACACCGACCAGTCGGGACGGGTGCGGCTCCGCTTTTTCGACGCGCGCACCCTGGACCCGCGGGACACGGCCCTCGGCAACGTGGACAATGAAATTGCGTTCGAAATCCCCGCCGGGGAGTCGCGGACTTATTTTTGGCGCGTCCACATCCCCGACGGCACCGGGTTTTTGGTTTACCGCGCGGTGGCGGCATCGGACGCCTTCAGCGACGGGGAGGAGGGAGGGCTGCCAGTGCTCAGCCGCCGGATTTTCCTGACAGCGTCCCTTTCGCTGCCGGTGCGCGGACCGGAGGATCGGGAGTTCCGCTTTGACAAACTGCTCGAATCGGGGGCGTCGGAAACGCTTCGCAGCGAGGTCCTGACCGTGCAGGCGGTTTCCAAGCCCGCGTGGTACGCGGTGATGGCCCTGCCGTACCTGATGGAATTCCCGCACGATTGCAGCGAACAGGTGTTCAACCGACTGTACGCGAACGCGCTGGCCCGGCACATCGCCAACGCGGACCCGAACATCCGGCGGATTTTCAATCTTTGGAAAAACACTCCGGCGCTGGACAGTCCGCTGGAGAAAAACGAGGACCTCAAATCCGTCGCCATTGAGGCAACCCCATGGGTGCGGCAGGCGGTGGGCGAAAGCGAGGCGCGCCGCAATGTCGGCGTGCTCTTCGATGAAAACCGACTCGACGACGAACTGCGGCGGACGCTGCGGCAACTTTCCGACATGCAGTACCCCAGTGGGTTTTGGCCGTGGTTCTCCGGGGGCAGGCCCAGCGAGTTCATCACCCTGTACATCGCGACCGGTTTCGCGCGGTTGCGTCATCTGGGGGTGGAGGTTGACCACGCCGCCGCGCTCCGCGCCATGCGCGCCCTCGACGGGTGGATGGAGGAACAACACCGGCGGCATCCAGACGCTTTGAACCCGATGGTCGCCTTCTATCTCTACGGCCGGAGTTTTTATCTTGAAAACCTTCCCATCGCGGACGAACACCGGGAGGCGTTCGTCCATTGGGTGGAGAAAGCCAGGACGGACTGGATCCGCCTGGGAAGCCGCCAGTCCCAGGCGCACGTTGCCCTGGCCCTGCACCGAATGGGGGAGCGGGAGGTTCCCGCTGACATCATGCGGTCGATTCGCGAACGCGCGGTGATGGGAAAGGACATGGGCATGTACTGGCGCGACACCGAACGGAACTGGTGGTGGTACCGCGCTCCCATCGAATCCCAGGCGCTCATGATCGAGGCGTTTGCTGAAATCATGGAAAACGCGGAGGCCGTGGAAGAATGCGCCGTCTGGCTGATCAAACAAAAACAAACCCAACACTGGAGATCGACCAAGGCGACCGCCGACGCGGTGTACGCTATCCTTTTGCGCGGGACGGACCGGCTCGCCTCGGACGAACGCCTGGAAATCTCGCTGGGCGGGGAACGGGTTGAGCCCGGGCACATCGAGCCGGGAACCGGGTTTTACGAGGCCCGCTTTTTACGCGGGGAAATCCGACCGGAAATGGGGCGGATCCAGGTGGCCAAACCCGACGAGGGCGTCGCTTGGGGAAGCGTTCACTGGCAGTATTTCGAAAACATCGAAAACGTCACCCCGCACGCGGAAACGCCCTTGCGGGTCAGCAAGCGACTGTATGTCAAAGAAGCGACGGCGCGCGGGCCGGTGCTTCGCGCCGTGGAGGGACCGGTTTCCCCGGGGGACGAGTTGGTGGCGCGGATCGAGTTGCGCGCGGACCGCGACATGGAGTACGTGCATTTGCAAGATCACCGCGGCAGCGGCGCCGAACCCGTGAACGTCCTCAGCGGGTACCGTTACCAGGACGGCTTGCGCTACTACGAAAGCACCCGCGACACCGCCAGCCACTTCTTCATCGATTATCTGCCCAAGGGGACCTACGTGTTCGAGTACAGCCTCTGGGCGCGCCACCGCGGCACCTTTGAAAGTGGAATCGCCACCGTCCAATGCATGTATGCCCCCGAGTTCAACAGCCACTCCGAAAGCATCACCTTCCGGATTGCGGACGCGGAAGAGTAGCTCAAACTCACAATCAGCATCGACGATTGGATTTATTTTGGAGTACGCGTAAAATTAGGTTTTCCCGTGTTGTAAGAACCATGTTTACATTCCGATTCAGATTTCAAACCCTTTCCATGATCCTTTTGGCTGTCTCCCAAACAGCCCTGGCCCAATATGGGGAACGGATTCGGGTGCAGGGGGATCGTTTTTATGCCGGGGAACGGGAAATTTGGATCAATGGCGTGAATACGCCCTGGCAGGCTTGGAATGATTTCGGCGGCGATTTCGACGCGGATTTCTGGGACGCGCATTTTAACCGCCTCAAGAAAAACGGCGTCAACGCCACCCGCATTTGGATGAGCGGCGACGGTGACGGCGGGATACGCGTGGATGAATCGGGAAAGGTTATCGGTGCAACGGAAGCGCATTGGCAAGATTTAGACACGCTCTTTGAGTTGGCCGCCCGACATGAGATTTACATTCTGGCCACGCTGATTTCTTTCGACCACACCAAAACCGGAAATCCGAGACATGAGGCATGGCGAAAGATGTACCTGCGCGACGAGGGGATCGCTTCCATGATGCGGAATTACGTGCGACCTTTCGTCGAACGCCATGGGGAAAATCCCTGGCTTTTTGCCATCGAACCCGGGAATGAACTCGAATGGACCGGGGTTCCCGGGGACAATGACGCCGGGATCCCCAAGGATCGCATCATCCGCTATGTGGCCGAAGTGGCCCGAACCGTGCGCACCCGGTCCAAGGTACTCGTCACCCAGGGCGCCGCCTCCATTCGCTGGAACAGTGATAAGCACGAGGGAAATTGGTGGAGCGACGAATCCTTGCAAAGTCAAATTCCCGACCCCGCGGCCCGCTTGGATTTCGATTCCCCCCATTATTATGACTGGCAGCTTCGTGAATACGGCAAGCCCTTTCAAATGAACCCAAAAGCCTATGGGCTGCGGGGCGACAGGCCCGCCATGATCGCCGAATCCCCGGCACGAGGCTCCCGCGGACACCGCATCGAGGAGGATTTCCTCGGTGCCCATGCCAACGGATGGCGGGGGATCATGCCCTGGACCTCCAATGGCGTGGACGATTATGGCGACCTCTCGGACATCGCTCCCGGCCTGCACGCGATTTGGGCACGGCACCCCGACAAAGTGTATCCGCGACATGCCGACGCCCCTCCTCATCCCTTGCTCATTTTTCACAATCACCATAATTTGATTTCCGACACCTGGGCATTGAATGGGGCGTTGCACCCTATTCAGGAGGCTTCGGATGAACAAGGCGTTCATTTCAGCTTCCACTACGAACTCATGGACTACTGGGCGGGGTTCGCCCTGAATTTGGATCATTGGGGACGTGATCCCGCATACGACCTCAGCAAACACGGGGAATTGTTGATCTCCTATGAAGGTCCTTCAACCCCGGGTCACGAGGTCATCGTGCGTCTGAGGGACAACTTGGGCGAAAACGGTCTCGGCGACCCCGGTCCGGAAGTCACCCTGCCCCGCAGCGAACACCCCACGGTCAAACGAATTCCCTTGCACCAATTTCAAGCTGACTCCGGGTTGGATTTGTCCCGGATCAAGGAAATCCAAATCAGCGTGGGCGGGGCGGAAAGCGAAACCGGAACCCTCGTGGTGAGGAAATTGAAATTCACGAAATCCGAAAAACCAGGCGAATGAGCTTTATGACTCATTTTTTAGTATAGATTCATCCAATCTTATTCTGGACAAGCCATAGATTATTGCTATACTGTGCGCGTTCATCAAACAACAACACCCAATCATAATCCTTCATGGAGATCAAACGATATGTCAATGGAAGAACAAAGTCTCGAAAATATGAATAAGTGTCCGGTCATGCACGGAGGAAATGCCAGTCTTCGCGGGAGCACGAACCGGGATTGGTGGCCGAATCAACTGAATTTGGATATTCTGCATCAGCATTCGGCTCTGTCGAACCCCTTGGGGGAAGATTTTGACTACGCCGAAGCGTTTCAATCTCTGGATTTGGAGGCCCTGAAGCGGGATTTGTTTGAGCTGATGACCACGTCCCAAGATTGGTGGCCCGCGGATTACGGTCATTACGGTCCCCTTTTCATTCGCATGGCCTGGCACAGCGCGGGCACCTACCGCACCGGCGACGGGCGCGGCGGAGCTTCCTCCGGTTCGCAACGTTTCGCGCCTCTCAATAGCTGGCCCGACAACGCCAACCTCGACAAGGCCCGCCGCCTGCTCTGGCCCATCAAACTAAAATACGGCAACAAAATCTCCTGGGCGGATCTGCTGGTCTTTGCCGGAAACTGCGCCATTGAATCCATGGGTCTGAAACCTTTTGGTTTCGCGGGCGGACGAGAGGACATTTTCGAGCCGGAGGAGGATATCTATTGGGGGGCCGAAAGCGAATGGCTTGGCGACAAGCGCTACAGTGGAGACCGCGAACTCGAGAACCCGCTGGCCGCCGTGCAAATGGGACTGATTTATGTGAATCCCGAAGGCCCGAACGGCGAACCGGATCCCGTTGCCTCCGGACGGGATATCCGTGAAACCTTCGCCCGCATGGCCATGAACGATGAAGAAACCGTGGCCCTGGTGGCCGGCGGCCACACCTTCGGAAAATGCCATGGCGCGGGCGACGCCGCTTTGGTCGGCCCCGAACCCGAGGCCGCGGACATTACCGAACAGGGGCTGGGCTGGAAAAACAGCTTTGGCAGCGGCAAAGGCGTTCATACCACCACCAGCGGCATCGAGGGCGCTTGGACCCCCAACCCGGCCAAATGGGATACCGGCTATTTCGACATGCTCTTTGGGTACGAGTGGGAAAAAGTCAAAAGTCCCGCCGGCGCTTGGCAGTGGCGTCCCAAGGACACCGCCGCCCATACCCTCGTTCCCGACGCCCACGATCCCAACCAACGTCATGCCCCCATGATGACCACCGCCGACATGGCCATGCGCATGGATCCCATTTACGAACCCATTTCACGTAAATTCCATGAGAATCCGGAAGCTTTGGCCGACGCCTTCTCCCGTGCTTGGTACAAACTGACTCACCGCGATATGGGCCCCATCTCCCGTTACCTCGGTCCTCTGGTGCCCAAGGAAGAATTGCTCTGGCAAGATCCCCTTCCCACCGTGGACCATGATCTGATCGACGAAACGGACATTGCCGCGCTCAAGGAAAAGCTCCTCGCTTCCGGCCTCTCCATTTCCCAACTCGTGTACACCGCTTGGTCCTCGGCCTCCACGTTCCGCGGTTCCGACAAACGCGGCGGCGCCAATGGGGCACGGATTCGTCTGGCACCCCAAAAAGACTGGGACGTGAACCAACCCGACCAACTCACCCGGGTCCTCGATACGATGGTGGACATTCAAGAAAACTTCAATGCCACCCAGTCCGGCGGCAAAAAAGTCTCACTGGCCGACCTGATTGTACTCGGCGGATGCGCCGCCATCGAAAAGGCCGCCAAAAATGGGGGATTTGAGATCGATGTGCCCTTTATCCCCGGACGCACCGACGCAACTCAGGAAAAAACCGACGTCGAGGCCTTCGAGGTCCTGGAACCCATCGCCGACGGCTTCCGTAATTATCAAAAAGCCCGCTACACCGTCTCCGCCGAGGAACTCCTGGTCGACAAGGCGCAACTGTTGACCCTGACCGCGCCGGAAATGACCGTGCTGGTCGGCGGGTTGCGGGTGCTGGATGCGAATCACAATCAGTCGACGCAAGGTGTCTTCACCGAACGTCCGGGAACCCTCACCAACGACTTTTTCGTCAACCTGTTGGACATGGGCACCGAATGGAAGTCCGTCTCGAATTCGGAAGATGCGTTCGAAGGACGTGACCGCGCCACCGGAAACGTGAAATGGACCGCCAGCCGGGTCGACCTCGTCTTCGGTTCCAACTCCCGTCTCCGCGCCATCGCCGAAATTTACGGATCCGGCGATGCCAAGGAGAAATTCGTGCGCGACTTCGTCTCCGCTTGGAACAAGGTCATGAATGCCGACCGGTTTGATCTCAAAAAGCGCGTTTGATCGCACCCGGCCGATCCGTGGTAATGGAAGCCGCGCCCGCGCGATGAAATCGCCGGGCGGTGCGGACATGGTTCACGGTCCAAACATGATATTCGTACCCCGCGTCGATGATCCGACGGATAAAGGCGGGGGTGATGTGGACTTTGCCTGAACTGAACCCGTCCGCGCCCGTCTCGGCAAGAATCTCCAACACCTGATCTGGTGTTGGATTTAAATGCCCTGGCGGATGCGAGCGGATGTGGGAAATCCAAAAAGCGGGAATATCGGGCATGGCGTGTTTGACCGCCTGAATGACTTCCGGGTGAAAGCTGATGATCCGAATCTGGTCCTCTGACAAAGCGGATTCGCGAATGATTTCCGCGAGAATGGGCACGATGGCCGCATCACTTTTGATTTCGATGAAAAATTTCTTGCCCTCTGGCACCGTGGACATGACCTCCTGGAGGGTGGGGATTCGGGTGCCTGCAAAAGCTTCGCCCTTCCAAGCGCCGACATCCAAGGCCTGCAATTCCACCAAGGAGGAAGTGGCCACGGCCAAGTTTTGCGTGGCCACGCGTTTCGTGTTTACGTCGTGAATGCAGACGATATGGCCATCCCGGGTCAACTGAAAATCGCCCTCGATGGCATCGGCACCTTGCTCCCAAGCCAATCGGAATGCCGGCAACGTATTTTCAGGCGCATAAGCCGATGCGCCCCGATGGGCGACGATGAGAGGCGGGAGAAGGTTCATGGTTGAATCCGTAAAAGTGACACAACTGCAAAGTGAAAGCAGAAAAAGTGGGGATAAAAAAGAATACTGAGGTTTCACTGCCTGTCAACATACTCAAAAGCCGATGAAATTCCAGATTTCGGTTCGTTCTTTACTGAATTACACACAAATCGGTCTGGATTTGATTTCATGTGGATATCGGCTGGGTTTTCGAGCATTTCCAGTCCCAAAGGGGCTTTGCATGGCGGCAACCCCACTGAAATTCTTCGCTTTCTTCGCGACCTTCTGTTCAAAAACCAAAAGGATTGGAACAAAAGCAAGCAAAGGCAGCAAAGGCAAACCCCAGACCTCAATTTCAGAAGTCAAATTTAAAAAACGGATTGCAGATTCAAATGAATAATTCCCGCCCCGAAGGGGTGGTCGCGGTGAGCCCGGGGCAAGCGACGAAGGAGCGCGGCCCAGGGAACATGCAAACGAAAAAGGTGGGCCCCGAAGGGGTCCGGGCGATACGAGGACATGCGCCACAACCTCTTACGTCCGCTCTCGCCCGCACCCCTTCGGGGCGCAGGAACATCTTGTTCGGAAGCGCATTTGAATCTGCGAATCAAGATGTGGTTTTCAACCTCCAAATTGAGGTCTGAAACCCACCGCCATTTCCCTCTGCGCCCTCCGCGTCCTCCTGTTCAAAAAATTTCGGTGGATTGGATCGGAGGTTCCGATTCGGATCGGCAACAGAGAACCCAAACGCAACTTGACAGCCCCCTTGCATCCCGACATATTGCAGCCATGCGTCTTCCCCCACCCATGCTCATTCGGACGTTGGTTTGTATTCTGTCACTTTCGGCTTTCTCCATGGTGATACGACGTCACCACGACTTTGACCGCCGCTTGCTTGCGGGAACCTCCTTGGACGAGTTGCGGTTGACCGAGGCGCACTGGGAGACCTATAACCCAGAGGCCCTCGCGCGGGCGTTCCAACGTGCAAAAGGCCTTTCCGAAACCGACCGCGGCATTCTCCGCGCGGCCGCATTGTATCGGCTCGATCCCCGACTCTTGGTTGCGGTGGCCATGCGGGAAAGTCGCATGAGCCAGCAGGCCCGCGGGGCGGCGGGGGAAATCGGCATGTTTCAAATCATGCCCAACACCGCCCGTCACTGGGCACAGGTCACCGGCAACCCCGTGCCCACGGAACCCGAACTCTTCGATGTCAATCTCAACGCGGAAATTTCCGCCTGGTATCTAAGAAGAGGGCTGGACGCCTTCGCGCACAGGGCCAATCCCCTGCCCTTTGCCCTGGCCTATTACAACGCCGGCCCCAGCCGCGCCCAAGCCTGGGAAAGACAAACCCCGGAAAACGAACAAAACATCCTCCCCTATATCCCCTTTGCCTCCACCCGGGAATACGTTCGGGTGATCACGGAGGCGCTACAGTAGCACCTGAATCCGTAGGATCTTCGCTCGAATCCGCACGATCTCACGGATTCAGGCTTTATAGTTTCATTTTATTTGGGAAGCTTTATGCTTGTATTTTCCTTATTTTTAGGAAAGTAATCCATCATGAAACAAACACTGGAACACCTGATAGCGGATTTTTGGGAGCGGGACCTGCCCGGAATTGTCCATCGGGACGCGGATGTGGAGTCAATCCCCGGCAAAGCACTTGCCTTCATCGGCATGCGTCGGGTCGGTAAAACTTATCTTTGCTATCAGAAAATCAAAGCACTTCTCGACGCTGGAACTCCCCGAGACCAGATTCTCTATCTCAATTTCGAGGATGACCGCTTATTCGGCTTTGAACTCGCCCATTTTCAATTGCTTTTGGAAGTCTTTTACGCGGATCGACCGGAGAAACAGAACGAACGCTGCCATTTTTTTTTCGATGAAATCCAAAACGTACACGATTGGGAGCGTTTTATTCGCAGAATCATGGACACGGAAAACGTTTCAATTTTCCTCACCGGATCTTCCGCGAAAATGCTCAGCGTTGAGTTGGCCAGCTCCTTGCGGGGCCGATCACTCGCCCGGGAAGTCTTTCCCTATTCATTCCCTGAATATCTTCGGGTTCACGCCCCCGACCTCCGATGGGTCCGCCCCGGTTCCCATGCCCGGCTCCACTTGCAGAAGCAGACGGAAAACTATATGACAAGCGGAGGTTTCCCGGAAGTCCAGGGACTTCCCGCCCACCGTCGCCGCGAAATTATCCAAAGCTACGTCGACGCCGTTGTTCTCCGAGATGTGATCGAACGCCACGGGGTCTCCAACGTCGAGGCACTCCGCGCCCTGCTCCACCAAGCCCTTTCATCTCCCACAACCCGCATGAGCATTCACAAGCTTTATAAGGACTTTAAAAGTCGGGGGCTCCGCCTCGGGAAAGACGATCTCTACGCCTACATGCGCCATCTCACCGACGCCTATCTTCTCTTTCCTCTCCCCTTGTGGACCCGTTCCGAGAAGAAACGCCAGATCAACCCCAAAAAAATATACCTTGTGGACAATGGAATTTTGGATGCCTACTCCACCGGACAGACGCCGGACCGAGGGGCATTCTTGGAAAATTTGGTCTATCTCACTCTCAGACGCCTTGGTCTCCAACCTGGCTACTACGAAACCCGCCAAGGGCATAAAGTGGACTTTGTTTGGAACGAGAACGGCCAAATTCACATACTCCAGGCTTGCCTGACGCTTCAGACGCCCGCCACCCGCGAGCGGGAACTTCGCGCCCTCGCCTCAGCCGCAAGCGAACTCCCCGAACCCCGTTGCCACATTGTAACACTCACCGAAGAAAACAACTTCCAAAACCCCTCGGTAAACGTCCTCCCCCTCTGGAAATTTCTCCTGCACGGTACCGGAAAATAACCTGTACGCCAGAATCCATCTGCAAATTCGTGGTTCCCTTTATCAAACCCAAGCCGGAGCCCAAGATCCGTGGGTTCACTCTTTCTCCGCCTTTTTGATCCAGTCGTCATCTCCCGGACCCCGCACGTTTCTCAACAACAATTTGATATTGGCAAACGGCGTGTCCGCCTCCATCTTTGTCAGGATCCGCCGTTCATCCTCGGAAATCCAGACCACCATTTCGCCCCGGCGGACAAACACGCCTTCGAAGCTCGCGCGGGGGTCCATGCGCAGACTTCTGATCCGCCCGTAGTTGGCCAGATTGACCCGTTCATACTCTCGGCTGTTGACTTCCAATTCATACAACTTGTCGTTCACGACCACTTCAAACTCATATTTTTCGTTTTCCTCAAAATCGGTTTTCCGCATGAAATACATAAACGAAACCAGATCACGGGTTTCGGGCTGGATGGGATAGGATTTATGTTCATCCTCCCGGTCGCCCCGGCGTCGACGGGTGTAATGCGCCTCCATCTTTTCCCAATCGAAAACGGTTTCCTCGTCCCGAAATTCATCCCCGGCTTTTAACACGGTGGTAAAGCGGATCGGTTTGAGCGTCTCCGCGTCGATCAGGGTTTCCACGTTGTCATCCACGGAATAAAGCCGTTCGGCAATGCCACTGGTCCGGGTGCGGAAACGAATCGAAATGACCCAGCGGTCCTCTTCCCATTTCCAACTGGTGGTCGCATGGGAGGTTCCCACGCCGATCCACCCCCAATAAATGGTATATTCCAAAATTTCCCCAACGGGAAACGGCAGATCCACTTCCGGTTTGGGCACCCCGCCAGAAGGATCGTCGACAGGCGCTTCGGCGCGAAGGATGCCCGAAGTCATCAAAAGTGAGAGTATTGTATAAAATAGTATATTTCGCATCAGGATACCGTAGACTTGGTTTGTGGGGTGAGTAATCTCAATACCAATAATTCCAATTGTAAAAATCCGGGAAGACCGCTGAGGAATTGTTGGCGGTAGGCTTCGGCGGTCATTCTCGACATCCGATCCAGTTGGGCCGGGGAGAAACGCATGGATTGTCCGGCGAGTTGCGCCTGACGAAACGGGCTGCTTTTTCGGTCGCCATTCACAACCGCAACCGCCTCCGCGCCGGAGGCATCCAATTCAAGTTTGTTGCCAAAACGGGAGGAGCCGGAGGACAGACGAGCCATGCCTTTGGCCAGCAAGCCCCGGTAAAGTGCCATTTCCCGGAATTGATTGTGAAGCTGGGCCACCACCGCGATGGAACTGACTTTTTGCGTTTCCATCTGCTTTAACAGCCACAAGGCCCGATCCACCTCCCCCTTGGCCACCGCTTCTCCAAAGGTATACGCCGCGACTTCCTTGAGGGGGCTGATCATCAACTCCACGTCCTCACGGGTCAAGTCCCGGCGGTCCCCCAAATATAAATCCAACTTTTCCACCTCCTGCACCAACATGCGCGTTCCCCCGCCGATGCGGTCCAACATGACCTCGAGGACCGCGGGCCCGGCCTTGATTTTTCTTTGCGCCAAGAGGGTTGTGAGAAGATCCATGTCTTCTTTTTCCACTTCCCAAGGTTTGGTGGATTTCGAGTACTCATACACCTTGCCCACTTCCTGGACGGCTTTCAAAAAACGGGACCGGGCATCCAGTTTGCCCGAAACGCTGATCACCAGGGTTTGTTCGGGCCCCAAACCGGCTTTCAACGTCGTCCCCAGCCCTTCCACGGACTCTTTGACTTCATTGGACTTGTAGGCCGCACCGGAAAGGAATTTCACTTCCCGCAGCCAAGTGACGTTTTCATCACCGAACATCGAGAAAGATTGAATGGCCACCTGCGTTTCCCGCAAGGCCTTCAAGGCATCCTCCACCTTGTCCACATCCCCGCGCACCGTGGTCAGCACCCCCTGCGCCTCGGCATCCGGACACAGCTCTTTCAAAACATTTCGTGCATTCTGGTCCACGAGAAACTCATCGTTTCCGTGCAATAAGACAATATTGGCCTGTTTGTTTTTTGAAATCATGTGCCCACCATACAGGCTTCTGGCCGATGATCAATCAGGAAAGTTGGATCAATTCTTTTGCCGTTTTACTTCCCGGGCATAAAAAATAGTTGAAAAGTTTAACTTATGATTTGCAAAAGTAAGGATTTTACATTAACAGGGCAATCTCTTTACGTATTTCTCACAAACCGCAGCAAGTCTGCACCACAGTAACAACCCCATATGATGGAAGATCCAATCATGGAATTCAAAAAAGTAAAAAACCCCAAACGCCCCGGACGCGCCCCCGCCAATTGTGACTGGGTACGCGACGCCGAAGGCAACATCCAGACCAACGACAAAGGCGAGTTCGCTTTCCGCAAGTTGACCGCCGCCGAAATTGCCGCCAAAGCCAAAAAGCCCAAAGCCAAAAAGACCGCCAAAAAAACCGCCGCCAAAAAGACCGGACGCAAAGCCGCCCCCGAACTTGGCGAATCCCAGAAGGCCGCTTTGCTGCTGAAAAAAACTTACCGGGATTTGACTTCCGACGAGTTGACCAAAATCAAGAACATCGCCGAAGACTTGATTGGCAAAGCCAAGGAAACCGAAATTGCCAAACTGGAAAAAGAAATCGAAGCCAAGCAAGCCAAATTGGCCAAATTGAAGTAAGCTTCTTTCTGAATCCCCCTTATAAAAAGCCCGGTAATTGCCGGGCTTTTTTTTCGGGTTGATCCTCCCTCTTTCTGATGTATGGATCAAATATCCCTCATCGCCCCATACGCCCGCAACCCAACCAGAACACCCCATGACCGAGCCCATACATGCCCCGCCCCGTTTGCCCGCCCTCCCGCTTGCCCTGGCCGTATCCTCCCTCTTGTTGGCCGCTGCATTCATTACCATTTGCCTGCAAGGTCGTTATAGCTTTTTCATCTTGATGGCCACGGCCACCCCAGCGCTTTTTGCCGCCACCGGTGCCTTGACCCTGGGCGTTTACACCGTCCGCAAACGCCCACCCGGCGCCCCTTACGGATTTGCCATGGGCGGCACCCTGTTGGGCGGTTTCGCCTTGGTGTTTTGGTTTGCCATGCTCCCGCTGATCTTCATGGTCATGCTCCCCGCCATGGATGCCGAACCGGCGGACGCCAATCTGGCCACCAGCGAAAAACGCATGAGAATCCTCATCCGCCAAACCAAGGCCTTTCACATGCAAACCGGACGCCTCCCCCTCCGTTTGGAAGAACTCGTGCAGGCGGGATTCACCCCGGCGGCGAATTTGTATGATCCCCGGACGACGCTCCGGGATCAACCCAGTTATCGTCTCATTCTTGACGAAATGCCCCCCGAATCCGAATGGGCCAACACCCCGGCACTCGAAGGCCGGATTCCCGATGAAAACGGATACCGACTTTTGGGCTATCTGAATGAACGGATCGGGCGAACCCGCTGACAAAGCAATTTTCCCCTTTCCTTTTTCGCACCTCACCATAGATTTCAACATTATGACAGATCTCGCCCAATCCATACAAGCCCTGCTCGCCGGACTTCTTCTCAATTTCCTTCAAATCGAGGCGCCTTCAGCTCCCGCCGAACCGGGTGCGACCCCGAGCATTCGCCCCCAAACCGAAGTCTCACACCGGGAAGCCGCCCAGTTGGTGGCCGACCATCCGGAATTCTGGAGCGCCCCTTTCGTTTTGGCAAACCGTGAAACCCGGGAAATCTGGGTCTGGGGACAAGTCACGGGCATGATCCCCGGCGATCCGGTTGAATTTTTCGTGATCTACGAGCAAAGCGGACAAGACTACGAATCCCTGATGGTCACCTTCGCCAAACCCAGCGACATACACAAGGCGCTCGAATTCATCGGCCTCCAACCCGTCGGTCCCGTGGATCCGGCCCGGCACCGCTTTTGGCCGCGCGGCGACCATGTGATCCCCACTTTTTCTTTCGTCCCCAAGGATGCCGAAGAACCCATCGAAGTGCCCGCGCACGAATGGATCGTCCACCCCGACGAAAGCGTCATGAAACCCGGCACATGGGTGTTCACCGGCGCCCCCATGCTTCCCGACCCCGGGGACCCCGAAACCAAAGTGTATGCCGCGGATGTGTTTGGCCCCAACAGCGTCGCGTCCACCTTCAATCTGCGCAATACCCTGTTCGATTTACCCAAACAGGGTTCCAAAACCGGCATGTACGGGCATTACAACCGCAACCCCGCCATCGAAGTCGCCGAAGCCGCCCCGGTGATCCTGCATCTGACCCCGCCCGCCCCGGACGATCTCATCACGGAAACCGATCTGAAAATCCAAGTCTTGGACGCCGAGGCCAACCTCATGGTCCAAGGGCTGCCCGGTGTGGAATCCACGACGCTGGAGGCGCTGTCTCAAAATCTTGCCGAACGAGAGGACCAAATCTTCTGGATTGAAGTCGATTTCGCCTCGGAAGTGCCGCTTTCGACGTTGATCAATTTTTCCAGACAATTGGAAGCCATTGAAAACGCTTCGGACAAGCTGCGCGTGGAACCGCCTCCCACTGGTCAGTTGTATTATCAGGCCTACAATCCCGATGCCCGATACCGTGACCGAAACAACCGTCCCACGCAACCGCTTGAACTTCAATTGCGAGTGGACACCGAGGGACAAGTCAATGCCCACTACATCGAAATCGACGAACAGTGGGGAGAGGGACGCCGTCCCAATCTCATCGAACGTCGGCATGATTTGACTTCCCCGGAAGCGTGGGGCGAGCGTATCACCAATGACCCGCCCTTGGTGAGAGTCCTTTTTGTGTTTGCGCCCGGAGAGCTTCGCCACGAGGACCTGCTGAAATGGTTGACGCCGGTTTTGGAAACCTTTCCCGTAGTGTTTGTCTACGATTTGGAAAATTGAACCTTTTGCGGTATCCGACAGCAAGATGATGCGTTCTTCCCGGGGGATTCTTTTCCTGGCCGCGGTTTTCCTTGTCACCGCCGCCGCCCTGCGCCCTCCGGTGCGTCAGCAGGAGTTGCGGGTGTTGATTACCGCCAGAAACATGGTGGAAAACCGGGATCCGCTACACCTGGAATTTCAAAACCGCCCCCGATACCGCAAACCTCCTTTCCCTTACTGGGCCGCCGCCATTCCATTTGGCCTGACCGGCCTCCACCAAAGCGTTATGGCGGGCAGGTTGTTTTTCGTCGCGGGGACGGTGCTCATGCTGCACGTCTTGATGCGGAACACGGGGGAAAACGGCCTCTGGGCAGGGATCTGTTTGTTGTCCACCTATGGCATCTGGCGATTTGGCAGCCTTGCCGAAACCGACATGCTCAATATTTTAGGCATCGTTCTGGCCTTCGCAGGCTGGGAAAAACGCTCCGGATGGCTCAGCGCCACAGGCATGAGCGTGGCCTTCCTCTCCAAAGGTCCCGCCGGACTTGTCATTCCCCTGATCAGTTTTCTGGTTCTGCAAACCAAGCAGTCCCTCAACCTGCGCTATTGGCTGACCGCGGTAATTCCCTCCCTGCTCTGTGCCGGCGCATGGACCGGGTTTCTCTACCTCAATCCCGAAGCCCGCGTCGCCCTCGCAAACGAACTACACGACACCTTTATCAACACGGCCCACGAGAATCCGGCGGCCTATTATTTGTACACCCTCCCCCTGATGATGTTGCCGGCGCTGCTCTTGTGCCTGGCCGCCCCCAAACAATTGCGGCGCGCAACGCTTTCCACGACGCCAGTGGTTTGGTTTGCCATTACCTTTGTGCTCCTCACCCTGACCGTAAGCAAACAAAACCACTACGCCCTCATGCTCATGCCCCCCGCGGCCTGGATCTTGGGTGACATCCTCTCCAAAATCCAAACGCAACGATCCCTCAAGATTTTGGGATTGCTGCTCATGCTCGCCACCCTCGCTGAAATTCCCCGCAACCGTTTCGAAGCCGACGCCATCAGCGCCCGCTTTCTGAAAAATGCCCGCCCCAAGGTGGCCGACGCCCCCATGCTGCACGTTGTCGGCGTCAATTCCGCCCGCTTCGACTTCCATCTGGGCCGTCACGTGGAAAACACCGACTCCGCCACCCATGCCCTCAACCGCGCCGCTCCCGGTGACGCCATTCTCGTGGTACAGCGCCCCGAACACTTCGACGCCTGGGAACATCCCAACCCGCCGCTGATGGAACACGATGACGACCAATGGATTCGCCGCATGTACCGGGCTTCATCAACATCCACGCTTGAATTCACCTCCGAACATCACTAAAGAACAAACACATTTTTCAACCCCTCAAAACATAGGACCCATCCCATGAGCACCCCCTCCCCCCACCCCGTCCCCCTCGGCTTGAAACCCAGCTTTGGCTATGGAGACCGCATTGGCCTCGCCACCCCCGGCCACGTGCTCGCCGCCAAAGAATTCGGCGGCGATATTCTCCCCATTTTCCCGCAACAGTCCATCCGCGAAATGACCCGCACCCAGCGCAGTGCGAAGGATGTGATGAGCGACGCCCTCCGCGGCATGATGGACGCCGGATGGGACGGCCCCACCGGCGCCGACGCCGACCACTTGAAAACCGAAGCCGACGTCGATGTTACCGTGGAAGCCGGCTTCACTTTTTTCACCATCGATCCTTCCGATTACGTGGACGAAAAAGCGGACGGATACGATCTCGAAACCCTCTCCGGCAAGTTTGCCGAAGTCGCCTCCGAAATCGACTGGATTTCCGAATACAAAGGCAAATCCATCACCCTGAACAATGGAACCGTCATCGAATTCGAGGTCTCCGCGGTGCAACGCGCCGCCGTGAAATACGGTCGGGCCCTCATTCACGCCCGGAAATTGGCCCACTACATCCGGCAGGTCACCGAAGCCAAAGGCCGGGAACACGAAATCGAAGTCAGCGTAGACGAAACCGAACAACCCACCACCTTGGCGGAACACTACATCATCGCCGACCAACTGATCCGTCACAAGGTCAACCTCGTCTCCCTGGCGCCCCGCTTTATCGGCGAACTGGAAAAAGGGGTGGATTACATCGGGGACGTCACCGCCCTGGAGAAAAGCATGGCCGACCACAACGCCGTCTGCGAGGCCCTCGGCCCCTACAAGCTCAGCCTCCACAGCGGCTCCGACAAGCTCTCCATGTACACCCCCTTCGCCCGGGCCACGCGTGGACGTTTTCATGTGAAAACCGCCGGCACCTCCTATTTGGAAGCCATCCGCGTGGCCGCAAAGCACGACGAAGCCCTCTTCCGGAAAATCATCGACATTTCACGCGCCTCCTACGCGCGCGACAAAGCCACCTACCATGTGCACGCCACTTTGGCCGATGCCCCCGAAACCGGGGACGTCTCCGACACCCACGTGCTCGAACAACATTACCTTGAATGCTGGGAAGACGTGCCCGAAGGACTGGGTTTCACCGCCCCCGGACGTCAAATCCTCCACTGCTGCTTTGGCACCGTGCTCACCCACCCCGAACTCGGACCCGCCCTCAAAAACTGCCTCGCCGCCAACCCCGGCACCTACGCCGAAGTGCTGCGCGTTCATTTTGGCAAACACTTGGACGCCTTGAAAAAAGGCATCTGATCAGACCTTTTCCCGTCCCGAGGCCTGCGGTACCAATACCCGCAGTGCCTTGGGGCGAATGCTGATTTCCACGTCCGCCCCCGACTCCACCAACTCGCCATCCACTTGAATGGGTTGCGAGGTCTCACGTCGCACCGTCATTTTGTGAAACGGTTCGATGTGAATGTCCGACACTTGGTGGATCGACCCGTCGAACAGCTTGAACAAATTGGGAATCAGTTTGGGGATGTCCTCTTTCAGTGCGCAAGTCAACCAGAGATAGCCATCATCCGCCGTCGCCTTGGGGGCGATTTTCGCCCCCCCGCCGTACTGGGTCAGATTCGCAACCGTGAACAACATGGGCCGGTTGAATTCACGTTCTTTGGCGCCATCGATGCACACCCGGAATTTTTCGGATTTGTAGTCAAACAATTCGTAAGCGGCCGCAAACACATACGGGAAAATCCCCCGCACCGGGGATTTTTCGAAGGTTTTCACCAAAGCCGCGTCCCAGGCCATGCTGCAGGTGACAAAAAACGGACGGTCATTGGCCACGCCCACGTCAATCCGCGTCGCTTCCGCTGTCACCAATTCCTTGATGGCCTTGCTGGGAGTCAACGGAATGCCGAAATGACGCGCGAACCCGTTTCCGCTGCCCGTGGGGATCACGCCCAAAACCGTTTCCGAATCCAACAATTCACTGCCAATGGTGTTGATCACCCCGTCCCCACCCACCACGATCAGAATTTCCACGCCATCGTCAATCGCCCGCCGCGCCTTGTCGCGGCCATCCTCGGCGGATTTGGACAACTGATACATCACCTCCCGCTCGTCACAATCCCACAACTCGGAAAACGTGTCCAACAAAATGCGCATGGACACCCCCAAGCCCGAATTGGGGTTGATAATGACGCGCACTTTTTTTCCAGAGGTTTCCATGGTTCAACATTTGACCACAAAGACACGAAAGCGCAAGTACAATTGCATTCAACAATTTCTTCGAACCGACGCAAGCTTGACAGTCGCGCCCCAGACCTCTACTTTGCAGAGGTAACCCCAACCCCGATTGCCTTATGAAGCACATCCTTGCCATTATCGACGACGTATACGAAGACCTGGAACTTTGGTACCCGAAGCTCCGGCTGGAGGAGGAAGGCTGGAACGTGGTGGTGGCCGCCCCCGCGTTGGAGCGAACCTACACCGGAAAACACGGATATCCCTGTGTAAGCGACGCCGCCATTCACGACGTGGCCGCCGAAGACTACGACGCCCTGCTCCTCCCCGGCGGATTCGCCCCCGACAAGCTGCGGCGCGATCCCAAGGTGCTCGAACTGGTGCGCGAATTCCAAGAGGCGGGCAAACCCATCGCCCACATTTGTCACGCGGGCTGGATCATGATTTCCGCCAAAGTCCTGAAAGACAAACGCACCACCAGCACCGTGGGCATCAAGGATGACATGGCCAACGCGGGCGGCATCTGGATGGATGAGCCCGTGGTCATTGACGGCAACCAAATCGCCAGCCGCACCCCCAAAGACCTGCCCGCCTTTTCCAAGGCGCTGGTGGACATGATCGCATCCGTTTCCGAGGCATGAGCAAATCCGAATATCAAAAAACCATCCGCACCATCCGCATGCAGGATCCCCGGTATCACGAGGATGCCTATTGGTTTGTTCGCGAAGGCTTGGAATACACCGTCAAGGAACTCAAAAAATCCCCGGAAGGCAGCCTGCATCACATTCGCGGACACGAACTCCTCCAGGGCATTCGCTGCTACGCCATCGATCAGTTCGGTCCGGTCACCCTGTCCGTCCTGCGCAAATGGGGCGTGAACAAATGCGAGGACTTCGGCGAAATCGTGTTTAACATGGTCGATTTCGGACTCCTCGGAAAAACCGAACAGGATGACCGTTCCGATTTCGCGGGCGTCTTCGACTTTGAAGAAGCCTTTACGGAACCGTTCCGGCCAAAGAAAAATTTTTGAATCATCAGGGGCTTGTTTGAAACCCACACCCAAAAACATGGGCGAAAGCCTCCTTTGGAACCGGATAAAGAGCCTGTCGATTTATTCATTGCAGTTATTTAGAAACCGATAAAAAACGCTTAATGCACGCTTAAAATAATTTAATTAAGTTAATTTTAGCGTTCTTTTAGCGTCCTTAAGCGGTTAAAAACCTCTTCGTTTCAATAAATCAACAGGCCCTTTAGCCGGTTCCCCGGGCCCCTTCAGGGGCGGGAATTTACGAGCATCAATAACATCCGCATCGCTGGCCTCCTTCGCCCCTGCCGATACGGAGACCGGCGCTCCCGCCCCCTTTCGCCCCATAATTTATTCGGCCGATTCATGCCATTCCCACATATTCGCCGTGGCCGCGCGGATGGCCCGGACCATCTCCGGGTGAGGCGTGTCCGTGATATCCACCACCCCGACCGGCTGGTTTTCACCGTCCAGGGGACGTCCGGTCAAGTGCTGGTCGGCGTGTTGATACCAATGACACCCCAATGACCACGGCTGACCCGCCCATTTTTCCACCAACTCCGCATACAGTCTTTCCCGCTCTTGTGGGGTAAAGGCGGGATACAAGGGCGGCACCTGGCGGGGCGTGTCCAACGGTAGATGGTGCTCGCCAATGAGAATCGGACGCCCGGTCTCCTGATGCCACACGGAAAAATCCTCCCGACGCGGCCAGATGTCATAGGAATTCACCGTCACCACATCACAGGATGCCCCCGCCGCGCGACACACCTCAACATGCGGCTTGAAGCGCACAAACCGACAACCCAGATAGAGATGATTTGGATCGTGTTTTTTCAGAATACGGGACACCGAACTGAAATACCGCTCCGCGTATTCCTTGCGTTCGCCTTCCTGCAATCGACCCCAGCCCATTTCATTGTCCACGAAATAGCCCAACACATATGGGTTGTCTCGCCACGCGCCCGCGACTTCGGCCACATGCGCTTCAAATTTTTCTTCCCACTCCGGATGATGCAAATCCGGTAAATTCCCCGGAAGCGATTCAATGCCCGGCACCCGGGTGCTCAAGGTCACCGTGAGCGGAAATCCGGCATCGCGAAAATGTTCGAGTTCGGACCAATTCCCCAGGGTATTGAAGCCCCAGGAGCGGAATCGGCGAATGACCTGGTCCCGCCAAACCCTCACATCCCCGTATTTCCGCAACACGTTCCACATGTAAAACGCCACCGTATCCCGCCCACCCGGATTATTGGCCGGACTGTTGATCTTGGGATTGATGGCGGCCGCAAACGGCCCCTGAGGAACGGGCAGTTCTTCGAAAAACGCCTCCCGTCCCGTGGTGACGGTGTTGTCAAACAGACGCACGCCGGTGGTGCCCACGGACCAAAACCGCCACCCCTCCGGATCAATGAACCACCAATTTCCCCGATCATCTTTCTCCACCCGAAAAAATCCGCTGGCGGCATGTTGCGGCATCCGCTTGAAACCGCCAAAAGAACTGAAGTCAGAAGGCGGGCGCAGGGGGGACAACACTTGCTCCGCTTCCTTTTGACGATGCAAGTCCGAGTCGTCATGAATTTTCCCCGGCCATTCGGCATGGATGCGTTGTCCATATCGGTCGACGATCGCTTTGGGGCCGTCCTCCCCGCGCGGCAAAGCGCGAAGCTTGTGCAGCAGCACCGTCACCGGTTTGTTGTCTGAGGTCGCCGGCCAATTTCCGCGCTGTTCCACCTGTTGTCCTTCCGTTTCCCATGTGTCGCCCCACTGGGCCTGCAACCGGATCGATGCCGGTTGCCAGGGAGGGTGAATTCCCTGGGCCAATGGGAAATCGGGAACGGACAACAAAACCGTCGCCGTTTCACCCGCTGCAAGCGGTTGCCGGGTCCGAAAACGCCCCCGGGCACCCGTCAGGGTAAGCTCCAAAATGAGGGGAAATTCTCCGTTGGTGACCTCCGCCTCCAGCCCATGGAGCACCGACCACTCGTTCGGGAAGCCCAGAGCCGTCACATCCGCTTGCAAAAAAGCGCCGTCTTGGGAAAAATGAAGCGCCAGGCCATCCACAGTGTCCCGCGCCAAAGCATGATGAACTCGCAGGACGGGCCGGGCCACCATGTGTCCCCCGCCATCCCGCAAACCTTCGTAACGTTCCACGCTGGCGATCTCGCCACTTTCCGGAATGATCCACGCCTGCAAATTCGCCTCATAAATTTTAGAGTCTGTCATGACAAAGTCATCAATCACATTTCCATGAAATTCCAAGCAGGAACGAACATAAATCCGATCAGGGTCATCCACTTTGAAGGAATTAGGGGGGAAACGGGAGCGCCGATCTCCGCCTCGGCAGGAGCGAAGGGGGCGAATTCGGTTCGGAATTCCTTCAAAGTGGCTGACCCTGAAATCCGATCATTTCCGGTATAGAGACGCTTGCGATGTCGAACGCGGGATGATAGGGAAATCCCTCATGACACAACGCACCATCATCATCGGAGACGTTCACGGCTGTGACAAAGAGCTGGAAAAGTTGCTGAAAACCGTCTCGGCCGACCCCAAAACCGACAACATCCTTTTTATCGGCGACCTGATCAACAAAGGCCCAAGTTCCCGCGGTGCCTGGGAATTGTACCGGGAATATCAGGGCAAATCGATCTTGGGAAACCATGAACTGAGTCTTCTGGAATTGGTGGAAGGGAAATTTCACAAACACGGCAAATATTTCGATGCCCTCCAGCACGATTTCGGACGGTATTTCGCGGATTTTGTCAAGGATGTACACAACTGGCCCCTCTGGTACGAGGACCACGACCTAATGCTGGTGCACGCGGGACTGGTGCCGGGCTTGCACCCCGATCAAAGCGATCCCTGGCATTTGGTCACCATTCGCACTTGGGATGGAACGGGAGAAGACCTCAAAAACCCGGAAAATCCCCCTTGGTTCGATTTCTACGCCGGGGACGACTTGGTGGTGTTTGGACACTGGGCCGCCCTGGGCGGTTTGCAGCGTCCACGGGTCATCGGACTGGATACGGGATGCGTCTACGGCGGCAAACTCAGTTGCCTGATCCTCCCGGAACGAAAAATCGTCAGCGTCCCCGCCAAAAAACCGTACGCCAGCATTGGCTAGGTTAACGCTTTCCGCATCGCTTCCCAGGGCAGGCGCACGCAGGCCATGCGCATGGGATGCGCCCGAACCGCGCCCAAGGCGACCATATCTTCCCCTGCCCAATTTTGCGCCCAATCCCCCTCCCCTTCAAAAAACGCCATGGCCTCCTCCACCCGTCGCGTCGCCAGCGCCACCGTAGCGCCCTCCATGCCCCCGCACAAGACGCGCGTGGAGGCCAATACGATCGCACAAGCCTGACTGTCATGGCGGATGTGCCGAATCGTATCCTCCACCAAGTCAAATGCCAAAGCCAACTCATCCCCGCAAGCGGGATTCCTGATCTCCGAGCGGGCTTCCCCCGCCTTGATTTTCTCGCGAAAGGCGGAGTCTTTTGAAAGTTGAATGAGGTGGTTTTGGTACATGGTTGGACGTGGGCATGCTTGGTGATGCATGGTCATGCTTGGTGATACTTGGTCATACGTGGTGATACGTTGTCATACTTGGTGATACGTGGTCATGCTTGGTGATACGTGGTCATAGATGATTGTAAGGTTTTCCTTAGTCAACCGTTCTATTGATCCAATGACATTCTTCAGCAAAAAACCCGAAAAGAAACTCCGCAAGGAGTACGAAGCCCTCATGAAGCAAGCGATGGACGCCCAGCGGGGCGGTAACATTGTCAAAAGCTCGGAACTGCACGAAAAAGCCGCCGAGGTTTTGAAAAAAATAGAAACAATGGAATCCTCCACGGGATAAACTTGCAAAAGTCCTCCGGGTTTGTTTATAGGGACAAACCATGCAACCAATTACCAGCAAACAAGCTCCCGAAGCCGTCGGTCCCTACACCCAAGCCATGCGCGTGGGGAATCTCATTTTCTGCAGCGGTCAGATTCCGCTCGACCCCGCAACCAAAGCCTTGGTGCCCGGGGGCATTCGCGAACAAACCCAACAAGTGTTGAAAAACATTGCCGCCGTTCTCGATTCGGAAGGCTTAACCTTGGATCATGTGGCCAAAGCGACGGTCTTCCTCGCGGACCTCAAGGATTTCGCGGTCGTCAATGGACTCTACGCGGAAGCCTTCGGAGACCACAAACCCGCCCGTTCCACCGTCCAAGTCGCGGCGTTGCCCTTGGGATCACGAGTTGAAATTGAAGTCATCGCCGAAGGCTGATTTAAACAGGCGGATGAAAGTACAGCGGCTCCGCGGGTTCCGACGGACCCGTCCAAGCCAGCAGATCCTGCGCATGGGGATACAAGGCTTCGCACTCAATGGCCGCGGCCAAACGCTCCGCGTCGGGGGAGATCACCCGCAAAGGGCAACCGGACTCGGCTTCGGACCGCACCCGCCGCAACCAGACCTCCGGCGCGTGCATTTCCCATTCCCCGCTTTGCTGCGGACGAAAAACCCCGCCCCACCATTGTCCCCTGCGCGCATCGCCAAGAATCAATATCCCTTGTGACCGTGGTTCCTCCTGCAACATGCGACTGACCAGTGCCCGACAGGATGAAATCGAAATCAATTCGACCCCGCCGGGTGCCGCGAAACCGGACGCCCACGCAAAAGCCAAACGAATCCCCGAAAAATTTCCCGGCCCCCGTCCGACCTTGATTTCATCGATTTCGGAAAACCCGCTCTCCGCCATCGCCGCATCCACCAAACCCATGGCCTCGGGGGCCCGGAATCGATCCAAAGACGCCTCCTTGGACACTTCGCCGATGGCCACGGAAAGCTTGCGGCTGCTCCACTCCAATGCCAGCGTCCTTTTCATGACCCGCCCCCGCGGCAAACCTGAATTTCACGCGAATGTTCATCCGCACCGGGCGCGAGGGTGACATGCCAGGCGTACGCCGGCCAAAATCCGGGAGCCCGTTCGCTCCATTCCACCGCCAAAATCATCCCCGCGTCCATGCATTCATCCAACCCCAAACCCCAAATGGCATCGGCGGATTCCAACCGATACAGATCCGCATGCGCCAACGGAGGCGTGGTGTCATATTCCTGGATCAGCGCATAGGTGGGACTGGTCACATTCCCCCCATGGCCCAGGCCTTCCGCCATCCCCTGCACGAAACAGGTTTTCCCCAAGCCCAAATCCCCGTGCAGCAACACCACATCTCCGGGGAGGCATTTTTTTACGAATTCCGCCCCCAGGGCCCGGGTTTCCTCGGGGTTGTGACTGGTCCAACGCTGTTTCATGAAGGTGGAGCCCCTTGGGACAGGAAAAAATTGACCAAAGTCATCGCATTGAAAATCGCATGCATCCAAAACGCGGTCATCAGACTTTTGGTGTACACATAGCTGATCCCCAACACACAGGACAAAGCGAATAAGGGCAAAAAACTGGCCGCATTCATATGCACCCACGCAAACAGCAAACTGTGCAACACCAACCCGCCCCAAAATCCGGTACGCTGCGAAATCCAGGGAAAGAGGTAGCCCCGAAACACCAATTCCTCGCAAAACGGAACCAGAAACACGGCAAAGAAAAACAGCGTCATTTTTTGCGGTAGACTTTCAAAACGTCCCAGATCTTGCACCAAATCCTGGGGTTCCAAGTGAAATCCGAAACGGGGCAACAAGGCTTGCGTAAGGATGCCGCCAAGGATCACCAGCGGAAACGCCAGCAAATAGCCGGCGAAACCCTGGGGGAGTTTGGTCAACAAATGACTTCCCCGGCAGGCAGGCACTTCATGAAGGGAGATGGATTGTGTACGCGTGACCCACAATAAGACCACGGTCAACAGCACGTGCATGCTGAACGTGGACACGATCAATAAACCCAAAGGATGCAGGTCCGCGAACCGATCCGCCCGAGAAAAATGAGCCAAAAGATAAATACCGACCAGATTCAGCAGCATGCCGAGGGCGATGGTGGTGAAAAAAAAGAAGACGATACCCATCGGCAAAGGCCGCCAATCCAGCCAGGCCATGCCGTCCCGAAGTTTTCGCCGATGCTTCTCCGTGGCGGAAAAAATCCAAATCCACCCCAGGCAACCAAAGGTCAGCACCAGACCCATGGCAATCAGGGCGCCGATCGGGAGTTCGAGTTCCACCGCTTAGCCCTTGGCGTCAGGATCGGACGGAACGGATTCGGGAACGCATTCCCCCGGCATTCGTTCTTCGCGAATGGTATAGGTCCGTTTGTTTTGGGATTCGTGATAGGTGCGGATCAACAATTCCGACATCAACCCCAGCCCCACGAACTGTACCCCAAAGCCCACCAGCATGAAGCCCATGATCGGCCACACCGGACGCTTCACCAAATCAAAGCCCCAAAACTCGGCGTCCAACAGGTTCGCGGCCACATTGAGCCCGAAAATCATGCCCAGCAACAGCATCCCGAGAAAGCCCAGTTGCAACCCCACCTTGCCCAAAATCTGCATGGGCCCGGTGCTGTAGCGCAGCAAAAATTTCACCGTAATCAGGTCCAACACCACCCGCAACGTCCGCCCAATCCCGTATTTGCTTTGGCCAAAGCGGCGCGGATGATGGTTCACGGGCACTTCGATGACATTGCCGCCGACCCAATGCGCCAGCGCGGGAATAAAACGGTGCATTTCCCCATACAGCCGCACATGCTGGATCACTTCCCGACGATACGCCTTCAACGTGCATCCGTAATCATGCAAATGCACCCCCGTGATTTTGCTGATCAGCCCGTTGGCCATCATCGAAGGCAGCTTCCGGCTCAAAAACGGATCCTTGCGGTCTTTCCGCCAGCCACTCACCACATCGATGTCCTCGTCCTCAATGGCCTTCAGCAACAGCGGAATGTCCTTGGGATCGTTCTGCAAATCCGCATCCATGGTGACGATGATTTTCCCCTGGGCGTGCTCGATCCCCGCTGCCATGGCGGCCGTCTGACCAAAATTGCGGCGAAAACGGATCAAATGCAAAAACGGATATTTGACCGCGTTTTCCTTGAGTTTCGGCCAAGTTTGATCCTTACTGCCGTCATCCACCAGCAACACCTCGAACGAGAGCGACAGCGGCGACAAGGCCTCATGCAGCGCCTCGCACAGGAGGTCCACATTTTCTTCTTCATGATACACGGGAATGACAACTGATAGATCCATGCACAACCCATAAAGAGTCTTCGACGGGAATCAAGCCCAATGAGAGAGAAGAGGAGGGAAGACGAGTGACGAGTGACGAATGCGGAGTGCGGAGTGTGGAATGCCGACGCGAAGCGTCCCTGGAGTGCGCGTAGCGAGTTCTACGAGCTACCGCCCGGCCCCGTAATTATTTCTAAGGCTTCCATATTGATAACGTCTCAGTCCACCGGACCGCGTACTCGCGGTTCGGTGTGACTGCTGGTTGGAATTCGTGCTTTCTGCCGTTCCAAATAGTACTTTACTAATTTTTTAGGATCGAAGTCACATTGTCGGGAAATTTCCTTCCTCGTTTCTCGAACTTCTTCTATCGTTGAAATGGTTTGCATGTCATTCTCCTATAAGTTCGTATGGGGTGACCAATTCAGGCGTGAAAATTTTAAGTCGTTCATTGATGCGTCGAATATGGTCGCGTTTGTTTGCGTTGGCCAGATGTTTACAGTTCCAAGTCAAAAGAAAATCCATTTTATGATAGGAGGCGATTGCCAGATGCAAGGCATCACCCAATTCATCTTTTGGCATGAGATAATTCGAGATATAGACTTCAACGATTTCCTCGATCTCCCAGTTAATCGCCAAAAGCTCTATGTTTTCCATTAGCGCAAGTTTTTGGGGTTTTTCCGGATGGTTGCCGGATTCAATTTCATTGATCACTGCATCTGACGTGAAGCTCTGATAATTTATTTTGTCATCTGCCCACCAGTCCCTTGTCCATTGTCGCATCGCTGCAAACATGGGTTCTTCCCGTGTTTCGTGATAGAAGGATGGAATGGTGGTTTCGATGTAAACCGTTTTCATGCCTAAAATAAAGCATCTTGCGACATTTTTTGCAACAAAAATCAATGGAAAGTGGAGGCTTGGATCATAGGTCTTCCCGACGCTCGACCTGGTGTACGGCCGTACCCGACCCCGCCAAGATGGGTGCTTAGTTGGGTTGACCTCTCGTACAGTTCCAGCCCGGTTCCGTGACGTTGATCTGCCATTGCCCGTCAATTTCTCGCGCATCGTATTGCCATGCGGCGAAATCTGTATTCGTTCCCGGGTCGAGCGAAAGGGTATGGGTGCCGAGTATCACCGTTAACGGGTCGCTTGACGCTGTAACGATGCTGTACGAATCATTCCGGCCAATTTTGTTGAAAATTCCTCGACCTTCAGAATCCGTCCATACAGCTTCGGCAGTCGTGGTTGGATGGTAAAAAGTTCCAACAGGATTCGTGATTTTTTCCCATCGGTTTGCTGATCCTTGACGACGTACAAGTACATCGGCAACGGGATCTCCTGTTGCCGTGTGTGTCACCTGAACGGGTATCGGTGTGGCACAACCTGTAAGCAACGCTGCCATAAGAATGAAGATAGGTATGAATTTCATCAGCATAAATCCAACGTTTACCCTGATCGGACCGAGTTTACGAGGTTCGACCAAGGGTTTTGTTGGCCATTTCTTTTTCGTTTGATTTAACTCGCAAGGTCATGGTGAATAACCAGAGAGACAAAAGCGGTCTTGCCCAGAGCATGATCCACGCGATCATGGTGAAGGGGCGCCAGAGCAAGGGAATGCCATGCCCCTTCGACCAGAGGAACGCTTGGTAGTTGGCCCAGCACCAAAATGGATAGAGCAGAGGAAAGACAGGCTGAGCCACTGAGATGGCCCACCGCCGACGGACGGAAGCGAGCATGGTTCCCGTGAGTACAAGGAGTATATATACTCCGATGAATAGCAATACAGTCAACTGCCAGTTTGTATCGAGTTCTTGGTACAGACTCGAAAGGATATCCATTGTCTCATTCATTCATGTTGCCAACGATCAGACTGTGGAACGCGAAGCGTTCTCACCAGCCTATTTGACGGGTTAAGCCGCATGGGTGGGTGGACTTCATACTTACCATTTCATTCTCCTTAGTCGATGTTTTTGTTACCGCAATCCCTGTTCAATCATTGAAATTTTCTTCTGTGGCGGGGGACTGGGCGCAGAGGAAGATACTCAGCGATTCATGTGCTCCAAAATTACTTTCGCCCGGTTAGGACTGAGATACCCTTCAGACACAAGATCATCAACTGCCAAATTTATAAGTCTTTTTATGTGTCTCTTGGTGAATGTGTATGTGAACTCTTCAACAACAGAATAAGTGTCATGTTCGTTTTCAAGAATGATAGGGTGTATATCCCTGGCATACAATGTCACCACAGTCTCCTTGTGTGCATCCCTAAAATCCTGCCAAAATTTCTGTGGGGCGGAGGGCGCTTGTTCAGACAAGAGGGTCGTCACCTTATCCAATATTTTCATCGTAGTATATTCGGAAATCTCTTGAATCTCAGCATCAAGCGATTTCGTCGATCTAGCGTTGATTTGTTCCTGAGTGAGATTGGGATTTTCTCCGCTGTTCTGATGAACATCCTTGACCATTGAATTGAAACGGACGACCCGACCATCTTCGAGTTCAGTGAAAATCCCGTTTTCCCAGAAAAGATGTTCTGCGTTTCCCTTTTTCAAAATCATCCGAGGCTTTCCCATTTTATCAAGAACCTGGGAACGTGTATCTCCAATTTCCACGGCATTCACATGTGAAATGATTACCACGTATAGGAGAACCATGACCCATGAATACGCCCCATACAACCCTATCCCCATTCGATGGATTAAGTCGCCTTCAGAGCCGGCTTTGTTGTACTGATCAATCAAAGTGGTTTTCATATTCCATCTCATCTTATGAGTCCACCGGGCCGAGTTTACGAGGTTGAGTGCGACTGATGGTTGGCGGGTTGTTTTTAACCACGGATGGCACGGATGTACACGGATATTCATTTCTTCTGAGAGTTTAGTTTTTTTCAGGGTTTTGGCAATTCGATACCCTCGTTCGTTTGGATTTTTCTCCCGGATTTCTCCGTTCACATGTGCTTTTTCCCACACATGATCCGTGTTCATCCGTGCTATCCGTGGTTTGATTATGTTCTTTCTTTCGTGTCAAAGGGTTTGGGCTTTGTGAAGCGTAGCATCACCACCTACAAATGGTTGAACCTTTCTAATCTCCACAAAACCGCACATGTGTATGCAGGTCAATAGAATTCTTCAGAAAATCAATAACTTCAGTGATGTCTAACGATTCCTGAGCGTTCGCGACAACAGCCTGGATTTCTTCGATAAGAACTGGTATCTGTAACTGATTGAAAACTGTATCGCCATAGGGGTCGATAAACCGGAGGCATGATGTTCTTTCCAAATTAGAGGTGAGCAAAATCAAATCAATGGATTTTCCTTCACCGTAAACGGCTTCCACCTCACCATCTTCTGTTTCTCGTTGTAATCCGATATGCTGCATTCTTATTCTCTTTCCCACACCGACTCGTTCGGTGTCGGAAATGGTTAGGGTTTCCATATGATTTCGAGATCACCATCGATAAAGCCCAAACCGATGCCATTCCTCGATTTGAGGATGCCCATCGCCGGAGAGTCAACTTCAAGTTGTCCTAGAAGCAATATCTTCAATTTCTGAGTACATGTTTCCCACTCTTCACTGGAGAAATCGACGGGAATGCAGATTCCTCTGGGGACTGGCTCCCAGACTTCATCACATGCCCAATCGGGATCGTCTTCGTCAAACTCTCCTGTTCCGACAACCTCAACCCCAAATTTCACGCCATCTACCATAGCTGGTTCAAAGAGGTTGAACGAAAAAGCTTTGACGGAATCGGGTACATCCTGCGCAAGTGATTCGTTTAGCCAGCATCTGAATGTGTGTACGAAGCTCATTCGTCAATCCTTTCTTTGAGCCTAACGAGTTAATAAGCAATTTTCGGGTATCATGTAAATTCCCTGAGTGAACGTCAAGATTTTTTTGCCCTGAAAGGGGCACTCAGCGTAGCCGGGGTTCGAACGAAGCGAAATACCCCCGGTTTCCAGTTGAAAATGAAGTGCATCCTGAAAGGATGCCTTATCCCTGCGTACATGTGAAAAATGGGGTGGCTCCGGTGTGAATCACCCTCTCAGGGTGAACAAATCATGAATGGAATTTCCGTGGGCGGCGGGACTTGATCGCCCCTTGCCCACGGCTTATCTACGTTGAATATCAGACCTCAAATTATTGGGCATTTAAACGTGGTTTAATCGCAAGGTCAAATACGTTTCTAAGAATGAAACCCAGATAAAGCTTTCGACAAAGCTCGTGACAAAGTAGGGTGCGACCCCGTTGGGGTCGGCAAACGGGTTGGATACGTTTCCCGGGGCGTTGCCGCCGGGCTGACGGGTGAGACCCCGTTGGGGTCGATTGGGAAATGGGTGTTTCATTCCGGAACTTGCATCCCAACGGGATGCCACTCGTCAGACCGGGGTGAAACCCCGGAATTTGCATCCCCACACGAAACCGCATCCCAACGGGATGCCACTCCTTCCCTGCTTCAATAGAAAAAGCCCTCTGGATTTCCCACAATAGGTTTTCCGACGCTCGGAAAGATTATTTTTACGGCTTCCGAGTGTCGGAAAGATGATTGATGCGTATGCAATTTACTCCTGCCCTTTACAGACAAATCGGTCTGAACTTGAGTTCAAGTGTAACAGAGCAACGCCACTACAATTCTTCGCTTCCTTCGCGACCTTCTGTTCAAAAACCACAAAGGATTGGAACAGAAGCAAGCAATGGCAGCAAAGGGAACTCTACCGCCATTTCCCTCTGCTCCCTCTGCGTCCTCCTGTTCAAATAAATTCGGAGGATTGGATCGGATGTTACTCCTGTCTTCACCCCAATATCTCGTCCGAGATCAGGAGGTCAGTAGAGGATTCCGGGAAGAAGCCGAGGGTGCCGTTCACCCACGAAACAAGTTCGTGGGGGTCTTCCGACTCGGAAGACGTTTATTCCTTTTTTTACACGTATTTCTCTTCCCTCCGATGGAGTACGAGGCAGACGATGCCCACCACGAAGAGGATCATGCCGTAGACGGGCAGGAATCCGATCAACATGCTCAACAAACCGAGTCCGAGCCACAACCAGCCCCGGGCGCTTGCGGGTTTTCGGGCCGGGCGTTTCAGCCGCATCCATAGCAGTAGGGCAAGCAGCAGTGCCGCCAGGAAAGCACCGAAGCGTATCCAGCCTTCCTCGGCTTCCTGGGAGAGACTCCAGGCGGTGACGTGCAAATCGCCACGGGGCGTGGTGAAACGATACACCTGGGTCAGGGTCGGGTCGGGTCGGGGCATGAGATCCACGGGTTTCTCCAGCGCAATCTCATCGGGGGCTTGCTCCTCTTCTTCGTGAAGTCGGCTGGCGTAGGCTTCCAGTTGCTGTTGTTGACCCCGCTGACGCGGCGGTTGCGCGAGTTTGGAGAGGCTGATTCCCGGTGCCGGGGTATCCGGAACCGCGCGCCCGGAGACCCGCCCCGATCTGAGTTGCGAATAATCGATTTGCTGCGCCTGGCCGTCGCGAACCTCGGCAGTTTCCACGGGCACGGCGAAATTGCTGGGATTGTGCAAGACCTGATTGTTTCCCCAGGTATTCCCCTGGACATCAAACTGTTGATTCAAACTGAGACGATTGTCCAAAGCTTGATCGGTCCTCGCCTTGCCAAAAGGGTCGGCTTGCACTTCACTCAACACCTGGATGGCGGATTCACGCTGGCGATTCATTTCTTCACTGTACGCATACCGTTCATCTTCGGCGGCGGCTTCGATTTGTCCTGACACGTTTCTGAAATTGAACATCGCCCGGGTCCGACCATATTCGTCCCCGGTTTTCAGGGTTTCGGCAAGTCGTTTGGCCACATGGGTCTGGTATTGCAATTCTCCGGCCTGGAAGTCGGCCGCGTCGTGCACCAAACTCATGCTGCCATCAAAATGCAGCCAATTCCGGCGACGGGGCAAATGCAGTTCGGCCTGGCTCAGCTCGGTGGCGATGTTCACGGAACGGGCAAAGGGAAAGCCTTCCCGACGCAGTTTCCGAAAGTCGCTTTGTCCCCCGTAAATCACGCTGACGGGCACGTCCAAGTCTCCGGCTGCGGTTTTGACCAGGGGAATCCGAATCCGCCCTTTGCCGCCGGCGGGATCCATCGCAGGGCGGACGACGTTGCCGGCCACAGTCACCATCAACAATCGGGAGGTTTCGGGCAATTCCATGATGAGAAATTGCTCAGTGCGATTGTCGACCTGGCCGGTCCACTGGGCACGGTAGGCGCCGCTGTCGTCCATGACCATCACCACTTTGGCCAGACCAATGCTGGCGCCCACGGTTTGTACCTGTTCTCGTTCGTGCAGTTCAAAGGACAGCATGGGATCGTCCACGCCTTCGCGACTGATCAGGGCGTGGGTGGCGTCCCCTTTCAAGTGGGTGGCCGCGAGGGCCCATTCGGCATGCTGTCGGGTCAGGGTTTCCAACCCGTTGGTGTCGAGCAGGCGAAGTTCGTCGCGCCCGGCGTTTTCCAGGGTGAAATAGCTTCGTCCCACCCGTCCGGTGCGGATGCGGGGCCCCCGCAGTTCCACGGCGCCGGGTTTCAGGGCCCGGTCGTGCTCCAGCAGGATCAGCAACTGATCCATGACTTCGTCCTGCAATTCCACCCGCACCCGCACGCGCTCCGGTTCGCCGGAAATCGGGGTGATTTCGCGGCTGCGCAGCAAGGGAATCCGCATATGGGCCTCGGCGAGGTGGGCGGGAATCTCAAAGACAAACTCCCGCACCCCGGAACCCCGAATGCGGAAATCCAGCAGATGCGTTTCTTCCATGACCCGATCGGTCACCCGCAGGTTGGTAAAGCTTGTGGCGGTGACCTCGGCGGGACGTCGGCGCAACACGACCCTGCCGGTGTGATCCCCGCGGTCAAACCGCAGGGCCTGTTGGGCGGAAGACCGTTGGGGGGAAGCCAGCCAGGCGTGTACGTTTTCCATGGGTATGGGGCGAATGCCGTTCAGGGCCTCGGTTTCCACCTGATAAAAGGGGTCGGCCTGAATGACCCAATCACCGGTCTCACGGTGGGCGCCGGTCAGTTGAATGCCGGGAAGTTCGATGGGCACGCCCTCCAATTCCTGTTGAAAACGTCCGATCAAAATAACCGTGGCTTCCCGCGTCCAGCCATTGGCCGCGTGGACCGTGAGCCGGGTGACGGTTTCGCCCGGTTCCGCGTGCCAGGAACTGGACCCCGGGGCGACCACGGAGGTGATTTCAAGCGCATTGGGCACGACAAATTCCAAGACATACAGCGGCGCGTCCTCAATGGTCACCCGACATCGCGTTTCCAGAATTTGTTCGCGCTGGGCGATGCGGAAAATCCGCTCCCAATGGGCTTGATAACGCGCGGTCAGGGGATCCAATTCGACGCGCAGGCTGGCGTTGGCATTGAAAAAGGCGTGCGTTTGAAACGGTTGGGACGCCAACACGGTGGCCTCCAAACTTTGCACCAGGCTTTGGTACGGGGTCACATTCAATTCTTCGCGCCGAAATCCTTCCGCGGACACCACCCGCGCCCGGGTATTTTCGGGATGGCGGATCAGCACTTGACCGGTATGCCGCATGGCCCCGGGAAACGAAGGCGGCCGCAGGCTTTGTCCCCCGCCTTCCGCGACCACTTCCTCCTCCGTGGATTGGAAGAAATGGATGCGGAGTTGGACCCGGTCGTTGACCGGACGCAGGAAGTGCACCCGCAGCGTCGGTCCTTCACCCGGAAACTCGCGTCCGCGGACATTGTCGCCTTCGACGTCCCCGATCCGCCAGCCCGCGGGCGGGTCAAAATCGACGAAGGAACGTGTCGTACCGCGCAGGCGGATATCGGCGTCCCAAACCAGGGTCGAACCCTCCCGCTGCAAATCCAAAACCGCCATGGATTCAATTTGCATGACGCTGTCGATGGAAGACGGCGCATGGGAGGACCGCCAACGCAATTTCAACTGTCCGTCCGCCCGGGTGAAAGTTTCCTCCTCGACACTCTCCGTACCGGAATGCATGACCCGGGATTGGGGTTCGGACAACAGATGCAGTTCGGTGTCCGCCGGCACTTGGATCAGGACACGATGACCCGCCAAGGCAGGAACGAAGGTTTCCACTTGTTTGCCTTCGGCCAGATCGGCGACCGGCACCTCCTGGGCAAAGCGGAGTTCGTGTTCACCGGGCGCGTTCACCCGCAAGGCCAACCCTTCCGGGGTTCGCACGAGTTGAATGGCGGCCCCGACATGGGTGGAGACGAGTTTCAAGTTCCCGGACATCAGGGGCAACAAACCCTCATGCATCCCGCGACTGCGAAACCGCAGGGTCGTGTGCAAAAGCAGGCGGTCTTCCCCGCCCTCCGGAAGCGACACACGGGTTTCGGATGCCTGCCAGGTCAGGGTGAATTCCTTGGACACATCGGGTTGATCCTGCTTTCGGATTTTTTCCATCAGGTCTTCGTGCGTTTTCACGGGCACCATGATTTTTTGCGGACCCGTTTCGCTTGCGGGCATGATCCAGAGATCATCCGGAAGCGGAAGCGGCGTTGGCCGCGGCTCCCGGGCTTCCAGACCCGGCGGTATGATCAAAATTAGAAACAGACTCGCAGCCAAAGCCCGGGGCAACCAGCGAACAACGGGACCGCAGACCCACCGGCAAATGCCCGCGATCACATAAAAGGGAAACAACAGTGCTGCGGCATAAAAAGCGGCGTTGAACACGGTCACGAACGCAAACAAACCCGGCAGGGCCGCCAGCAAAGTGGCCAGCAGCATCGTCCCGAGAATATAGGCCATTCGCATTTTGCGGGTTCCCGACAGGAAAAACAGGCCGCCGAAAAAGACCAGCAATCCCGCGCCCCAAGCCAGGGTATCCCAGCGGCTGGAGCTGTTGAGGGTGACATCCAAAACCGGAGCATCCCCCAAATGCGTAAAGCGAATGCCGTCCCGCCGGCCTTGCAATCCCAAGGTCAGGCTGCGAAACCCGGTGGGTGCGTCCGGCAGTTGCGATTGCACCTGGGCCAATTCGCGCCTGAACCGATCCCTCCCTACTGCCGTATCGAGACGTTCCCCGGCCTGCGGACGGGCGGGGGCAGGCGGAGGCGCACGCCGATCCGCCGGTGCAGAATCTACTGCGTCCGAAAACAAGAAATCAACTGAATCTTCTTCGATAAACAAAACACTCTCCAAGTCACGCGGATCCACTTCCTGTGCGCCGGCCAGCATCCTGGAATCTTTACCGGAACTGATGAGTCCGCGTCCGGCCAAATTGTATTCGTGACCTCCGCCAAGCATCCACAATGCCCGGGCCAAACCGGTGATGGCCAGCGGACGCCGGGGACGGTGCAAGGGCGTCGCGGAGCCTCGGGAGGTGTCCAGGCGAAACCCATTCGGCAACACCAATTCCCATTCGGTTTCAATGGTCAACAACTCCGGGGTCTCCCCCTCGCGTTCGTGAACGGCCAGACGGGGCGCCTCCAATTGCAGGCGGGACCGAACCGACAAAGGCGCGTGATGTCCGGCGTACAACAACTGTACCCGTTTGCTTCGTCCGCTTGTGCCCGCCGCCCCTTGCAGGGGAATCAACCAATGTCCATTGTCACCCAAACGGGGTTCAACGGCCTTGCCATCGACCTGCACCGACCAAATTTCGGAGGCACCCGGCAAATGGGCGGAAATAAACCCGGCGTCCGCCTCCACTTCGAACCAGGCTTCCGTGAGGTGAACGCCGCCCTGGGAAAGCCAGGTCATCAGCCGCAGGCGGCGAATGAGGGCGTTCGGAACAAAAACCAGTGGCTGTTCCTTTGCGATCAGGGACATCTCCGGCACATCGGTCAAATACATGAACGTCCCCAACAAACGGGAGCCGGGCAAATAAACGGCTTCGGAGGTTTCCCCCACATCCACGGCCCGGGGAGCGCCCAACACCGTGGTTTCGTATTCGGGGGTGCCCTCCAGGGTCACGTGCCCGGACTGAATCTCCACGTCGACCACGCGGGGCAGCGGCAAGGGAATGGGGGTGTCCGTCTCCAGCGGATACACGGCGTCCAAACTCAGGTGAACCTCTCCCAGCCCTCCTTCCGCCAGCCGCACCGTCCACCGCTCCCCCTCCCCTTCGGGTTCACGGGAAAATTCCCCGATCACGGTTCCTTTTTCGCCGGAAAGCTCCGCCGTGGCCGGCAGCACCACCGGGAGGGTAAACGACAAATCCCGCACCCGGGCGCGGCGTACGGTCTGAATGATTTCATACCGGGCGCGCAGGGACTCTCGTTCCATCCGGAAAAACGAGAAAATTTCCGCCTGTCGTTCCGCTTGCAGTCGGGTGGTTTCCAATTCCAACGCATATCCGGGTTCTTCAAAACGCCAGGCTCTTGACAAGGCGGCGGCGGGAAATCCGAATCGGCGTTTTTCATTTTCATCCATGGGCGTCAACCCCTCCAGCCTCGTGGCCCGCAGGGATAATTCCCCATGCGTCTGTACCGCCAGTCCGCCCGAATACGCTTCCACGTCCGGCAAATCGAAATCGGGAAAAGCCAGCGTCCCGGTGCCGCCGGAGGTCAGCCAGTCCCCGGGCACGCGTCTGGCCCGAAAACGGATGTTCGCGGGCGTGCCTTCGGGCATTTCTTTGCCGAAAAAGACATGCACCCGTTGGCGATCCTCCGCTTCGGCATAGATTTCATGGGACAATTCCTGATTTCGCTCGTCGTGGACGAATTGGATCTCCCAACTGGCGGGCAAAACAAACCGGGCATCGAATACGCCCCCGCCCCGGGAAACCAGGGTCACCCCGCCATCCAACTGCTGGCTGTCTTCAAGCAGGGACAGCCGCAAATCAACCACGGCATTGACTTCGACGGGCGGTTGATGAAACCGGCCTTGGGGCGGCGTCGCATCCCCGGCCAGGAACCAGGTTCCGACAATGCCGGACGGATCCCGTTGTTCCCGGGTCAGGGTGGACAAAATTTTCGCGGTGGAAACCGGCTGGCTGTCACCGGGGTCAAGACTTTGCAAGCGCAGCGGCGGTTTGAGGCGCAGGACAATCAGATGCCGCTCCCACTCCGCGCCGCGTAGTTTCGGCAAAGGCGGGGACCATGCCTCCGAAGTCTCATTTTCACGCATCCCCCGCACGAACAGATTCTGCGCCCCCCGCAGATCCTTGCGCAAGTGAATTTCCAGGTCCCCGGATTCGCTCCCCTGCCAGCGAAGGACGGCGTCACCGGCCACATCGAAAACGGAAACCCCCGGGGGCAGGCTCAGATGCACGACCCGGGGGGATTGATTCATAAACATCAACCGCGTGTGCAGCGAAAAAAGTTCCCCCGAGGTTTCCACTTCCGAGACCAACGTATGGTGGGCGCGAATCATGGGTGGCAGACCGTCATCCAGAGTATGGGCGCGAAAGACCAGATGCAGCTTCCCTTCGGAGGGACTCACCAGATATTCGACATGATCGCTGCCGTCATCGGTTTGACCGAGCGGCAGCACCGCGCCGGTCACGATTTCGACTTCCGGCGAGGCGAAAAGCCGCAAGTCCACGGGCAGATCGGGCAGGGTCAAGCGAAGGCTTCGCATGGCGGTTTCCTCCACCAGGGGAATCCATCCGCCCAATTGCAAGCGCCGTTGACCGCGTCCTTCGAAATACAGGGAGAGGGATTTGCCGGGGACCCCGCCCAGTTCGGCGGGGGCGTCATCCAACTCGGCCCGGGTCCAATGGATGCCCTCATGCGCGATCTCCAGTTCGTGCAGTCCCTCGGCAAGGCCTTCCACAAGCCCCTCCGCTTCCACCCACACCCGGTCGCTTCGCAGATACAGACGCATCTCAAAACCGCCGCCGGCGGCGGATTGGGGCGGACGAAGCGCGTCCGCCTCCCGGACGCGCCGTTGCAGGTCCTCCCAAGCATCCAGGGGCAATAAAATGCGTTCCGCCCGCTGTTGCAGGAGCGCGGGAAGTTCCGCCAGCGGCACGACCGCAATGCGGGGCGTGGATTCAGGGGGCGCATCCGCGAACACCGAACCCAGGATCATACAGCACAACAACAGGAGATTACGCTTCATCGGAGTCCCCTTTTTTTTCTTCGGTCCCAGAATTCGGCTCGGATTTCGACTCGGGTTTCGTCTCTTGTTCTTGAGCTTTTGGCTCTTGAGCTTCGGGCTCTTGGGCCTTGGGCACGGTCGACGTTGCTGTCCGGGGCACGGCCACCGGTATGGGGCGTTTTTCGGCCTGGTGCCCATGTACCGTTTGCAAACGCAGGTTTTGCCGATATCGGGGCCATCGCACGGTCAAATCCCAGACAATCCACAACACCACCACCATCGCGGCGGCAGCGGCGGTGGCGTCGTTGACAATCGCCCGGGTAAAGCTAGGGAAAAACACCGAAGCCAGCACCAGGCCCGACACCAAAAGCGCGGACACCAAAAGGCGGGTGACCAACTTGACTTGAACCAAGAACAATCCCAGTAAAAATCCTGAAAGGATCACCACACCATAAAAAAGAATCAAGGGGACCCGAGACAGGCGCAGGGTGATGTCTCGGGTGTCCGGCATTAAACTGCTGAAAAGCAAATGTTGTCCGGCCACGGGCATTTGATCCAGACTGTTGACATCCACGGACACACCCTGGGCCACCCAGTTGAGCAACTCCCGGGGACCTTTCCCCGACCGGGGCATCAGGCGAAAGCCCTCGCCCACCCGCCAAATGAATTCGGGATTCCAATCCCCGCGGTGCCCCAGATAGACATCGTTTTCGGGCAAATGCAGGGAGAGGTTCACTTCCTGAACCGCCGTGTCCCCCACGAAAGTCGGGAGGCGGATGCGACCGGGTCCGCCGGGCAAGGTATAGCGGAGTTCCAACAGAAACGCCTCGTCGGCGACCACGCCGGGCAGCGGAATGTACACGTGCCCCTCGGCGCCGCGTTCCAAGATGATGGGCCGTCCATTGATCCGCAAGGGCTGGGCGTCGAACTCTACGTCCTCCGGCAACCGCACCTCCAAACGCTGGCGGGTGCTGCGGATGCGGTAAATCGCCTGCACGGCGGTTTGTCCTCCCCGGGTAAACACTTGGCGGACCAATGCGCGCTCGATGGCGGTGGATTTCAGGGGCGCGGGTTCGTACCGGGTGACCACCGCGCGCAAATGCCAATCGCGGTGAAATTCAAAGGCCATGGCCGCGTCCGCATACGTTTTGCCCTGCATCAGGTCATGGCGCGGATCCACGGGCGTAAGCGAGGCGGAGGCCTCGGAGACGGCAATGTCCAGCGACCCGGCCTTGCGCAGCACGATTTGACCCCAGGCCCGATCCACGTTCCGGGGGATCAGTCGCGGCAAATCCAGAACTTGCTCCTTGCCCACATCCACGCCCTCCAGCGGCGTTTCCCAGGCAAAGGGAATGTTCACGTCCCCGATCATGTCCGCGGGACGCTCCACGATCCAGGCCACCATGCCTTCTTCAAGGTCTGGCGCATCGTCCAAGACCCGCCGCCGGAATTCCGGATTTTGAATCTGGATGCGCTCCGAAAGTTCCGCGGGCAGGTCCACGCGCAATTCGCTGATGCCACTGTAGCGGATCTGCGCAAACAAATGCGCCTCGAAACGGGCCACGCCGGGTTCAACCATGATCGTGAACAACTGGCCCACGGTCACATGGGGCGCCTTCCGGCTGGCCGCCAACTCCAGTTTCGGAGGTTCGGAGGCGTATTGAAATGCGAATTGCGTCGCTGCTCCCGACAATTGGCGGGCGTGGGCACCGGCTTCGGCCCAGGGGACCGCCCGCAAATTTTCGGTATGATGCACCCGAAGATTCAACAAACCGGGTGCGCTCACCAGGACATGTCCTTCATCGGAAGCCAAATAATCCCCGGCCGCCCGCACAAACGGCACGTCCCGGATCACCTCTTCCCCGGTCGGGGTCATCAGCGCCGCTTCCGCTTGTTCGTTTCGCAACTGAAACTGCAATATCACCTTTCCCTGCGCCCTGGATGCAAAGGAGACCCGCAAGGCCCGCCGTCCGTCCTCGGGGTCCCCGAGGGTGTGCCCGTCGAGCGTGGGGCCGGTGGACACGCGAAGGTTGGATAGTTCGTATTCGTCGGGGATGTCCAGATCCAGATGAAACACGCCCGCGCGCCGCACGTCAAATTCCGCGACCACATTCAGGCGCATTTCCAAGGGTTCGAGGCGGACCGCGGTGGTCATGCGGGACACGATGCTCGGCTCCACTTCGGAGACGGAAACCGTCAGGGCAAAAGGAACCGCGCGGTACTCATATACAAAATCGAGTTGGGGACGCGGGCTCCTGTTGGGCAGAAACCGGGCTGGGTCCATGCGTTGCAGCCCTTCGCGCGAAACCACTTCCCCCCGCAAGCCGGTGTCCAGTCCCACGCCGACCCCGCCACGCTGGGTGATGGCGTCCACCACCTCGATTTGCGGCACGCGGCGTTCGGCATCCACCTCGTGATTTTCGAGCACGAGGGTTACGTTTCGATCCCCGCGTACGCCCTCCAAAAACTCAAGATCCACCACCTGCCCCGTTTCCGTCTCCCGCACCCGCCAAGAGCGAAGTCCTGGCGCGGAGGCGTCCACCACCCGTTCGGATTCCGGTACCCGAAAAGAAATCGATTCGATGGGGGCCCGACTGATGGCCAGGGACGCGTACACCGTGGTACGCGTGAAATCCGCATACAACAAACTCCATTGGTTCACCGTGGCCTGCACATGGGCATCCATCCCCTCGGCGCCATCCACCCGAGGCATCCAGCGCACATCCAAAGTCGGGGTGGAGGCCAAAAAGATTTCCACCCGGGTTTCCTTGGCTTCATCCGCATCCGGCACATTGGCGATGGCCAGGGGCGGATGGGTGGCCAGTTCCACGCCGGGTTCGGGAATCACGACTTCCCATCGGCTCACCGGCGCGGACGGCAGGGAAAAGCGAAACCCATGCCCGCGGGTCACCCCTTCCATGCGGTTGCCCTCCTCCGCCCGCATGAGCGGGGCGACAAAAGTCAATTCCAGTTCATATCGTTTGGCCGCCTCTTCCCGATGATCCAGCAACAACACATATCCCTCCCGCGCATTGCCGTTCAGGCGGGCCGGTTCCCCATTGATCGTCGCCTTGGACACGGTTACGGATTGAAGGCCCAGATCCAGTTCATGCCAGGCCGGATTCAGGGCATCCAAAATGATCGTGGCCTGGACCCGCACCATTTGCGTGCCCATGACCTCCGCGACTCCCGAGATTTCCTGTATCAAAACCCCTTTCGGGCCTTTGGGCGCTTCAACGGTTCCGGCTTCACGGGCCGCGTCCACCAAGGCGCGAAATTCATCGTACGGAAGGAACACCCCCCGGTCCGTTCGTTCGAACACCTCCCGAAACTCCTCATAAGGAATATACACCTCACGGACGGCAGGCCGATCCGGGGACGATTCGGGAAGCACTTCCGGGTCGGACTCCGCAAGGAGATTCGCCAAAGGCAGCAACAAAAACGCGGACAGCACAAACAATATTTTTTTCATAACGTCACCTCGTTGGATATTCGAAAATTCGATCAATGGCATCGACGAATCGATTCTATCAGAGAGGAGACGTTTCCCGCATCACAAATCTTGTAAAAGAATTGTCATAACTTCTTGAATTTGCCAATACCCGCGATGTCGTCTACGAACTTCTTGAACTTCTCCTCAACGAAAAGTAAATTGACGACCCTACAGACTTCTGAAAACTTCGGACTCGAATGAATGAAGTCTATCAGAAAAAGGGGTGCTTGCATATACGCTTGAGAAAATTTTTCCCATGGAACAACCGCAACGCCACCCACACGCCCCCCCTTTCGCCAAAGCAAGGGTTGAGGCTCAAGACTGGATACAAGCCGGATGAACCGGCAGGCCCGAATGGCACTAACTTAAGGGTCGATTGAAAGTACAGGCGCAGTCAAAACCCTGAAACCACAGACCCCTGCGGGCTTGCCCCGCATGGTGAATCAGATCTGAGGCTAGACCGGGTAAGCTTGTCCATCTCCAGGCCCCTGCCGCCTTGCGCGGCAGGTGAATAAGTCCCTTGCTTCTTGGCTCCGTGGGAGACTTCTTCACCTGCCGCGCAAGGCGGCAGGGGCCGGGGAATACAAGGCGATTCCTGTCTAGCCACAGGTCTTACGCTCCGGCGGGACGAGCCCGCCGGGGGCGTTTTCCGGCCCAAGGCAACCACAAAAATCTGTTTTAAAAGACCCTTAAGTTAGTGCCATTCCCGGCAGGCCCAATTGTTGTGCCGCTGTGACCATTTCATGGTCGAAACTCAGAAGTTCCAAATTGAAGAAAGAATGAACCAGCCCGTGAAACATAAAAAGGTGGCCCGCATCCGCCGCCCGGAGGCCCATTCCACGATTCAAGAAACGCAACTTCCCCAAATCCTCGGTCTGAAGCGAGAACAAACGAAGTTTCTTTAGCAATTGCCGCCAATCCTGCCAAGTTTCCTGACAGGCTTTCCGACGAATCAAGGAGGCTTCCACTTCAACCAAAACCCATTCCCACGCATAGGCTTCCGTCGTTTGGGTCCATAGATCACGTGCTTCCATGGAGCGGCCCTCTTCCACCATCAAAGGCACCAGCGCACTGGCATCCCAAAACAAAATCGGTGGGGTCACCAATCCTTCTCCTCACGCATGGCCACCACAGAGTTCTCAATCTGCTTCCCATCACCTGCCGGACGCGGGGTCGGCACAAAATCATCATCTTCCCCGCCCCACTGGACAATGCGAATGCCATTCGCGGCCAAGGATTTCACCAATTCCGGTGGAGGTCCGCTCTCGGCATGATTGTCCTTTTCCATAATCGGCGTCAAATACGCCACCGGCCGCTCCCGCACGCAAACCTCAATCGGTTCGCCCGATGCCTCCATTTCGCGAAGATACTGCGACAAATGCGCTTTCAGTTGACCCACTTTGACTTTCATGATGACCAACTTGACCCATTTCCGCCCAAAAAACAAGTTTTTCCTGTCCTCTCCTATCAAAAAAGAAACGCCCTGTTGTGTTGCCGGAAAATCCACTTGCAATTCCGCAATTTTAGTTATATAAAATAATTATGAATTCTATATATCCAATCAGTGAAGTTCAGGCCAAGCTTTCCAAGCTTTGCAAAGACGGAAACCGCTTTGTGATCAGCAATCGAAACCGTCCGGTGATGGTGGCGCTGCCGATTGAGGAGTTTGATGCGCTCATGGAAACCTTGGATGTGTTGTCCGACCCCAAGGCGATGAAGGAGATTCAGCGCGCCGAAGCGGGCAAAGGAAGCTACAAGCCCTTGGATTTGGACCATGAAGATTTCGGCCTCTGAACAGGTACAGGCATGGCTCACCGCCCTCCCGCCCCAACGAAAACACCGGGTGCGGCTGGCCCTGCGCGGATTGGAGAAGGGTCAAGGAAATATCCGTCCCCTTTCAGGAAAGCTGGAAGGGTACAATCGCCTCCGCGTCGGGGGCATGCGCATCCTGTACCGTCAGGTTTCCTCCAAGGAAATTCTGCTTGAATATGCCAATACACGCGATGTCGTCTACGAACTTTTTGAAAGCTTCCTGAATGATTCGTAACCGCACTCCACACTCCGCACTCCGCACTCCGCACTCCCATGCACCACATCCACGCTTCCTCGAGTTCCGCCGCCACCGACTCCGCCCGCGTCGGCGGCAAGGCCGCCAATCTGGCCCGTTTTGATCACATCGAGGGCGTGGATGGTCCGCCTTGGTTTGTCGTGGATGCCGACCTCTTCCGCACCCGCCTGCAGGACCCCGAACTTCGCAGCCAGCTTGATTCAGCCCTCGAAACCGGAGACGCCCACACGGCGCGTGAACAAGTTCGCACGGCACCCCTGCCCGACGGGTTTCGCGAAGAACTGTCCCAAGAGCTTCCAACAATCGCCGACGACGACGACTTCCTCGCGGTCCGCTCGTCCGCCTTGGGCGAGGACTCGGCCCGACTCTCGTTTGCCGGACAAATGGACTCTTTTTTGTTTGTGCGCGGCATCGACGCGGTCGAAAACGCCATCAAAGCCTGCCATGCCTCCGCCTTTTCCGACCGCGCCCTCTCCTACCGGAAAGCCAAGGGACTTGGCACCGATGACATCGCCGTGGCCGTGATCGTCCAGCGCATGGTCCCCGCCGAAGTTTCAGGGGTGCTCTTCACCGCCGATCCCATTCGCAACGACCGCGAACACCTCCTCGTCAACGCCACCTACGGACTCGGCGAAGGCGTGGTGCAGGGCACCCAGGTCACCGACACCTGGCGCATGTCGAAAACCAGCGACGACATGGAACCCGAAATCCGGGAAAAAGATGCCCGCCACGTGTTTGATTCCGAGGCCGGGCACGGCACCCGCATCGAAGACCTGCCCCCCGAAATCGCCGGCCATCCCTGCCTCAACCCGGACCAACTCCAGCAACTTCGCAAAGCGGCCCTGGCCGTGGAACGCGCCATTGGCAAGCCCCAAGACATCGAATTCGCCTTTGCCGACGGAAAACTCCACCTCTTGCAAACCCGCCCCATCACCACCCTGCCCGCCGGTCCCGAAGACGGTCCCCGCCGGGTTTGGGACAACAGCAACATCATCGAAAGCTACGCCGGGGTCACCACCCCGCTCACGTTTTCCTTCATTCGTCGCGCCTACGCCTCCGTTTACGATCAGTTTCTCGAAATCATGGGGGTTCCCGCCAAGACCCGCCGCGTCAACCAACCCCTTTTCAGTAACATGCTCGGCCTCATCCGCGGTCAGGTCTATTACAATCTCCGCAACTGGTACGCCCTCATCCGCTTTTTACCCGGATACCGCTACAACCGCGATTTCATGGAAAAAATGATGGGCGTGAAAGAAAGCTGGGCGGATGAAAGCCCGGACGCCCCCAAAGCCGGATTCGCGCAGCGCTTTTTGATCGATCTCCCCCGACTGCTTTGGACCGGGGTACGCATGATTTGGAATCTCTTTACCGTGGACACAAAAATGCAGCGGTTTCTGGAGGACTTCAACCAAACGCACGCCCGCGTTCGTGTCCTGCCCTTGGAAACCCTGCCCCCGCACGAACTCCAAGCCCGCTTCCACGAACTCGAAGACGAAGTGCTTCGAAAATGGAAACCACCCATCCTCAGCGATTTTTACGCCATGATTTTCCACGGAGTCCTCACCAAACTCATGCTCGCCTGGGACATCGATCCCCAAGGCAACCTGCAAAACGATCTGCTCTGTGGCGATGACAAAATCGAATCCTCCGAATCCCCCCGCATGCTCATGCGTATCGCCCTGCAAATGCGGAAAGATCCGGAACTGCGCGACCTTTTGCGCGATCACGATGCCGCCGCCCTGACCGGACTTTGGCGGGCCGGGAAATTTCCGGAGTCCCTCTCCAAGGAAATCGAGGCCTATCTCGATCAATTTGGCGACCGCGGCATGAACGAACTCAAGCTCGAAGAACCCACCCCCCGCGAAACCCCCGACTTCCTCTTTTCCGTCTTCCGAAATTACGCCCTTTCCGACAGCGCCCCGGATCCCGAGGGCATGGCCCAACGCCAGGCCCAAACCCGCGAAGCCGCCGAAGCCAAGGTACACGAGCACCTCGGCAACCAACGCCTGAAATGGGGCCTTCGCAAGCACACCCTGTTTCAGTGGGTGCTCACGCAAACCCGCCGACACGTCCGCAACCGCGAAAACCAACGCCTGGCCCGCACCCGGGTTTTCAGCCTCGTGCGCCGCATCTTCCTTGGTTTTGGCAACGCCTTCACCGAGGAAGGCCTTCTCCGGGCGCCCGAAGACATCTTTTATCTCACCGTCGAAGAAATTTTCGATTTCGCCGGCGGCACCGCCGTCACCACCCGCATCCAGGCCCTCGTCGATGTGCGTAAAGCCGAATTCGACGACTATCGCCAAACCGCACCGCCCGCAGACCGCTTCGAAACCCACGGACTCGTCTACTGCCGCAATCCCTTTCAGTCCATGAGCCCACCCGCCGCGGCCAGCGGAGAAGACGGCGATTTGCACGGTACCTCTTGTTGCGGCGGACAAGCCCGCGGACCGATCCGAATCATCCTCAAACCCAGTGACGACCTCAATCTCAACGGCGAAATACTCGTGGCTGAAAAAACCGATCCCGGTTGGATCCCCTTGTACCCCAGCATCTCCGGTTTGCTCATCGAACGCGGCAGCGTCCTCAGCCACTCCGCCATCGTCGCCCGCGAAATGGGCATCCCCGCCATCGTGGGTATCCCCGGTTTGATCGCCACCCTGAAAGAGGACGATCAAGTGGAAATGGATGCCGGCGCCGGATGGGTGAAAATTCTCAAAACCAACCCGCCCCCCTCCTGATGTTGCCCCCGTTCGGCAGGGTCGGGCTGAGGTTTTACTTCAACGCCCAAACTTTCATCCGATGGACCACCACTTCTTCGCCGTGGGCCATGAAGCGAAGGCCGATGAGGCCGGGGTGATTGTGCACGGGACCATGGCTGACCCCGTCGTCGTGGTATTCGAGGGCGAGCACGCCATTGCTTTCCACCTGCACGTGTCCGCCGCGTTTAAGAATGCGCACCGTGTGAGGGGCGGCGCCGCTGCCGCCAATCAGATCGTTGCCGACGGCGACGAGCATGAACCCGCTGTTCTTGCGCATGTTGGCGGTGCGGCGGGGCGTGGTGTCGTCGGTAGCCCAGGGGGAAACGTGATAGGAATCGATCTCCCCGACAATATACTCTCGGAAACGCCCGAAACGGGGGGGAAGGTCCAGGTCGAAAATCGTGTCGCCTTTGGGGTTGCGGGTGTTGAAAAAGACAATGCCCAGCCCCTTTTCGTCGTTTTTGGGCGTGAATTCATATTCAAACAGAAAATCGGCGGGCATCTCGCGGGTGTTCCACAGCACGATGTGTCCGTCCCGGCGATCCGCGGGCTCGGCGGTGCGCAGGCGGAGTCCGTCCTCCACAATCTCGGCGGTGGCGTGGGGGCCCTCCAGAACCCACTCGGACTCGGGGAGGCGGACCCGTCGGTCCTCTTCGAGCAAATCCACCTCGTGGGTCAACGCAAGCGGTTGGGAAAAGTCGGTTTCGAACACGGACTGCAGTTCCAGCCCCTCCAGCGCCAGCGAACGGGTGTAAATCGTGCGGCCCTCGCCGGAGAGAGGCGGCAAATCCTTGGCCATGTCCCGCGCTTCCGCTTCGGTGACAATATGGTCGAAGAGCTTCCATTCATGGACGTGGATGGAAGAAACCCGCTCCGCCCCCGCCCGCATTTCGCCCCCCACGCTCCCCTCTCCTTCCGCGGGCACGGCCATGGGCGGGGCATCCGCCCCCCAGTGTCCCAGATCGCTCTGGGGAACGCCTTGAAGAAAGGCGCTGCCAGTGTCGGCTTCCTCGTCCCAGGTATAGATCAACTGATATCGCTTGTCGCCATCGAGACGACTGAGAGACAACTGTTGCATTTTTCGGGTGTCCTCGGTGGTGCGAACGTTGAAATTGATCCCGGAGCGGCTGGTGCGGCCTGCAGAACGGGAGGTCCACAGCCGCGCATCGACAAAAGGCAGTTCGAAAATGGGTCCGCCGAAGTAGCCTTGGGTGTATTCCGGCATCGCGCGCAAAGTGCCGGAAATGTCCGGCAGGGAAAACTCCACCAAGAGACTGCCCCGGGCGGGCCAGCCATCGGGAGGCATGGGGAGGATTTCAGCGCGCAGGGTCATGAGGCAGATGGTCAGAGAGAGGAGAAAACCACGCATGGCTCACCGCCGGGTTCCGGCCACATCGCGCCAAGTGAGGCCAATGCGCAGGTCGTCAAAGGCCACGTTCTGTGACGCGGCAAAACATTCCACGCCGTTCCAGCGACGAGCTGGGCCCTTGTGACCGGTCTCTCCGCTCCATTCCTCGGGCGCCTCCAGCGGAATCGAGGCCCGGGTGGTGTAGGCGTTGGCTGAAATATTCACTTCGCTCCCATCTTCATTGATGGTGATTTTCCCGATGATCATGTAGTTCTCGCGATCACGCACGTTTCCCCAGGTGGCGGTCTCGCCGATGGCTTGCACCTGAAACCTGCCCTCCTGAAAGCCGGCGCCGAGCACATGCCCTTGATCACTGCGAATGCGGAACTGGCCGAGGCCGCCTTCCTTTTGGAAAAAGCGGAAGAGAAAACTGAAATAGACGGTTTGACCGTTCAAGGCTTCCGGCAATTGCTTGAAGGCGCCTTCACGGGTGCCGCTGATCTGAATGTTCCGCCCACGGGGTGGGAAGGGCGATTCCCAGTGCATATTGTATTCCGGAACCATCGCCTGGGAATCTCTCTCACTGTTCCAGGACTCCTGCCAGCCATTCAGGTTGCCCAGGGTGGTCTGACCCTCGGGAAGTTCAATTTCAAAACCTTCGTGAAAAAGCAACTGACCATGGGACAGCCAGGGAAGAAACAGGAGCGAGAGTGTCAGGGTGATCGTTTTCATGGGGTGTTTCCTTGGAGGGGTTTTTGTGGATCAATGGTGAAATCGCCGGGGGCGGAGGGGTCAAAGGATACGACGATGCGGCGTCCGTCGGGACTGTGCAGGGCCACCCGTTTTTCGTCAATGACTTCAATTTCCGGCAGGTCCGTGCCGTCGGGTGACGCGTTGAGCACACTGAGGAACTGAAAGGATGCGGTCGGTTCCACATTGCGGACCCGCAGGCTATGTTTGTTGAGCGGTCGGGTCAAAAAGGAACGGAATTCCTCCCGGCTTCGGGCCCGCTCCATATCCACCGGATAAAAATCCTCCCCGGTGTCGGGATTCACGTAGGCCTCTTGACCGATGGCGTGCTGAATTTCCAGGGTTCCGGGCGCATTGGCAAAGCGAACCTCGGCGTTCACTTCGCTGACGGTGTACTGAAATCCATCATCCTCCACTTGCATGGGCACGTCCTGCTGCACATGGAAAAGCCAAGTGAAATGGGCGGGTTCAGTGGCCTGCAAATCGTCAAAAATCACAAACCAGCGTCCTTCCACGAACAGGACGTGGCGCACCACATGATCGACCTCGATCTGGGGACGGTATCCTTCGCTGAGATCGGCGGCCCAGTAGGTGAAATTTTCGCCGCGTTCAAAGGCGAGCGGACGCGCTGCCCAGGGACGTTGCGGCTGATAGGGGTCCACAACCGTATGTCCCACGCCATTAACCAGCAGGCTGTTGTGACTCAGTGGACTGCGCGAATAGCCCAAGCTGGCCCAACTGCGCCAGCCGCCGCCAACGCTGAGCAAGGCGCCGTGCGCAAACCAGACAAAACTGCCGTCCGAGGCGAAGGAATGACCGTATCCGCCCATCGGACGCATCTGGAATTGCATGCCCACGGCTTGTTTGTAGTCGTCCAAGGTCAAAATCGGACGGGAATGGGCAAAAACCCAGCCGGCCTCGGGCAAAAACAGTGTGTCATCGATTTCCGCTTCGGGCAGGGCTTCGAGGGACTCGGCATAACGGTCCCAAGCCATGAATTCGAACCAGGGTCGACTGTACAAGCTACGCACATTGGAACCGTACTCGCCTCTTCCGCGTTCTTGCCAGAGTGATTTGGCCAGCGGAGAGCCGGTGAGCATGGCCAGCTTGCGCAGATTTTCGTCGCCAATATTCCGGCTGGTGCCCAACCAGGAATCCCCCCAAGGCAGGTCTTCCGGACCCGAAAAGAGATAGGCGAACCAATCGATCAGATTTTGAATCACCGGATTGCGCCCCTGTTCGGCCTCCGGCATCAGCATTTCCACCACGAGGACCGCATCCAACAACGTGCCCGCCTTTTCGTTGGAGTACCCGTGCCCCTCGTTGTAGCCCTCTTCCGGTCCGTCGGGGATGGTCACCCCGGTGAGGTAATTCAAGCTCAGCTCCAAGAGGGTGTCGGCGATTTCCAATTCCCCGACCATGAGCACAATGGCGGGGACGGCCCAGGTAAGATTCTGATAGGGATGACTACCGGCCGCGTAGGCCAATCCGAAATGACGCATGTTGTCTCCGTCCCGCCAGATAATCGAATTGGGGGCGAAAAACATGTCCTGCAGCCGCCAGCGAATGCTTTCCTTGAGGATGTCCCGGTCTTCGGGCGTCCATTCATCGCGAAACCAATCGTACACCACCGCAAACAGCTCCGCCGCCTGGGAGGGCATTTTGGTTTGCCCCCCCAGATTTTCCGGGGACAACAATCCGCCCTTGGGCCAGGCGGCCATTTGCACGATGCGCGGGAGCGCGCCGGCATATTGCTCGTCCCCGCTGAGCCGATAACAATAGGCCACCACCGAGAGGTTCTTGAGCATGGTGACCCAGCGGGTGCGCTCTTCGCGAGTGCGGGTGGGACGACCCAGTTGATCCGTTTCCGGAAAATCATCCCACCACGGCAAGGCCATCACCCGTTCCGCCTCTCGGAAGAGCATTTCGTGCCGCATCCGCGTGTCGGAATGCCCGGCCAAACGGGCATTCCATTCCTGCCAGTTTTCCCCGTCCGGGGCGGTGCGGGATCCGGTCAATTCGCCAAGCCGTTCCACCGAGCCCGTAATAAAGGTACGGTCCCAGACCGGGGTCTCTTCCGTGACGACAAACGACTGTACCTCGGACCACGCCACATCGGGTTGCGGACCGTATCCGACCCGCCAGTACCAAGTCCCCGGGGGCAACGGCGCCAGGGCATTGTGGAAATTGTAGGGCGTATCCTCGATCCGCACCTTCGGATCTGAAAAACCAGTGTCATCGGCGATTTCCAGGGTGAAAACCGTGGGCGAAATGTTGCGGATGTCCTCGGCCACGATTTCCCGCAGATAAGGCCATGAAAAACGGGGCGGATTCACATTGACGGTCAATCCGTCCCCCGGACGTCGATTGAGAACAGTTGAATACATCCAAGAACTTCTAAAGGGTTGAAGGGCCTCCACGGAAGGCAGGGACTCTTCCACGGACGGCGGACGCCCCGCGCAACCCGTGAGCAACAACAGGAGCAAGGTCCCCCGGAGGATCGGCCCGGGAATTCGTACAATGGGATTTGTCATGATGAGACTCTACACTGGACATCCGCCAAACGAAAGCCCGCATCAAGTTAACACGTTAGTTTTCCGTGTTGACGGCCACTGCGGTTTCGCCGGGGGCAATGTCGACATCCACGGTTTGAGAGCGGACGCCGTTTTCGAACCAGACCCGGACCCGCGCGGGCCAAGCGGTGGGATTTTGGATACGCAGGGCGTTGCGGGCATCATCGGTCCACGCCGCCTCCACCGCATCGAGACACCAAACCGCTCCGGTGTCGGGGCGGGCGTACACTCCCGGCAGTTCCGCACGGGTCAACGCGAGCGAGGCTTCGCACCAGCAGGAGTAATAGAAGACCTCCCCTATGCATTCGGTGGGCCCCCATTGGGTGACATTGACCCGTTCGCACATCCATCCCGGCTTGAGGTGGCGAATGTCGGGGGATTCTGGCGGATTGTAGGGGATTTTCCAAGCGATGGGCCGGTCGGCCCGTGACATGTACTGCGGCAGGGCCCGGGCGATGTCGCGGAGCAGGTCCATGTGAAACGTATTTTGGCTGAGACGGTACAGCCTTAACAACGAGAGGCCCGAATGCGTGCAAATACCGGGGGCGCTGTGTTTGTTTTGCACATTGGCGAGCACGGTGCCCGCACTGCGCATGCCCAGCTTCCCAAAGGTGCTGTCGTCCGGAAATGCGGCATCGTAACTGAACACCCAACTGGCGGCCTGGGCTGCACAACGGCTGGCCGCATCCACCCAGCGGAATTCTTCGGTTTCCTCGGCGAGGGTGACCAGACTTTCCAGCAGACCGGCCACGGATTCGCTGTCGGGACATTGGGCGATTTCCCCGGGTCCGCCATTGGTGAGGCCTACACGCAGATAGACGCTGTCGTAGTGTTCGGCGGCGGCGACGGCCACGCGCAAGTAATCCGCCGCCCGCTCGGGAAAGGCGCGGGACGCAAGCACCAGACCGGCCGGGGCGATGCCGGCGCTGAGCGAACCGGACACCAGCAGCTCTCCGGTGTTGTGGTCCACAAACTGACCCAACTGACCGTTGGCATCCCAGAGGCGCACAAAAGCATCCGCACAGGCACGGAACCCCTGCTTCCATTCGGCTTTGACTTCGGCTTCCGGCATCGCCGCCAGCGTGGAAAGTCCATAAAACAGGACGTCCGCGCTTTTGCGCAGCAAGTGCCACGGAGCGTTGTCGTCCCGGAAATGATCCCCGATAACGCGGCCTTTGTGGATGACCCCGTAAAAGAAACCGGAGGGCGCCTGACCTTTTTCAAAGAGAAAATCGAAATTGCGCCGCACCCGTTCGCGGGACCGGGCGTCACCCTGCAGATACAGGGCGTGTGTGAAGATCATTCCGCCAACCCAGCCGGCCTGCCAGTCCTGATGAATGGATTTCGAGCGCATGGGTTCCACGCCCACCGCGTAATACCCCCCGGCCTCGACCCAGTTTTCGCGATTGAGCTTTTCTTCCTGAATTTCCCATACGGCGGAAAGCGGAATCTCACAGGGCGGACGGGGCCGCGGCACCATGGCATTGCGCAACGGCACCAGCGCATCGTACAGATCCTGAACGGAGGCACAGGACAGCTCCACGCACAGCACCGAAATTTCCATCCGGTCGCCCTGAACCAGATCCGCCGCCTGATCGGGCGATGGACCCTGATCGTTGGTCATTTCATAGGCGTGTTCGCGCACGCAGGGGGAACCGATGCGCAGCACCGCCCCATTCCGGGCCTCGTTTTCCTCCAACGTGTAGCCGAAAACGCCCTGGGTATTGCGTTCCGGGGTCAGAAACCAAACCCCGCGTTGTTGTTTCGGAAACCAGAAGCCCATGCCGGGAATGGCGGGATCACTGGAAGGGATTTCAATGCGAGAAGCGCCCGCCTCGACAGAGAGTCTGGGAACGCGTGTGATGCGGGGACGCTGATCGGGCTCGTCCGCCGTCCGCAGCGGTGGCAGTGGCGGATAGCGATCCGGAATGGCGGGAAAACGATTGCCATTGTACACCGCCCCCGGCGACAACACATGAACCGCCTCCGACCACTGCGGAAAACCAAAATCCAGGCTCACGGAAATTTGCTTGGCCTCCCCTTCCCTCACTTCGGCCCCAAGGGTAAAGCGACGTTGGTTTTCTTCCGGCGCCTGCTCCGCCAAAGCATATTGCCAGACCGCATCCGCCGTCTGCAAGCGCCCCTGCGGCAAGGCCAAGGGTCGGGTTTCGATTTTACGCACGCCCTGATGTCGGTGCAGATGCGCGGAGAGAGTGAAACAAGAAGAATCGTTTTTTTTGGAAATCATAATTGCAAAAAGGTGAAAATTGGAAAAGTATCCTGAATCCGTGAGAACTTTGCAAAGAAGGCGTGCAAGATCATGGAGCGAAAGGGATTGTCGGGAACCGAGGCATACCCGTGCGGTCTGTCGAGCGTTCCCGACAATCCCTTGTAGCCCATGAGATTGTGCGGATTCAAAGCAAAGATCTCACGGTTTCAGGAAAATAGCCTTTAGAGCACCTCACGGCAAAATCCACCCCATTTTTATTTGACCGTTAACGTCCATGGGCACATGCAGGGAATAATTTCGTTCACCACACGTCTTATCTTCACAAAACTTTTGTAATGAATCAAGTGGTCAACCGTATTGTCATTGCAAGGAATTATGAAAACACCGCACAAAACCTATCTGAAAATCGCCGTCTTACTCCTTGCCGTCCTTCTGCTCTTTGTCTTTCTCCCGGTGCGGGAATGGCTATCCAGCTTCAATGAATTTGTGGCCGGTTTGGGGGTATGGGGCATGTTGCTGTTCATTGTCGTTTATATGGTGGCCGCGGTTTTCATGATCCCGGGCAGTGTGCTCACCCTCGGGGCGGGATTCGCGTTCGGTTTGGTGAATGGCATGATTGCCGTGTCTTTGGGATCCACCCTGGGCGCGGGCGCCGCCTTTCTGGTGAGCCGATACTTGGCCCGCGACCGCGTCCGCGCCAAATTCGCCACCGGAGAACGCTTTCAATCCGTGGATGAGGCCGTGGCGGAACAGGGCTGGAAAATCGTGGGACTTTTGCGTCTTTCCCCGGTGTTTCCCTACAATGTGCTCAATGTGCTTCTGGGGCTGACGGGCATCAAATTCTGGCATTACCTGATCGCGAGCTGGCTGGGCATGTTGCCCGGCACCCTTCTATATGTGTATATCGGTTACGCGGCCCGCACCGCCGCCGATGAACCCGATACACTGAGAACCATTTATACCGTCGTCGGCCTGATCATCACGCTGGGCGTCACCCTTTATGTCACCCGTCTCGCGAGGAACGCCATGAAAAAAACAACACCTTTGCCTTGCGTCCACAGCTGAATTTTGGCTCTTTACCCGCAAGTCGACAACGCACCTCACCCGATTGGAAAAAATGATTGCATACCTCACCGGCTCCGGATTTTATGACCTGCCTGAATTTGAACCCATTGAACGGGAAACCCGTTTCGGCACCGCTTGGCTGTTGCGGGGAAAAGTGAATGGGGTGGAAACCCTGTTGCTGCCCCGGCACGGGCCCCAACACCGGTATCTCCCACACCAAATCAACCACCGAGCCAACCTGTTGGCCTTGAAAGAAGCGGGCGCCACCGCAGTGGTTTCCTGTTCGGTCTGCGGGATCCTCAATCCCGACTGGCCCTTGGCCACCCCGTTGCTGGCAACCGATCTGTATTTCCCGGAAAACCGGCTGGGCGACGGACAATGCTGCACGGTCTTTGATCGGCCGGGCGAACCCGGACGCGGTCACCTGCTGGCCGGATCGCTTTTCCACACAAAACTGAGCCAAGCCGTTCGCGCCGCCATGGACGGCCATGACCCCCAAACGCAATCCGGAACCTATGCGCACGTCTCGGGCCCCCGGTTCAATACCGTGTCTGAAATCAAAGCCCTGAGAACGGCGGGCGTGGATTTTCTCTCGCAAACCTGCGGACCCGAAGCGGTCCTGGCCAACGAACTGGAATTGCCTTATGCCCTGGCCGCGTTTGGCATCGATTACGCCAACGGGGTGCAAAACATGCCAACCCCCATCGAGGTTCTCAACAACAACCTCGCCGCCGCCAAAGAAACCTTCGTCCGCCTGATCCAAACCCTCCGGGAACCGACGGAGGGTTTTACTTTCGAAAATTTCGTGTACCGTTTCGAATGAAACCTCCCGTCGTGCTTCTTTTTGTCAAAGCGCCCGATCCCGGCCGCGTCAAAACCCGCCTCGCCAAAGATCTCGGCAACGAGGCCGCAGTGGCGGTCTACCGTCAACTGGTGGAACGGCAGCTTCAACAAATCCCAAAAGCCTGGCATACCCGCATCGTCTATGATCCGCCCGAAGCCCTGAAGCGTTTTCAAGCGTGGCTGGGGGCGGATCGGGACTACGAAGCCCAGTGCGAAGGCGATCTCGGTGCCCGCCTCCAAACTGCGGTTCACGGGGCATTTGCCGAAGGCACCGAACGGGTATTTTGCATCGGCGCCGATTGTCCCAGCCTCAACGTGGAAACCTTTGAGACCGCCCTGCAAACACTTCAAGGAGAAACCGACCTCGTATTCGCCCCCGCGGAAGATGGCGGTTATGTGCTGCTGGGACTCAACAAGGAGATCCCGGCGATTTTCGAGGGCATCCCCTGGAGTCAACCCGACACCCTGAAAGTTTCACAAGCCCAAGCCGAACAAAACGGATACCGCGTGGCCCTGTTGCCTCCTCACTTTGACATCGATACCCGCGCGGACCTGGAACGGGCTTACGAAAATGGATGGATGACGCTCTATAAACCCCAAGGCAGATTTCATCCGCAACCGAAAGCCAGAATTGTGTAAAAACCCGTGCCTTTGTGCCTTCCTGAGAATACTCGTTGGAGAATACTCGTTGTTGGGTATTGGTTTTCACAGAGGCACCAAGGCACGGAGGGAATTCGTAAAGGGATTGGGTGGATTGCGATTCCGTTTCCCTCTCTGCGCTCTCCGCGTCCTCCGCGTCCTCCTGTTCAAAAAAAATCAGTGGATCGGAGCAAGAGGAATAAATCCTGACTCCGTGAGATCTTTGCTGTGAATCCGCACAATCTCACGGGTTGCAAGGTCCGTAAACGTGAAATAGGGTTTTTGAACAGAGGGTCACGAAGGAAGCGAAGAATTTCAGTGGGGTTGCCGCCATGCAAAGCCCCTTTGGGATGCGGGTTCATTTGGGGGGATTCTCGATCCCCGGGTTTCACCCCGGTCTGACGAGTGGCATCCCGTTGGGATGGGAAAAAGCCTTACGATTTTTCACAAGTCAAACTTACGAAATATCGTCAGAATGGACTCCAAATCATGCGGAGGTATGCCTAGGTTTCCTACAATCCCTTTCGCTCCATGATCTTGCACGCCTTCTTTGCAAATATCTCACGGATTCAGGTAAAAGTGAAAAGACTGTTTTCCGACGCTCGGAAGACACTGAAAAAAATCTTCCGACGCTCGGAAAACATGCAAACAGGAACGCCGATCTCCGCATCGGCAGGAGCGAAAGGGGACAGGAGCGCCGATCTCCGCATCGGCAGGGGCGAAGGGGGGGGGAATCGAAGAAAAGAAAACATCGGACATCGAACCATGGACCGGGGTCACACCCGACAGCCCGGCGGCAACGCCCCGGGAAACGGTTCCCATCCCCATGATTTGAAGGCTACCCCTCTGCGCTCTCTGCGCCCTCCTGTTCATAACAACTTTTCCGAATTCAGGCTTGCGCTATTTTTTCCACTCATTTACCATCCATGCATGGTCAACTTCTTCATGAAGACGCTCTTTGCTTTGCTGCTCTCCTCCCCATGGGTCCATGCGGGAGAAGAACCATTGACCCCATCAACGGTCGCACACGCACGTACTCCATCACCAATTTCCGGACTGCATACGACTACAACGACCACACGGCAAACACGGCACGTCATGTACGCAAGCCAACCACCTACACCTACGACGCCTGCCAACAATGAACAATGCCAATTGGACACATGGCCGCCATCTACAGTTACGACGACCTTACAAACCACAAGCGAAGCCACAACCAATCCTCTTGGTCGTCAAAGGCTTCCACTCAGCCTTGCCCTTTTCGTTCTGCCCCCCATCCCACGAAAAAAACACCTAAGACGACCCAAAACATCCAATAAAATCGCAAGCCGCGCCTACGACTACGACGACAACCTGGCAAAGCAATCAATCCACCACCCACGACGACCCGGCAAAAGCACCCAAACCGACCATTACACAAGCAACATCTACGACTACGACATCTTCGTAACGGAAAAATGGCCGAAGCGCGATCCGATTGGGGAAGAGGGGGGGTATAACCTTTATGGGTTTGTGGGGAATGGTATAGTAAATAGATTTGATATACTAGGTTTGCGTCTATCATCATTCCCCGATCCTGTTGAAGAAAGAAGACATAGTCAAATTGGGTATATTATTGAATTGCCAGATGGGAATATTGATCCAAGTGGAAATACGCCCCTAGGCTTTGTGAGATCTGTTTGGAGTCGGTATATTGTTCAGCATCCTGCTGGCAGTAGTATAGGTGGTTCTCATCCTTCCAATTTTAATTATGTGGAAGTTTTGGGCAGCGTCAGAATATTTGTTTCTTTCCTAGACTCAATAGATCCAGATGTTGCTCTTGACCCTATTGGTCAAACCGTTCGTGAACATGAGCAAGGTCATATTGAGATTTATAAAAAATGGTGGAATCTACTTAAAGATGAAGTCGACCAACTTGAAGGATATTATTGTGAAGTAATTTGTGCCGATCTGGCCAGGTCATTAGCACAAGCACAAAGAGATTTTCACTACGCAAGCGCGATGATTGAAAACTTAGAGTATGATAAGAGAATCTATACCCCAGGACCTGAACGCAACAGGGTGATTTCCCGTTTGACCAGATGGAGAAATAACAATAATAGAGCCTTGACCCGAAGAGACAGGTTCAAGCGCAATTTTGATGAAATTAACTGCGCTCCCAAACCATTCTCCTTACATTTGAGTGATATATGGAATGATCGGTTGGATTAATGAAACATCTATTTTTTTATTTTATGGTTGTCTTGTTGATGAATGCAAAAATTAGAATTTCTGCTGTTAATTCTCCAGACGATATACCTAAACCAAATTTGATTAAGTCCGTTGAATTGCTGGAAGTATTTTTGCTTAACGATGAAGTATCTATCTACTATATAGATAGAGCATTGTTATATTTTGAAAACGAGAGGTATGTTTGGTTTTTCTCAGTTGCTGAGCCGGATAAAGGATGGCGTTTTTTTCTGGCAGATAATAATTCGGTTTCGCCCCTTTCAGGGGAGAGGCTGAATTTAATATTAATAGATCTAAATATAAGACCCAAAGCAAACGCTCAAAACAAAGACTAAGGGGGTGGGGGGTGGGGTCGTACTTTGTAGCGTTTTTGTCCCTTGAATTCCATTGCAACCTCCCCAAGAACCCCGGCCCGCCCGCAAGACTCGCCCCCTGAATCCCCCGAGCC
>JAFIGC010000180.1 GCA_020831635.1 Verrucomicrobiota bacterium | reverse complement strand
GCTCTGGTCGTTCCTCCCGACGCTACCGCACTCCAAAGACGCTACGCGTCCGCGCATGGTGTGTTGTGGAGGCATCTTTTCTTCTTCTACCCATCCCCCATCATTCTGTCATCCCATCATTCTGTCCTTTTACCCCAACATCATTCTGCCCCCCATTATTCTGGGCTTGGGCCCGTTGAAGCGCGGCTTTGATTTTTTCGCGTTTTTCCGGATCAAGGTGCGGTGCATCGGGGTCGTCCCGCTCCAGTTCCGCCTCCTCCCGGGCCCGCAGGCGGCGGACCATGTCCTGAAACTTCATGACTTGCCGATTGTAGGCCCCGCAAACGGGGCAAATCAGCACATGGAATTTGAGAGACAGCTTTTGCAGGGGGGGAAGCTTCTCGTAGTCCTCTTTGGAGAGGTGTTTGCTGACTTGTTTGCAGGTGAAGAAAAGTGACATGGTAGGGGAGTGGGGATTAAGATACCGTCCAGTTGGTCTCCAGGCATTCTTTGAGCTGGGCGCGGGCGCGATGTAAGATCACCCATAGATAGTTATCCGAAACGTCCAATTCCTTACAAATTTCTTCCGTTTCTTGATCTTCCAACATTTTCAAGGTGAAAGCGGTTTTCAGCGGGTCCTTGAGTTTGTCGATGCAGGAACGGAAAGCCTCCCAGAATTCTTCCTGGGCAAAGGCGGCGTCCGGGTCGAAGGCCCAAGGTTTGGGCCGGGTGGTGGGCACCCCGGAGTGCTTGAACAAAAACCGTTCCACCACATCATGCACCTGCTCTTCCTGCAATTTCTTGCGGCGCACGGATTTGCGGATGTGGTCCACGGTTTTGTTGCGCAAAATGCCCCGCAACCAGTATTTTACGTCCACCCGCCCGTCAAATTGATCCAGATTTTTGATGGCGGCCAGAAACGTTTCCTGGACCATGTCCTCGGCGACGGTGGGATTGCGGGTGCGCATGAGCGCATATCGATAAAGATAATCACTGTATTTATCGACCCAGAGGTCGGTTTCAAATCGAATGTGCGGATCTTCTTGGGTCATGTGAAGAGTTGGTTATGCAATTTCGGGAAAGAGTCAAGCCGCACCGGTGGGAGGGGAGAGGACAACACGCGATTGAGTTTGCCGGAGACGAAGCCCTCGGGATCAATTTCGGTTTCCAAAAATCCGAGCTGTTTGAAATGCAAGGTCATGCGGGATTTCAGTTGATGAAGGCGGTCCAAATCCTCCGGGGGAACTTCGACGCGCGCGGTGCCTTCCAAATGGCGAACCCGGCATACGGGAAATCCGGCCTCTTGCAACCAAGCTTCGGCCTGCTCAATGCGCCGCAATTTTTCCGGGGTGACCCGGAGACCGTAGGGAATGCGCGAACTCAAGCAGGGCGAGGCGGGTTTGTCCCAGCAGGAAAGGTTGAGGCCGGCGGCCAGTTCCCGCACTTGTTGCTTGTTGAATCCGCATTCGGCCAGGGGACTGCGCACTTGAAATTCCTTGGCCGCTTCCAAGCCGGGGCGGTAGTCGCCCAGATCATCGGTGTTGGTCCCGTTCAGGACCCGGCACTCCGGGTGTTCCTTGGCAAGATCCGCCAATTCCGTGTAGAGGGTTTGCTTGCAGAAAAAGCAGCGATTGGCGGGATTTTCCAAATAATGCTCGTTTTCCATCTCCCGGGTCACCACAATTTTCAGCGGAATCTTGTGCTCGAAGGCAAATTGTTTGGCATTGTCCAGTTCGGAAAGTTTGAGGCTGGGGGATGCGGAAATCACCGCCAAGTTTCGATCCGGCAGCAAATGGTTGGCCAGCCAGGCCACCAAAGAACTGTCCACGCCGCCACTGAAAGCGGTGAGCGCGAAGGGACACTTGGAAAACCAGGTGAGCAGGGAATCGGGAATTTCAAAGTTCGACATGCAGGCAATCTAAGCGGAAATGACCGAATTACAATTCAGCGTCCTGTTCCATGTCGATTTCTTGTTCGGCATCTTCTTCGCTTTCGTCGTCGAGCCCCATTTCAGAATCGGCATCGCCTGCATTTCCATCCATTTCAAGCCCTTCCGCTTCTGCTTCGCCGTCAACATCGGCGGATTGTGGGGAATTGCGCAGTTCTTCGAGATCGGCCATGGCTTCATCGAGTTGGGCCAGAAGCGTCTGATTTTCCTGTTTCAGGGCGTGCTGTTGGTTCAGTTGGGTGGCGGTGAGATGGATCTGTTCCTGCAAAGCGCGTTCCAATTCGTCCGTTTTTTCTCTGAGACGCTGTTCGGCGGCTTCGGCTTCCTTCAACCGGACCAAGGCATTTTCCTGTTCCCTCTCCCGGGCTTCCCCTTCCACGGTCCGGCTGTTCAACTGGGCTTTCAGGGTTTCATTTTCCTCTCGCAAGGCTTCCATCTCCTCTTCTTGTCCTTTCAAGCGACGATTCAGCTCAATCACGGTATCTTCCAAGAGGGGCAAACCGACAATTTGTTCCTGGATGGTTTCAATGCGTTTGTGCAGTTCTTGGTTTTTGGCTTCCGCTTCCCGCAGGGATTCGCCGCGTGCCAGCAGTCGTGACCCCAATTGGTCGATTTCCGCCTGCGAAGCTTCCCGGTGCTCCTCCAATCCGCGGCGGGCGTCGGCCAGTTGACCCCGCAGATCCTGCAATTCCACATTCAGAAGGGCTTCTTCTTCCCGTTGGGCGGCCACGGTTTCCTTGAGCTTTTCCGCCTCGGCTTCCATTTCGGTCACCCGGTTTTCCAACAAGGTATTGAAGCGTCTTTGACTTTGCACCTCGTTTTTCGCTTCCCGCAGTTCCCGTCCGGTTTCGTTGCGTTCCCGTTCCAGATCACGGCGTACCCTCGTGAGTTCCTCCCGTTGTTCTTGAAGCAAGGTGTCGCGTTCCCGCATGTTCATTTGCAAATCCAAGTAACGCTTTTCCATGTCCAGCAGGCGAATGGAATTTCGCAAGGCCTCTTCTTTGGTCTGAATGTAAAGGCGTTCGTAGTCCTCTCTCGGCGGCGGCGCTTCGACCACCGCGGGCTCGATGCGGGTGGGCACGGGCGGATCGTCCGGCAACAGGTCATCCAGTTGTTCCTGGAGATGGCTGATGCGGAAGGCGACGATGCGGTGATTGAAGTCGGGATGGGATTTCTGGAGATCCTTTAAAATTCGCATGGATTCCAAATACAAATCCGCCGCCCGTTCCCGGTTCCCGGCTTCCAATTGCTTGTCCCCGTCCATCATCGCCAAAAAAGCGCGCGAAAAAATCGCTTCCTGCTCGGCAACCGTCTCTTGGGCGAATCCGGAGACGAAAAGCGCGCAAAAAATCGTGATTAAGAAAAATCGTTTCAACATGCAATGGGCCTGTGGCTGGGGTTCTGAACTGGGGACGGAGTCGGGTTCTGTGAAAACCCGTGCATTATGAGCGTTTGCTAACGTTTCAAACCGAATTTGTCACGGACAATCGTCCAATCGGGTTCATGCACTTTGATGAAATTTCAGCCGGTATTCGGCGCCCAACACCCATTTCGAGGGGATTTGCACCTGCAACCCCAAGGCCCGCCTCGGCAAAAACAAACAGAAACGCAATGACTGTCGCTTATCAACACCTTTTGTGTTGGGTGTGCGAACGCTTGCGCAAAAAGGGAGACACCAAGCGACAGACGGCTTAACGAAAACAAGGTTGACCCAAAATCCGGCCTGGGGTATCCTTTTACCTGAATCCGTGAGAACTTTGCAAAGAAGGCGTGCAAGATCATGGAGCGAAAGGGATTGTCGGGAACCGAGGCATACCCTTGCGGTCTGTTGAGTGTTCCCGACAATCCCTTGCAGCCCATGAGATTGTGCGGATTCAAAGCAAAGATCTCACGGTTTCAGGTTTGAAATAAACGGCGAATCAAAGTCAAGGCCTATGGAAAAATAAAAAAATTACACGGAAGTGTCCTTTTCGGGGATGCCTGTTCGTCATTAATTTGAACCCCAACCCTGGAGAAAACCTATGGAACCTACCCAAACCCCCACTGAATTCATGGTGCTGTTTCGCAGCACGGATTGGAGCAAAGACCTTTCCCTGGAGGAAATGCAACGTGTGATGGACGAAACCTACGCGTGGTTTGACGCCCTGCGTCAACAGGGGAAATTTAAAGCCGCCCAACCCCTGTTTGGGGAAGGGAAAGTGGTGTCCGGCACCCGGAATCGTACGGTGACCGATGGCCCCTTCGCCGAGTCCAAGGAAGCGGTGGGGGGATACCTGATCCTGAAGGTGGACACGATGGAGGAAGCCTTGGACATCGCCAAGGGCTGGCCTTTGCTCGACTGCGGTTCCACCTTGGAAGTTCGCCCCATCGCCCCGGAATGTCCGGATTTCCATCGCTTGCGGCACCAACGGGACGCGTTGGCGGTCTAAATTGGCGGACGATAGCGGAGCTTTGTCGTGACGTCCGTTCAGGAATCCTCGCCGCCTGCCGAAGACGTGCCCCGGCTTGCCGAACATTTGTTTCGGGAGGAGGCGGGGCGTTTGGTCTCGATTTTGACCGGAATCTTCGGGGTGCGAAATTTGCACTTGGCCGAGGATGTCGTTCAGGAGGCCATGGCCCGGGCCTTGAAAACCTGGCCCTATTACGGCGTTCCCGACAATCCCCGGGCCTGGTTGATGCGTACCGCCCGAAATCTGGCCGTGGATGTGATTCGCCGGGAAACCCGGTTTCGGGAGAAACAGGACGAAATCATCACCCATTTCGAACTGCGGCTCCCCGAAACCGAACTCCCCGGGGATGCATGGGGATTGGAGCGGGAAATCACCGATGACCGCCTTCGCTTGATGTTCGCCTGTTGTCATCCGGTGTTACCGGTGGAACAACAAATCGCCCTGGCCTTGAAAGTGCTTGGCGGGTTCAGTCCCCGGGAAATCGCCCGGGCCTTTTTCTGTAAGGAGGCGGCCATTGCCAAGCGTTTGACCCGGGCCCGGCAACGGCTGCAACGGGAGGACATCCGTTGGGAGATCCCCGTCGGCAGCGACCTGCCTCCCCGCTTGGAGGGCGTTTTACACAGCCTGTATTTGCTGTTTAATGAGGGCTACAAAGCCTCCGGGGGCGAACGGATCGTACGGGAGGAACTGTGTGAGGAGGCGATACGGCTGACCCGACTGCTCGCCGAACATCCGGAGGTCGGCCAGCCGCGCGTCCATGCATTGCTGGCCCTGATGTATTTGAATGGGGCGCGGTTGCAAACCCGGGTGGACGACGCCGGCAATCTGCTCCGCATGGAGGATCAGGATCGAAGTCGCTGGAACAAAACCATGATCCAGCAAGGGGTCTTTCATCTGGCGCGCGTGTGCAAAGGGGATCAACTCAGCGAGTATCACCTGCAGGCCGGCATTTCCGCCTGCCACTGCTTGGCTCCGGATGTCTCCTCCACGGATTGGCCTCGGATTCTGGATTTGTATGACCATCTGATGGAAATCAATGATTCTCCCCTGATCGCCCTCAATCGTGCCGTGGCCCTGGCCAAGGTGAGGGGGCCGGATGAGGGGATCGCCGAAGTCGAACGCCTGCTCAACCAATCCCCGTGGGAATCCTACTACCTGACCCATGCGGTGTTGGGGGAATTCGAGTGTCAGCGAAAGGATGTCAAAGCGGCGGCGGGCCATTTTCAGGAGGCGCTGCAACGTTCGGAGATGGCCTCTGAACGCGCATTTCTGAGCAAACGACTTCAGGAGTGCCGCTCCGGTTGAAAATAAACCCAAGAAAATGTCCTTTGCCCGCCGTCCCATTCGTCAATAGAATGGAACCACAACTTGAGTGATAGGAAGCACACCATGACCGATACACCTAAATATGAATCCACCGCCAGCGGAAACACCCTGATCCTGACCCGGCGTTTGGCCGCGCCGCGGGAGCGCGTTTGGGCCGCTTGGACCGAAGCCGATCAATTGGCCGGATGGTGGGGCCCGGAAGGATTTTCTTCCCGGGTCGATCAACTGGATCTTCGCCCCGGCGGACAATGGCGCTTCGCCATGATCGGTCCCGACGGAACCGAATATCCCGCCAAAGGGGTATACCAGGAAATAGACCCCGGTAAACGCATCGTGTCCTCGGATGAGTTTGACGAAGGATTGCAGGAAGTGCTCGACATCGAGCTTCCGGGAACCATCCGCATGACCGTTGATTTTGCCGGGGAGGGCACTGGCACGCTGCTCACCATCACCCTCGAACACGTCAGCGAGGCGGATCGCCACAAACACGAGGCCATGGGCGTGATCGACGGATGGGGTTCCAGTCTTGACTGTCTCGAGGCCTATCTGACCTAATCGTAATCCTAATCGTAATCCTAATCCTAATCCTAATCGTAATCGTAATCTCAAAAAGGAAAATACGTCAATGCATTCATTCATCTATTTTGAAATCCAGGCGGAGAACCCGGAGAGGGCCATGCAGTTCTATCGGGAGACATTCGGTTGGACTTTCACGGAAGTGCCCGGTCTGCCGGTGCCGTATTGGAGCATCGAAACACCCGGCGGACCCGGAGGACTCCTTCAACGTCCCGCCAAGACCCCGCCGCCCGAATGCGGCACCAACGCCTTCGTCTGTTCCTTCCAGGCCGGGGACTTCGACCGCACCGCGGATACGATTCTCCGGCTGGGCGGCCAGACTGCCTTGCCGAAATTCGCCGTTCCCGGCAAATGCTGGCAGGGATATTTCCTGGATACGGAAGGGAATACCTTTGGCGTCTATCAACCCGATCCGAACGCCGCCTGAATGATGAATCCCCAAAGGAGATCCCCATGAAAATTGCCGTGATCATTGTAAGAGTTCTGATGGGACTTTTGTTCCTGTTCGCCTCAGCGGTCTACTTCCTGGACTTGGCGCCCACGCCGGAACTGGAAGGCGACATGAAGGCCTTCAATGAGGGGCTGGCCGCCGCCCGGTATCTGATGCCCCTGGTGAAAACCGTGGAACTGCTGGCTGCTCTGGCCCTGCTTTCCGGGTTTTTCTTGCCATTGGCGGTGGTGGTCCTGTTTCCCGTCAGTGTGAATATTTTTCTCGTCCACCTCTTTTTGGCGCCGGAAGGGCTGCCAGTGGCGATCTTCGTGCTGCTGGGAAATCTCTTTCTCGCATACGCCTGCCGACACCATTATCGTGGCCTTTGGGGTGCCAAACGGCAACAACCCACCAACTGGAGAAAAGATCTTGACGGATCCGTCTGATCCGTCGGATCAGTCTGCTGAAACAACCGAACCAAATGGAGAAAAATGAAAAAAGCAACCACACACCAACCGCCCGAATACCACACCGTGATCCCGTATCTCACCGTCAAGGATGCCCACGGGCTCGTTGACTTTCTCAAAACCGTGTTTGACGCACAGCCCGGAGAGTGCTTGAACCGCCCCGACGGCACCATCATGCACGCCGAGGTACGCATCGGCGATTCCACGGTGATGCTCTCCGAGGCCTGTGAAGAAATGGGACCCATGCCCGCCTCGCTGTACGTCTACGTGAAGGATGTGGACGCGGCTTTCAAGCGGGCGGTGGATGCCGGTGCCACGCCGATCATGCCGCCGGACGATATGTTCTGGGGTGACCGCTTTTGCTGCGTGCAGGACAAATGGGGCAACCAATGGTCACCCAGCACCCATATCCAGGACCTAAGCCCTGAAGAAATCGAGCAGGGCTCCCGGGCTTTCATGGAACGGATGAGCTGAGGGATCCCGTCATGTCCGTAGCCAAACCTCCCACCTCCGCCGAGCTGGCCGGCCATTCGGTCGTTTCCCCCGACCAATGGCTGGCCGCCCGGCGGGCGCTTTTGCAAAAAGAAAAGGAAGTCACAAAGCTCAACGACCAACTGAGCGCGTTGCGACGTGCGCTCCCTTGGGTCCGAATCGAAAAAGACTACCTGTTCGACACTCCCGAGGGTCCGCAAACCTTGGCCGACCTGTTCGAGGGTCGCAGTCAGTTGATTGTCTATCACTTCATGTTCGGTCCCGGCTGGGAGGAGGGCTGTGACGGCTGCTCCTTTCTTTTTCCTCACCCCCAAAGGCCGCAATGAACAGAGCACCATGGACTGGGTGCGCCGCCACGACACATATGAAAGCTGACATGAAAAACCATATCACACTCCGACCCGCGACTCCCGCCGATATTCCCCTTCTGCGCCATTGGGACGGGTTGCCGCACATTGTGGCCGCGAAAGGGGAAGAGGACTGGGAATGGGAAAAAGAACTCGCAAAAGATCCCCCCTGGCGCGAAATGTTGATGGCCGAGTTGGACGGACGCCCCATCGGGTTTCTGCAAATCATCGATCCGTGTGAAGAGGAAACCCACTACTGGGGGGATGTGCCCGAAGGCCTTCGGGCGCTCGACATCTGGATCGGGGAGGCGGACGCTTTGGGGCGGGGGTACGGCACCGAGATCATGCGGCAGGCGATCGCCAGATGTTTCGCGGACGAAACCGTGACCGCCATTCTCGTGGATCCGATGGCGGACAACGCGCGGTCCCACCGGTTTTATGAACGCCTGGGCTTCCGCTTTTTTGAAAACCGACGTTTCGGGCCGGATGATTGCTTTGTGTACCGGCTGGAGCGGCATGATGAGCATAGAAAGCAACAAGAGCAATGAACTTCTTCCTTTCCTGCGTGGAAATCGTGGGTAAGTATAAATCAATGAACCCCCTGTTCGAAGAGGAAATATGAAAATAAATAAAATACGGACAATGATCGGCTTGATGGGACTCACCTTCCTCTTGTCGGCCTGTGATGCCCAGCGAGCCGAATCTCAGCTTTCCGCTGAGGATTATGCGGACCATCAGCGACAAGTGGAAATCTACTGGGAGCAGAGTCGGGAAGCGACGCGACAAATTGAAGAAAGCCGGAGGCATATGGCAGAGGGGGCATCACAACTCGAAGAGAGTCGGGTGCAACTTGAGGAAAGCCGGAGGCAACTGGAAAAATCAAAGGTTCAGGCAGGGCGTTTTGATCAATTGCTGGATCGGTGGGAAGGGCAGGCCGACAGGGCGGAGGCCCTTTTGCGTATACAAGAGGAAATGTTCGAGTCCATGAAATTGATCGATGAAGAATGAGTGTGGTTATGAACATGAAACACAAGTTCATCATTCCTGTTTGTTGGTCCGTTTCCTTGCTCCCGGGTTTGATTAGATCGGATGATTCCGGAAGAAGGGGTCACGCAGAAGGGGTCACCCGTGATATTTTGTATTCCTAAACCCTTTCCCACCATGAAAACAAAATCCACTTATGTTTTCAGCTATTTTCTCATCGCCCTCACCCTGACGGCTTGCAACCTCAATAACGCGTCAACCCCGGAGGTAACAGACTTGCCTCCGGCCGATCCCTCCGAAGGCTTGGTTCAGGCGGAAGACGGAGTGGTCACCGCCGAACTGGTCGCCAACCCCGCCGGGATTGCACCAGACGGACGCGTCAAAGTGCGTGTGGTCAATCGCGGAACCAGGGCCTTGAGCTACGGACGACCCATCACCGTGGAAAAATGGAACGGCGAGGCCTGGGTGGAAACGGAAGAATCCCGCAACGCCATGTGGACCATGGAACTACTTCACGTGGAGCCCGAAAAAATCGGTGTGGAGCAGGCGTGGCCCTTCCTTCCCGACCAACGCCCGGAGAGCGGGTGGTATCGAATGACCAAACATGTCTCCGCGGAATCCCCGGATCCGGACCAAGACCCCGTAATGCTGACAATTCGGACCCGCGTCGAAGTCCGGGAGCAGGATTGAAATGCACCCGAATATTGTAACCTACAACGAGCGGCAGGAACCGAATTTCCGGGAGGTTTGTGATCTGCTGGCTGAGGAAATCGACCGAAACCTCCCGGAAGCCGAAAGCAAAATCTGGCACGCGCATCCCGTCTGGTTCTTGGATGGGAATCCGACCGTCGGCTATAGCAAACAGAAACCTGGGATCCGGTTGATGTTTTGGAGCGGCGCGGATTTTGACGAGCCGGGATTGAACGTCATCGGAATAAAATTCAAGGATGCCTCCATTTTCTATCAAGAGGTCTCGGAAATCAACAAAACCGATTTGAAGCGGTGGCTGAAAAAAGCGCGTGAAATTCAATGGGACTATCAAAACATCATCAAGAACAAAGGCCTGTTGAAGAAACGGTAATCATGTATGGGACGCCCCACACATTGTGAAACATCGCAACAGACACAATGAATGGATACCACGGAAATTTCCGTAACGAAACCAAATGAATTGCCCTCACAGAGGCACGAAGGCACGGGGTAAGAAGACGGACATGGGTGTTTTGACCCCGTTTCGGTTTGGGACGCGAAGCGTCTTTGGAGTGCGTGTAGCGAGTGCAACGAAGCTACCGCTTTGCAGAGCCTTGGGCGAATGCCTGGGCTTGTTGGTTGGCGGTGGTGAAAGCGGTAGCTTCGCGGTGCTCGCTACACGCACTCCAAAGCGGCTTCGCCGCGCTCCTTACTCCGG
>JAFIGC010000179.1 GCA_020831635.1 Verrucomicrobiota bacterium | reverse complement strand
CATACGAGATTTGCCTGCGAAGAATGGGCAGGTCCGCCTTGACCAACGCGTTGAGGGTGGCTTCGATCTTGCCCAGTTCGTGGGCGCGAATGCCCGGGTTGCCATTGATTTGGAACGAGCAATAGTACCCCGACCCCAAACTGTGTTCCACCGCGAAATGGGCTTCGGGAAAGGCGGTTCGCACCGCTTTGGCCAGCAGAAATGCCAGGGTGCGTCGATAAATGCGCGACCCATGCCGATCCCGGAAGCTCACGGGCAACAGTTCGCAGTTCATGGTCAGCGGATAACTCAGGGCGCAGACGTCGTGGTTGACCAACGCCCCCAGCCACGGGAGGCCGCTGTCCGCTTCGAGGTTTTCGGCGAGAATTTCCCGGATGGGCGTATGCGGTGCGCACTCACGGATCGCGCCTCCCGGCAAGGTGATTTTGAGGTTGGTGGTTTCGGGGGATGACATGTGATTGTTGTTTTTGTTTGGGGTTGAACCTCTAAAGTGGTGGGTTTCAGGAAAAAGGCAATCTTTCACTTATGCTTTTATTCCTCGTGAGGAAGATGATACAAAAGCGTGTATGCATCGGTTCCCGACAAACGCTTTCGCTCCATGATCTTGCCCACCTTCTTTGTTACGCCATCCAAGCTCAGAGAAATCAGGGGGCGAGTCTTGCGGGCGGGCCGGGTTCTTGGGGAGGTTCATACTCAATCAGCGAATCAAAATTGACTAAATGCAAGGGCTGACCCTTCCGCCATTTGCCAACTTTACGACAAATTCCTTAAAAGATTCTGCGACTTTCTTTCCATCTAATCCTGGACCATAACAGTAAACGGCACCAAACGGATTTGAAGTATCCAAGTAAAAAACCTTACCAGACCCATCATCAGAGATTGGGATCAAGGCATTGGAAATATTACCACCAGTCATACGTCTGAATTGCTTAGTCGTATTGACTATATGCTTCCAAATTGGCGGTTCGTCTTCACTGGAATCAAACACACCCGCTATCTCAAAATCATCTCCAATAAGAGCCCCGAAAGCTTCTAAAAAATCCCTATATTCTTTTGGAAATTTCACATTAAGCGAAAATTCGGCGCGATCAACTGCTTTATGACTTGCCTCGCCCGCAGTGATGGACGAACTAAAAATGTCGTTGAAAGGAGTTTTATTTTTCATATGTTATTTGCACTTCCATCTTATTATACACTCATTTAATTGACTGTTGTCCGAATAAATTAATTTTTTAAAATTTATTTAGGTCACTTGCGTGATGGCATAAACTAAATTTGGATTGTGTCCAACAGTCCCGAAAAAATATGTCGTGTTACCAAGAAAAAGTTGGTAAAAATCAAATGGTGAAGGTTCAGTATTTCCGGTCAACCCTATTTCCATTTGCTTTGGTGCACCATTAACAGTTTCAAAATTTATGCCGCCATCAAGTTGGAGCAGGAAGCGCATAGGGTATTTTGAATGATAAATTCGGGGAGTTTCATCACTCAAAATCCAATTTGGTGATGTGCCAATATGTCCTATGCTGAGCATCGGGTCATTCTCTTCAAGGCTAATTGGAGAAAATTTTATGCGTTCTTTATAATTCTCCACCATCTGACCTTGTGTTGTTTCAAATATTTCAAATCGAAAATTCCTTTGGTATTTTATTAAGAAATCTGGAGGGATGTCTGCATTCAGTAGCTCCCCAGAAAGCATCTCAGGTATGAGATGATTTTCATTGGCGCAACTCGTACACTGAAATACAGCCAATGTGAGTCCAGCCCACACGAGAGGTTCGGAAAAAGCAATTTGGAAAAAAAACGTTTGCTCTGCACCACACAGGCTACATTGAGGGATGCCCATATCTGCTGGAAATATCGGTTTCCCTCCAACAAAGCAAGTTTCTTTTCCAGTTTGTTTTCCGTTCGTCAGTAAAATATTTTGTCTCATAAATCTTATGGGTTTGGGAATGTTCTGGAAAATGTTCTTCCGTTGATTCGAACTTGATATACAATCTCAAATGGACGTGTGGCACCCGGCAAGTAATTTGGAATTACACGAACAAAGACTTCATCACCAGAAGCCACATGTCGGGCAATGATCTGCTCAAATTGGTTAAAAGCTCCACGGTTCACCGAAGGTGCTTGCGGGAAAATGTTACCCGATCTCACACCACCAAGGCCACCCAAGTTTTGTCCTACTGCATGACCAGCGTCATCAGTTACGTGGCCTAGTCTTTGCGCAAAATTTCGTGAAGATTGGTTGGTCAGAGTCCCTTGTCCTAAATTCCCAGGTTCAATTTTGGAAAAAGCAGATTGTAACTCTCCAAATTCACCTGTCCGTATCCGGACATTAGCGGGTCCAAGTTGTGGAAGTGCACCAACCTCACCAGCCACCCGCTCTAATGAAGCTTCTGCGCCCACCCTCGCCCCGGCCCGAACTGCCTTGCCTACTCCAGCGCCTTCTTCGGCCACTCGCAACACGGCCCCCGTGAACATCATGAAAAGGAATCGACCCGCCAGTTCTTCCTGCGCGTCTTCGTCCTCCAGCATGTGGTGGAAGCCTTCTTTCCCTTTTTCCACAAGGAGGTGCCGGGCCTCTTTAGAACGGGCCAATGTCCACATTCCGGCAATGAGATCCTCGGGCAGGCTGGCTTCGTGGTGCAGTTTGTGGTTGGCGATTGCAAAGGGGGTGAGTTCCCAGACCAAATGGGCCGCGTCCTCCGCTTCGTGTTCGATGCCGTGGAGGACGTTGGCCAAGTGATGCCCCAGGCTTTGCAATGGGGTGCGGTGCTCGATTTGCTGAACCTGCCCCGTGGTTTTGCGAAACGGAAGTACCGGATCGCCCTCCGCATATCGGCGGGGGAGCACCACGGTCTGGGGGGGATGGTTGCCCAGCACTGAAAATCTCAGTCCGCGCGGGGCCTCCCATTGGAAGACCACATCCCCACGGTTTAACCGCTCCGCGATCAGGGAGGACCCATAGCCGTGGACCTCCCGGCCGCCGCGTTGCAGAAACTGCGCGGTGCGGGCGCAGTAAAAGGCGTCTTTTAACAAGTACGTCTGGGTTTCACGGTCATAGTAGGACTGCCCATACAACCAGGAAAACGCGGATGCGTAAATCCCATGTTCCGATTTGAGCAACAGGGTCACCTCGTCATAGCGATAGCGGGCGACCTCCTCCATCTCACCGTCGCCAAATGGCAAAATCCCAACCAAGGCCTCCACCAGACCCAACTCGTTGTAGACGGGCGTCAAGATGGAGGGCAGCCCGAGGGCGGGTTTATGCCGGATGAAGGAGATGCGGGCATTCTTGCCCCAGGTGTATTGGTTTTCGTAGAGGGGTTGTCCCTGAGCGTTGGTGACGATCTCCCCGGTGGGGGTGTTACCACTGTAGCTGATGTGGTGGGTGCGCAGGATATTCCCGTCTTTCAGCACTTGTTTGCGCACGCGCAGGTTGGAGGCGTCAAAGGTGTTCTCCACCCGCAACCCAGGTTCCGGCTGGGGGACCGGGTCGTCACCCATGGACATGATTCCGGCGATGCCCACGCTCCCGGGGGGAATGTTTTCGATGGCGGTCAGTTGGCCGGCGGCATTCCATTCGTATTGGCGGAGTCCGTCTTGTACGCGGCGTCCGTAGACATCGTATACGATGTGTTCCGAGGCGGGCGGCAACCAGTGCTCGCCCTCCAATTCGGCGATGGCCATGCCGCCGATGTAATCCGTTCCCGGACGCTGTCCCCGCACCATCCAACGCAGGGGCTGGCTTTCGTTGAGAATGCCGGGCACATTGTGTTCATCCAGGGTGAGGCTGAAGCTTCCGGTGGCGCTTCCCACCAGGGTTTTGGGGTCTCCGGCGAAAATCTCCAGGGTGGCTTCCGAATGCGCGGAGGCGTTCAGAGTCAGGGAGCGGATGTTTTCCCTGTAGACCATGGCTCCGGAACCGTTGCTTGCCGCCGATACCGCGAGGTTCTGACCGTCCCGGGTCATGCCGATGAGTTCGCCCCGGGCATTGTAGTCGAACGTCCGGGAGCCCTCCGGGCCGCTTTCGCTGGCGAGGGTGCCGTGCCCGGGGTGGTAGCCGTATGTGGTGGTGCCGCCGCTTCGGCTGAGGGTTTGCACCCTTCCCAGGTCATCCAAGGTCCAGTTTCGGTCGTACTCGCTGCCGAGGCTGGTGCTGATGCCGGTGACCTGACCATTGGCGTTTCGGGTCCGGGACCAGGTGAACACCGTTTGGCCGTCCACCCGATATTCGGCCAGATCGGTTTCCCCGCCGGGTCCGCTGAAGTGCACGGAATAGGTTTGGGTATCCCCGGCAAAGGACACGGAATGGCTTTCCGGGATGTCGCTGTTGCCCCGATACAGGGTGGTGGCGCTGTGAAGGAACTGGCCGGCTTCGCGGAGGGTGAGGGTCCCGGGTCGCCCGCGCGCATCCGCCTCGATTTCCCATTCGTGCCCCTCCAACAAACCGTCGGTCCAGAGGGCGCCGGAGAGAACCCAGTGCTCGTCATCGTAAAAGAACGAGCGGATCCCCGAATCGTCCTCCAGTTCCAGTGGGCGGCCCAATAGATCGCTTTGGGTCACCTCAAAGCGGGTTTCCGAACCCACCAAACCTTTTTTCAAGTTGCCCTTTATTTCATCGTATTCCCAAATCAGGGTGCCTTGGCCGGCGTTCATTTCCTTGAGCCTTCCGACCGAATCCCATGCGTAGTGGATCTCAAAATTGTCAGGGAAGCGTGCCTGATGGACATATCCGGCGGGATTGACTTCCCAAGTGGTGGTTTTGTCTCCTTCGGCTTTGCGTTCGAATCGCCGTGAGCCGTCCGCGTTCCAAATTTCGTGCAGGCTGTGGGGCAAACCGCCCGCGCCGCCTGCGACCGCCGATTGGGTGGAGGGGTTCACTTCCACCTGCCGGGCCAAGGTACCGTTGTGGGTGGCGGAACGGATGGAGTCCCCTTCGGCTGCGAAGGAATGGGCATAAGTTGTATTCAACCCTCCACCCTCTGAGGATGCGGGCAGGGCATGGGTATTGTACGTGACCGTTTTGCTTAGAGGGCCTTGGTCATGGGTCAATTGCAAGGGTACCCCCAAAGCGGATCGGTCCAATGAGAAAAGGGATACCGGATCGCTTTCGGAAATGGACGTGTCGGCGACCACGGTTTGCTGGTGAGAATGTTCAAACACGACGCGATTGTTGAGCTTCAGGGACAAGGCGCCCGGCCCCACACCCACAACTTCAAATTCATCCGCCGCCCGGGCTCCGGTGCGAACGGAGAAATAACGGTCCAATGCGCTGCTTTCGGTCTGCCGAAGCAATTGTTTATGTTGCGCTCCTGAACCCGTGACCACAAAGTGTGTTTCCCGCCACTTTCCGTCTTCGACCCCGTATTCGCTTTGCAGGACCAGATCCTCTCCGAGGTCGATTGTTCCGTTTCCGTTGTAGTCCAAGGCGCGTCGATAGACGCGGCCCAGGGAGTCGTATTCGATGAGGACGTCCGGTTGGCCGGGCCGAGTGATTTTCGAGAGCTGTCCGGTTGGCTGTGGGGGAACTTGGCTGTTTACCGTGTCGTAATGGTAATCCGTATCGAGCCATTCCAGGGAGGCGGATGCGGGATTGGGGGATTGCACGCGGCGCACGCGTCCGAGTCCGTCAATGAAGGTGCGGGACAGGGCACGCGCATCATTGTCTTCCTCATCAATTTCTTCCGTACCGGGGGGAAGGGCGAAGGCTTCCACCATCAGGCATGGAACGCCGTGAACCATGATGGGAACGGGTGGGTCATCGGATGTCACGGAGGTGACGGTGCTCATGAACCCGGCGGCGGTGTTGGCCTGGACTACGGTTTCGAGGGTTTGCTCGTTGAAGCTGCTTTTGCCCTCCGCGTGGGTGAGGGTGTTCTTGCCCGTAGAGGAAAACTGTCCATTTTCCCATTTTGCGGTCCCGGTCTGACCTTGAGGTCCGGCAAAGCCACCACTGACGGGTTCACCAAAACCATTGTGGGTGGCGGTCCACGCATGGCTGCCACCTCCTCCAGACGAAGTGCGGGTGGTGCTCAGGCCATTGTAATTCAGGGTGTGGGTGACGTTGCGGAGACTGTCCTTTGATGTAAGGGGACGGCCCAGAGTATCCCGGGTTTCGACTTCCCACGAACCCGCGGGGCCGCTGCTTTCCTCCAACTCCCCGGCGGCGTTCCAAGCAAAAGTGGTTGCTTCACCATCGGTGGTGGTGATTTTCGTGGGGCCGAGTCGGCTGTTTTCGTACACCGTGCTGGAGAGAACAAGACCTTCGGGTTCCCAAGTGGTGATTTCGCTTTTCAGCATGCCGAGAACATTCCAGGTGCGCACGGTTTTGGGGCCCACGGTTTGGCCATTCACAACGGTCCGGCTTTTGTGCACACGGCCGTCAACGGTCAAGATGTCGGTCACATGAGTCTCGGTGCCGTCAAGGTGTTCGATCCGTTTGACACCCCAAGGAATTTGGCCGGCTTCAAAGCCGCTTTCGCCGGGAACCCAAAGATACGTTTTCGTTTCATGTTCCACGCTCCCCACCGTTGTTTTGTGGGTCAAAGCCCCGGCAGGGCTCCAGACGCTTTCAGAGTTGGAGAGGGTGGTCGAACCGTATTGGTATGCTCTATTGAGCTGATTCCCAGCGAAAGAGGCACTGTTGTTGAAGGGGCCTTGTGTATGCGAGGTCAGCACACCGAGTTCGGATATCTCGCTTTCATGGGACCCGGGACCGCCCCATGACGTTTCCTTGAGCAGGCCATTTTCATGGTATTCGGCGGTCCATACGCGGTCGGGTGTACCGGTGACCAAGGATCGTTGGATTTGTTCCAAGTAAAGCGGCATTTCTCCGAAATGTTCGTGGGTAATCCATTTGAAATCGCTGTCCGACGCCAAGGTTTCTTCTTCATATCGTTTGATGTTGCCGGAATAAACGTTGTTTACGGAATCCGATGTTTGCATGACCCATTTCAAGGGGGAGGTGTCGAAGTCGTGTCCGGCGTACAGGCGATTTGCGTCCATCCCCCAGTGCCGGGTGATGTTGCCGCCCGGTCCATAATAGGTGCAGGTGAGGAGGGTATAGGGGTTTCCGACTTCCGGATTGGCGTGGTTTTGGAATTCAAACACCTTGATCAGTTCTCCCTCCGCGCCCATGGCGTCGGGAAGATTCCGGGCCAATGATTGATGGACCAGTATGCCTCCACCGCCTGGATGGGTCACGATGGTCTTCAAGGCTTCCCCGGCATAAACCCGCATGGTTTCGTTTGACTCCGAGGTGTCATATTCCGTACGGTCGCCAACAAACACGAGGTCGAAGTCCCCATCGGTCCGCAATACCAGAACCAGTCGAGCGTTGTGTGATCGTGTGTACCGTCCACTTCCCAGATCAATGCTATAATAACGATCAGGACCCGCGGGTGATAAGCCGGGGCGGTCCCCGCCCAAAATCAAGGGAGTTCTTTTCACCCCGGGTAATGGTTGCGTTAACTCGGTGAACTCGGGTACAAACACGGAATATGTGTTCACGCCAGCGAGATAGGTCAAATTTTTCCATGTCTCTAGATCCTGTTCCGTAAATCCGGCCTGGAGATAATCATCCGTGAGATACCCTTGCGCATGATCGGGAAGGTACCCATTTAAAGGACCTCTGTACAAGTCATGGTACAGCTCTTGCGGTAGCGGAGTTGGATAATCCTCTCCCGTGATCTTGTATATGAATGTCCAAGGGGTGGTATTTTGGATGAGGCCGTTCCAATCGGGAACCAGTGTTTGGGGGGAAAGCTGTATATTCAGATCAGCTTCGGGTCGCCCGTATACCAGGGGGTCTTGTTGATACACTCCGGAGGCGACGGCTTCCGCTTGGGTGATCCATCCTCCCGTTGGCGCAACCTCGGGGCCTTGGATGAAAACGGTTTCCTGAGCAGCCTCGATTTCATGGTTGTTTTTTTCGATGGTGAGTCGCGTTTGTTGCGTGATATGCTCAAGCATGTACAAATCACCGGGAATACCGCCCGAAATCAAACCGGTTCCATCATTGAAATAACGAATCCCTCCGGCGGAAAAAGTCCCGCCCGCCAACAGAAAGTAATCATGGGTACCTTGGTTTTCAATGACCACCATTCCCAAAGCGGGTATCTGAAGCATGGCGGTGTTGAACTGACCGTTCCCGACGGTGATGTTTTTATGCATCATGAAAGTGCTCCAATTGTCCATCAAACCCACCATGTTTTGCATCATGGCTAATGCCTCCGTAGCATAGGCCGCGTTTTTGAAAACAAAAGTCGCCGTGGAGAAATCATCCGCTGGATCCACCTGATTATTCTTCAAATTATGCAACCCGATATATTCCGGATGATTCGTAGTATTCGGATTGCCCGAACCCTGCCAAGGACGATAACGGTATAGATAGTCAAAGGGCTCATTTCCTTGATAAACACTATAAAATGGGTTGAAAAGATCCCACCAGTGATCTATGGGCATGCTTCTACGATAGACCGGAACCGGCCAACTCAGACATCTTAAACGGGAAACGAGATCGGCCATGTGATAAAGCTGAGTGTGGTAATCACTAGGATCGTTCATGCCGGATTTCATAGGAAGGTCGTACTTGCTATAGGACCATCCTTTTTTATCTGCCAAGTCCACGTCGCCGTCGGGCGTGAAGGCGTCGGCGGCAACGTGCACGCTTCCGCCGGTGAAACCTTGGGGATCCACGTTGAGATATTCACCGACCAAGTCGGTAAGTTCCGTGTAGGCGACTTCAAGTATCTCAAGACGTTGCTGAAGCGTCCAGGTATCAAAGGTTCCGTCAGGAGGCGAGGCGGGAACACCATTCCCCCAGTTGATGGGTGGCCTTGGGGTCACTGCGGCCGCTTCGGTAAAAATGGTAAGATCGGGATTGGAGGAAGAGACGGTTTGCGAAGCGCCCCACGCCTGTTCCACCGCCTGTCGTTGCGTAACCGCCGCATAACGTTCCTGAATTGCCCTCAATAAAATTTCCAAAGTGGGTTCAATCTCGCCCCGGGAGATTGTACAAAGAAGCGCCAAGCAACATGCGAGAAAACAGCGTTTAAATCCAATCATTGCACCAACCTCCCACCCGCAGTCAATCCGATATCCGGATGATCGGGCCATAGCGGGTTTGCCGCATACGGTACCTCTTCCACGTCTATGCGGACATCATTGTCGGAGGCGTAATGATTTTCCCCCAAGTTTCCAAGGCCGTTGTCGTCCTTATCCCCGGTGGATAAGCTCCCCTGTGCCCTATCAATGCCGCGCATGGTGCTCCCGTTGGTTTCGGCAGTTGCGGGGCGAAGGGGGAGATTCATGAGAATGCGAACTTTGAAAATCGAACCTCCAACATCGAACGTTGAAGGGCCGGGGCGGAAGGGGACGGGAGCGCCGATCGCCGTATCGGCGGGGCGGAGGGGGGATAAGGAACGTTGAAGTTTCATGCGTTACTTTCAATAGGTGATGAATACCTGAAGATCCACATCGGGGTGGTCGCGCTTCAGGGGGTCGAGGCCGAGCGTAATTTCGTCGCCGTCACTCATGCCATCCCCGTCGGTGTCGGGATTGTTGGGGTCGGTGCCGTGTTGGTACTCCTCCAGGTTGGTGAGTCCGTCGCCGTCCGCGTCCACATTCGGATTAACGAGTTCTCCGAAGTGCCAGAGTTCCCAGCCGTCGTCCATGCCGTCCTGGTCGCTGTCCACCATGCCGAGGGTGGCGCGGAGAAAGAGGGGGTGATCCTCCCCGGCGTCGGTGGTGTCTACGTCGAATTCCCATTCGGTCTCCGTGCCGCGATCCCGTTCCCAAAGCACCGGGAACCATTCGCCCGGCAGGGTTTCCCATCCGTTGGGAATGCCGCTGTCGTGTCGCCATACCGTGAAAGGTCCGGTGGTGGTTTCCTGTCCGAATTCCACTCGTCCCGAGACGGTTTCGGGGTCCGCGTGTTCAAGGATAACTCGAAATTGGGGCGTCCCGCCCATGGCCATCATCATGCGGGGCTCTGGCTCCGGTTCCGGTTCTCGATGCGGGGACCGGAATTTCCAAACCACCCGACGGGTGGACCGCTCGCGTTCCGCGAAGACCTCAACGCTTTCCCCCATGCGCATTTCCCAGTCCGGGGCGGGATACGAAGAAAGAATTTCGGGGATACCGTTTTCGGGATTTTCCAAGCCGAGATGAATCAATTGTTGGCCGGGATGTTCCCAGATTACGATATCGCCTTGATGTCCTTCCGGCCAAAGTCGCAGTTGCAAACCTCTACCGATGGTGTCCGGTCCGGCGGAATGAGCCATGAACCAATAGGGCAGGCTCATCCATCGCGCCCAGGCCTTTTCAAACCAGGTTTCGCCTTCCGCCTCTTCCACGGAAAGCTCGGGCTCGCTCTGGGTGATGGGCGGGTTGAGTTTGTAGACACCGTCCCGGTACGCCAAAT
>JAFIGC010000178.1 GCA_020831635.1 Verrucomicrobiota bacterium | reverse complement strand
CCACCCCCAACCCCCCACCCCCGCGCCCACCCCCCCCCCCCCCCGCCGCCCGCGCGCCACCCCCCCCGCGGGCCCACAGAATGAGACGGTTGACTTGTGGATCAATCCCACCGACGCGAGTTCGGTGTCCGCATTGGATTCGACGGCGTTGCATACGTTCAACAGCGTCGCCAACTATATTTTTGAGGATTGGGGGGGCGTATCGGTAGGTTTGGCCATCGGGGGGGCCGATACGAGTTCAGGAAATCGGATTGACGAAATCAGGTATGGCGAAAGTTTAATCGATGTCGCCGTTATCCCTGAACCCGGCACGCTGGCCTTGGTGGTTATGGCGCTGGCCGCGGCGTTCGCAGGACTGAAACGTCGTCGCCGCTGAGTCCGTTCCGCACCCCTCCCCGGTAACGGGGAAGGGTAATTTTGTGATCTCCCGAACAAGCGCTTTGTGGTGGAAACGCCCCCACCGGGGACGGGTTGCCGGATCACCCCCCGGCGATGGGAGGCAGCAGGAGCACTTCGTCATTGCCTTGAATGGGGGTGCCGGTTCCGTGCAGGGATCGAATGTCCTCTTCATTGACAAACACCCGGACGGTGTTCTTCAGTTCGGACCCTTCGAAAAGCACGGGGCGGAGTTGGGGGTGGGCGAGCATCAGCTCGTCCAGCGCGTCGGCGACGGTGGGGCCTTCGACGTCCATTTCGGATACCGTCTCCGGCAGATGGCGGCGCAGCGCGGCGGGAAGGATGAGTTTGGGCATGGGGGTTTGGGGGGTGTGGGGTTTATTGAATGGGAAGACGTCGGAAGCGCATGCGCTGCAAATCGCAGTGCAGGAGGGTGTTGGTGAGCAACTCCCCGGTTTGGGTGATGCATTTGATGGCCTCGTAGGCGGCCATGCAGGCGATGGTGCCGGACACGGCGCCAAAGACCGGAAACTCGCGTTTCCATTCCGGGGGAGGCTCGGGAAACAAAGAACGCAGATCTCCGGTAACTCCCGGAACGAAGGTGGTCAAATAGGCTTCGCCGTCGAACATCGCGCATTCCACCATGGGTTTGCCCAGCCGCACGCAGGCGTCGTTCATGGCGTAGCGCTCGACAAACAGGGGGGCGCAATCGACCACGAGGTCCACCTGCCCCACCAGATCCGCGGCGTTGGCTTCGGACAGGTTTTCTTTCACGCCCACCAGTTCGATCAAAGGGTTCAAGTCCCGCAGTCGCCGAAGGACCGAGTCCATCCTCGGGGTGCCGAGGGCGTCATGGGTCATGAGGAGTTGACGATTCAAATCGGAGGGTTTGATGTTCCCGGCATGGGCGAGCACGAGCTTGCCCACCCCGGCGGCGGCCAGTTCGTAGGCGACCACGCTGCCCACCCCGCCACAGCGGGAGATCAGCACCCGGGCGTTTTTGAGGCGTTCCTGGCCGGCCTCCCCCACCCCGGGGGTCCACATTTGCCATTCGTAGCGGGCTTTTTCTTCGTCAGTCAACATGGGAAACGTCCTCCAGGGTCAGGGCGCCGTTCGCAAGACGGAGCCGGTGGGTGGCGAGACGGTCGGCCTCGGACCGCCGGTGGGTAATGTGCAAAACGGTGGGGGTTTCGGTGCGGTGCAGTCCCCGCAGGAGGGCGAGCAGATCCTCGTGGGTGTCCTCGTCGAGGGCGGAAAGGGGTTCGTCGAGACACAACACCCGTGGACGGGGGGCGAGGGCGCGTCCGAGGGCCACCCGCTGGGCCTCCCCGCCGCTGAGACGGCCTGGCTCGCGGTCCAACAAGCCCTGGATGCCCAGCCGCTCCGCGAGTTCCCCCACCCGGGTGGCGATGTCCGCGCGGGACCAGCGGCGAATGCGCAGGGCGAACGCCAAGTTCTCGCGGACACTCAGATGGGGAAAGAGGGCCTGGTCCTGGGGCACGTACCCAATGCCGCGCGATCCGGGTTCGTGGCGGGTGACGTCCTGACCAAAGAGTCTCACCGCGCCGGAATGCGGTCGGCGGAGTCCGCAGAGAATCTCCAGAAGGGTGGTTTTCCCGCATCCGGTCTTGCCGGTCATCACCCCATAGGCGCCTTCGGGAAGGGTGAAATTCACGTCCGAGAGCGTGAAGCCGCCCTGGCGCACGGCGATCTCCTGAAATTCAATCACAGCGATGCCCCCCGCGTGTTCACGCCGCCCAGGCGGACCAAAATCAGCACCGTCATGGACACCAGGACCATGAGCACGGAGACCGCGACCGCGCCCTCGATATTGCCCACGCTCATTTCGAGAAAGATGGTGCTGGGCAACACCTCGGTGCGGAAACGGGTGGCTCCGGCGAACAGCAGCACCGGGCCAAACTCTCCAAGAGCGCGGGCCCAGGAGAGGGTCCAGGCGGCGATCATGCCGTTGGCGGCCTGCGGGAGCACCACCTTGCGGAAGGCCTGTCCGGCGGAACACCCCAGGGTGCGGGCCACCTGTTCGCAGCGGGGATCGAGTTGCTCGAAGACACTGCGCATCAACCGCACCGCGAAGGCGGCGGCCACCGTGAACTGGGCCAGCACCACGCTGGGAATGGCATAGGTGATGGGCACCACGGATTCGATGGCGCGTCCCACCGGGGTCATGAACAACATAAGCAGGGCCAGCCCCACCACCAATGGCGGCAGCACGATGGGCACGTCCAGGAGGGCGTCCACCACCACTTTGCCGGGGAAGGACACGCGGCTCATGAGATAGCCGACGGGCACCGCGACCAGCACCGAGAGCATGGCCGTGAGCAGGGTGGAGCCCAGCGTGAGCATGAGGGCGTAGCGAATGGGCGGGGTGTTGAGAAATTCGAGGGCCGCACCGGGACGAAAAAGCCCGTCCGCAAAAAAAAGCGCGAGCAGCAGGCCGGCCACCAGCAGCAGGTAAAAGCCCCCGAGAATCCCCAGGGCGGTGTACAACGGCCACGCGGGCCCGGTGCGGTGCGGTTTCATCGTTCGGGCATCTCCGTGCCGACAATGTACTCAAACCCCGCCGCTTCAAAACGGGTTTTCATGCCACCGGTGGACAAATAGGACGAAAGGCGGTCGGACAAGGCCGGGAACCGGGTGTCCACGCTGACGGCGATGGGTTGCGCGGCCCGGGCGCGGGGATGCTCGATCTCGATGATTTCCAGGGCTCCGCCCAATCCGGTGGTGTTGGCGCGGTACACGATCCCCGCGTCCTCGCGTCCGGTGCGCACGCGGGTGACCACCGTGTCGGCGGTGGGGGCGTCGCCAAAGGTGACGTTGGCGATCACGGGATCGAACAGGTCGACGGCCCGGAGCAGGCCATGGGTCAGCCCGCCGAGTGCGCTGTAATCGGGATTGCAGATGGCGAGCCGCACCCCGGGGGAGGCGAGATCGGCAAGGGAGCGGATGTTACGTGGATTGCCGGGCGCGGCGATGATCACCATGTCGGTGGCCGACACCAGTTGGTGGTCGCGAAAGCGTTCGTAAACATCCTCCATGTAGCTGGTGTCACAGGCGAAATAGGCGTCAGGTTTCGCCCCGGCCCGCATTTGGCTGACGAGGATGCCGCAGCCGTTGTACACCACATTGACCCGCGCCCCCTCCCGCTTCTCGAACTCGCGCAGGGCGTCGTCGATGGACACCCGATTCACGCCCCCGCTGAACAGGGTGATTTCCGGCACTTCGGCCCAGGGATCCCCGGGAACGGGAACAAAGCCCTCTTCGGCGAAGATGGCCGCACCCCGGTCGGACGCGGTGAGGTACCGGGCGAAATGCAGGGCGGCGGCGGGCTGTTCGCTGGCGGCCAGCACCCCGAGGGCCACCCGGCTGAGGTGGGCCTCCACGCCGGGGATGACCAGGGTTTCCACGCGGTCAAACTGGTTGGCGACCGAATCAAAGACGATGGCCGCGTCGATGGGTCCGGTGGCCACGTCCGTGGCCAGGCCGTTGACGGTGGGGCGAAACACCCCGCGGGCGGCGACCGCGGCCTCGACCTCGTCCCACAACCCCGCCTCCTCCAACATCGCCTTGGCCAGCACCCCCACGGCGGCGGCCCGCGAGTCACTGAGGGCCACGCGCACGTCCTCGCGCAACAAGTCGGCAAACCCCTGGATGTTCTTGGGGTTGCCCTGCTTCACCGCGATCACCGGGGTCATGGTGGCCACGGGAAACTCCTCGCGGATCAGATCGTATTCGCGGGCATTTTGAATGTACTGCTCATCCCCGGCGAGAAACAGGTCCCCGCGTCCGGCCACCCGCAGTCCGCTGAGCAAAGTGCCCGAGCCGCCAAAATTCACGTTCACCTGGCGTCCGGTTTCCCGCTCGTAGGCTTCCACCACCCTTTGCACCGGACGGGACAGGCCGGCGGCGGCGTGCAGGGTGATGGGGGGCTCCCCTTTCGTGCGCCCCCCGCGCGGGCGGTCGTCCAGCCGAAACAAAAGCACCAGGGAAATCCCGGTGAGCAGGATGGCGAACAGAAATAAAAGTTTATGGCGGTGGTGATTCATATTCAGTATCTCGGCAGGTTTTGATCCAGTTCCACGGCCCAGCGGTCAATGCCTCCCTGAAGGCTCACCGCCCGGGAAAACCCGGCGGCGCGCAAGCCCTCCACGGCCCGGAGGCTGCGGATGCCCGCGTGACAATAGACCACCAGGGGACGATCCCGGGGCAATTCGTTTTTGCGGCGGGCCACTTCGCCCAGCGGCAGGTGCACGGCATCGGGAAGCCGCACCAAATCCCATTCCCAAGGCTCCCGCACATCGACAAACAGGGCGTCCGCCAACGCACGCGCCTCGCGGGGCGGGATTTCGGGTTTTTCGCCGGGAAAGGGATCGCAGACAAAACGGTAACGCTCGGCGCGGATTTCGGTGATCGTCGGGTCGGCGCCACAAAGGGCACAACCGGGATCACGTCCCACCCGCACCCGGTGATGGCGGTGACTCAGCGCGTCCACGGTCAGCAGAAACCCCAACAGCGGTTCCCCCGCCCCGGTGATCCATTTGATGGCCTCCATCGCCTGCATCGATCCGGCGACGCCGCAAAGGGCGCCAAACACCCCGGCCTCGGCGCAATTGGGCACTTCACCGGGCGCGGGCATGTCCGGGAAGAGGCAACGGTAACAGGGGCCACCCGCCGAGGGGGCGAACACGGCCACCTGGCATTCGAATTGAAAGAGGCTGGCCGAGACCACGGGCACCCCGGCGAGCGCGGCGGCGTCGTTGATCAGATAACGGGTGGCGAAGTTGTCGGTTCCATCCAAAACCAGGTCATAACCACGGATCAGGTCCACGGCGTTGTCCGGGGTGAGGCCTTCGGGGATGCGGTCGAGGGTCAGCTCCCGGTTCCGGACGTGCAGGGCCTTGGCGGCGCGGTCAATCTTGCGTTTGCCGACATCCCGTTCGGTGTAAAGCACCTGACGCTGGAGATTGCTGGTGTCAATGGTGTCAAAATCCGCCAACCCCAGCCGCCCAATGCCGGCGGCGGCGAGATAGAGGGAGGCTGGGCAGCCCAGTCCCCCCAAGCCCACGATCAGCACGCTGGATGCCCGCAGACGTTCCTGTCCCTCCAAGCCAATCCCGGGCAGGGAAAGATGGCGGGCGTATCGCGTGGGATCCAATGCGGGGGAAGTCATGGCGTTGCGTTCAGCGGTAGGCGATCACGGTGCCGTCGAGGCAGACGACGATGACCAGGCCGTTGGCGGTGGCGATGCCGCACTGGGTGGCCCAGGCGGGCAGTTCGTGGGAAGCGACTTGTTCGCCCTCCTTGGACAAGTCCCGCACTTGCAGGCGTCTGGCGTCGGCGACCAGGGCGATCTCGCCGGCAACGGCCAGGGCTTCGGACGGGGTGCGCCCCCGCAAGCGCGTCCCGCCCATATTCCGGCCATCGCCGCGAAAGCGTTGCACCTCAAGGGGAACCGTCCACCGGGTGTCCACCGCGCCGCTCTCCATGTCCAGAAGATGCTCGGCCAGATGATTGCCTTCGGGACTGTAGCTCCATTGGTGATTATTGCTGGCGGAGAGACCGATCATGCGCGCGCCGCGGTAGGCAATGGCCTTGCCTCGAATGCCGCCCATCACCACCTGATCGCCGTCTTTGCTCAGAAGACCGTCCAGAATGGCGACGGGATAGCGGGGTGCGTGTTTCCGGTCGATGCCCCAATGGCCGGCGCTGACAAATCCAAAATCGCGCCCGCCCGAGAGGATGCGCCCTTCGTCCGGATCAATGGCCAACACCCCCAGACCCAGCCAGCCTTCGGGAGTGACGGTGAGAATGCCGCCCCGCTGCATGGGATAGGCCACGGCCAGATTGGTGGAGGGAAAGGTGCCCGGCATGCGCTGCCAGCGATGATCGCCATCGCTGATGTATTCGGGGTTGACCACATCGTTCGGCGGATAGCCGGGACGGTTGCGCTCTCCGGCGGCAAAGGGCTTGGGCTCGCCGCCGGCCATGCCGCTGCGCAAGACCTTGCCGCTGTTCATGTCCAGTTCGACCCAATGCAGGCCGCCGTCGACAATGGAATGCAGCCCGGCCATGGCGTACACCTTGCCCTCATGCACGGTCACCGAGGCGGGCACCGGATGCTGAGATCCAATTTGGCCGTTTTCGACGCGATAGCGGGGCTGCAGGCCGAGACGCGTGCGCCATACCGGCTGTCCGTCGTCGATGGAGCGGGCTTCGATCCAGCCGGTGGTGGTGCCATAAAGGACCATGCCACCCGCAAGGGTCACCGGCCCATCCACCTGACCGTTGCTGCGCACCCGCCAGCGTTCCTCGCCGGTGGCGGGGTCCAAGGCCACCACCTCGTGGCGATGGCCCATGGGCACCACCACCACGCCATCCCCCAACACCGGGCCAGCCACGGTGGCGGCGGTAAAATGACGGCTCCACTGGGCCGCCAAAAGCGGGTCCCCGGAGGTCACCTCGCCGAGTTGCACCCGCCAGACTTCTTCCAAATCGGGGCGCACCGGGGTCTCGGCCCAAGAACTGCGGCGGCCATCGCGGAAGGCGGTGCGCCAAGCGTCCCCCGCCACCTCACGCCCGGGCCGACCCGGACCGGCCACCGTCAGCGGCTCGATGGCTTCGGGCGGATCGTCGTCACCGTAGGCGGAAAGACTGCGCATATAGGGATCGCAGTCGCAGGCGACATGGGCCGCCATCACCATGCCGTGGCTGGGATACACCCCGTTGGTGCAACGGCCGGGCTGAATGTGGGCGCGGTGGGTCATGTAGGGCGGCTTCAACTCGATGGCGGTGGTGCCGTGGTAGAGGTAGCGGGAACTGGCCCGGGGGGCCAGACAGGCGCCGGATCGCGAATCCACCGAGACCTTCTGTTGACCGCTTTCGTCGATGACAAAAAAATCGGGGGCGCCGCGGTTGATAATCATGCCGTCGTCGGTGGGAAAAAGGCGCACATAGCGGTCGGTGGGTCCGGGACTGCGGTGCTGGGTCCGCAAGGTCACCTCGCCGGTGGCGGGATCGAAGCGCAGCAGACGGTTCTGATCGCGGCGGGTGCCCAGGGTGAGCCACAAATGTCCCTCGGTGAAGGAGAAGTTGGTGCTGACCAAGCCGTCCTCCACATCCTGAACCCAATGCCAACGCTGCTCGCCGCCGACCAGATCGTACGCGTAGACATGGCTGACCTGGGGCATGACTTCCTTGCCCTCGCCGTGCAGCATCGGACGGCCAATACCTCCACCGACGGTGCAGAACACCATGCCGTTGGCAATCACCGGAAAAGACACGCGCTGGCCCTCGTGGTGTTGGCGCCACAGGAGCTTGCCGCTGGCCGCGTCCAACACCCACAAGCTGTCGGCGGCGGCCACCACCAGTTTCCCGTCGTACAGGTTGACTACGGCGGTGGTGGACCCCTCGCGCATGTCGGGACCTTCTTCATAAGCCACCAGGGTCTCGCCGGTATGAATGTCCAGGGCATGCAGACGTTCCGGCCTGCCGCTGCGACCGATTTCGCGCCGTTGATTTCCTGGCGACCATGGCTCGCCGCCGGGTTCGACCGGGACGGTGTGCAGGATAAAACGCTCCCGGTCCATGACCGTCGAGAGATTGTGCACGATATTCAGTTCCTGACGCTCCCACAATTGCATCCCGGAAAAGGCGCAGAAGCCGCCGATGGTATTGAGGCGGTTGTTGCCGTCCATGATCTCGGAAATCATCACCCCGCCCGAAGTCCAGATTTTGTTGCCCACCTGGTGTTTGCGCCCGGTGTGCCAACGCATGGAGCGCACCAGCCCCGCTTCCTCGTCCTCAACGATGTGGTTGAAGCGATGGTTGCCCAGCCAGTGGTTGTATTCGGCGATGGTGTCCGGCCATTCCCCCCGCCGCTCCCCCCAAGCACCCCCGCGCCGCACCCAGGCGGTGCCGAAAGGACGCAGGGCACGGCTGATTTCAACGTCATTGGGGGCATCGCCGCCCAAGGCCTCGGCATCCACCACCAACAAGGCGGCGGCACGGTGAAACACCGGAATCGCGGAGCCGATTCCCGGCTGTACGGACACCTGCCCGGCATGGGCCGCCAATCGCTCGCGTCGGGCATCGGCGGCGGCGACATCCCCGCCAACACTCAAAATCGTATAACGGGGCGCGGCAGCCAGAATCCGCTCTTCCATCGATCCGTCGGAGCCCATGACCACCGCCAAAGAGGAAGGGACCTTCAGGCGTTCCACCGCTTCGCGCAGGGCCTGCTCCTCCACCGCCCCCAAAGGAGTCGTGCAGAGGAGCGTTGTCAAAGAGGTGAGAAGGAGGATAATGCGCTTGTTCATGGGGATGAATGGACTTGGAGGTGAGCACGGCCCGCCACAGGGAAGGGACATACGTCTATCCACACGGGAAAACCGCGTGTGGGGCATCAACTGAGAAGTGTTGAGCTTGCGGAACGGAATTCTCTTTGTCAAGAATTCTCCAGTGTTCCTATCCTATTGCAATCCTCATCCTACTCTTAATCTTAATTGCCTCACATGAAAATGACAGGCCATGCCGGAAGATCCGCAGGCCGTGTCTCGGCATCCGCAGGTCCTTTTGAATCATACGCACAAGCCTCATCGATGAATGGATGTATTTTTTGTGCGAGTAAGATTAGGATTACGATTAGGATTGGGATTTCCGGTGCGGGAAGCGATTGCCCCTGATCTTCTTACGTCCAATACAAAGTAACCGCTCGCCGTCGGCCTCCGGAGTCAAAGACAGGCCCCAAGCGCCTCCAGACAACGGGAAACCACTTCGGGGCGGGCGTTGTGCCCCATCAGGCCAATACGCCAGATTTTTCCGGCCAAGGGACCCAATCCAGCGCCGAATTCGATCCCATGATCGCGCAGCATGGCCGCGCGCACCCCCGCTTCGTCCACGCCCTCGGGCACTTTCACCGCGTTGAGCATCGGCAGACGATGCCCGGGAGCCACCAGCAACTCAAGCCCCAGGTCCTCCAGCCCCGTCACCAAGGCCTCGTGCGCGGACTGATGCCGGGCAATGACCGCATCTTCGCCCTCTTCCAGAATCACCCGCACGGCGGCGTGGAGTCCGTAGATCATGTTGATGGGCGCGGTGTGGTGGTAGGCGCGTTTTTCCCCGGCCCAATAATTGACGATCATCGACAAATCCAAATACCAGTTGGGCACCTTGCCGCGGCGGTTCTGGAGCCGTTTGATTGCCCGGGGGGAGGCGCTGAAGGGGGCCAGACCCGGCGGACAGGCCAGACATTTCTGGGTGCCGCTGTAAAAAACATCCACGCCCCAGTCGTCCAAGGTCACGGGAATGCCGCCCAGCCCGGTGACACTGTCCACCAAAAACAAGGCCCCGGACGCGCGGACCAGCGGCGCGATCTCGTCGAGCGGATTGCGCACCCCGGTGGAAGTTTCCGCGTGCACCACCGCGACCAGATCGTAGGAACGGGTGGCCAGACGCGCCTTCACCGCCTCCGGGTCCACCGGCGTGCCCCAGTCGAATTCCAGGGAATCCACCCGCGCCCCCAGCCGTTCGGCCACGTCTTTCATGCGCATGCCGAACACGCCATTGATGAGCACCAGGACCGAATCTCCCGGCTCGATGAAATTCACAAAGCCCGCCTCCATGCCCGCGGAACCGGTGCCGCTCACGGGAAAGGTCACCTCGTTCCGGGTGTGGGTCAATTGCTGAAGCATGCCCTTCAGTTCGTCCATCAAAGAAATAAACACCGGATCCAAGTGACCCAGCGTGGGACTGGTAAGCGCGCGGTACACCTCCGGGTGGGTGCCGGAGGGACCGGGACCAAGGAGCAGAATATTGGGAAGCGCGTCGAGTTTGTTCATAAGCCGTGAGAGGTTCGGGTGTGGGTTGAGCCAAACGCCATACCGGATTTTCAACGCCTCGGAAAACAAAAAGAACGGTTTTCAGGAACCCCCAAGCGCAGCGAGCCGGAAGGACCAAGTCGGGTTGTTCCTTCCCACAGGCCGCCCCGAAGGGGCGAAAGCGGTTAGCCCGGGGTCAGGAGCGCGC